>CAMFLL010000006.1 GCA_945957405.1 uncultured Mycolicibacterium sp. | reverse complement strand
ACCTGCTCGGCGATCGAGGTGATGAAGTTGTCGTGGTTGACCTGGTACGGCAACTCGGTGATGACCAACGAGTTGCGACCCTTCGAGTCCTCTTCGATCTCGACCACACCGCGCATCCGGATCGAACCGCGGCCGGTCTTATAGGCGTCCGAGATCCCCGTGGTACCGACGATCAGACCGTGGGTGGGGAAGTCGGGTCCCTTGACCCGCTCCATCACGGCGGCCAGCGTGGCCTCTTCGTCGGCCTCGAAGTTCTCCAGCGCCCAGTACACGGCCTCGGCCAGCTCGCGCAGGTTGTGCGGCGGGATGTTGGTCGCCATCCCGACCGCGATACCCCCGGAACCGTTGGCCAGCAGGTTGGGGAAACGGCTCGGCAGAACCGTGGGTTCCTGTACGCGGCCGTCGTAGTTCGGGACGAAATCGACTGTCTCCTCGTCGATTTCACGCAGCATCTCCATCGCGAGGGGAGTGAGCCGCGCCTCTGTGTTGTGGCTGACGAAACCATTCGTGATAAAGGCATGGTCATCGGTGTCGACCCGCAGGCTGTAGACGGCTTGCACGCCGGCTTCGACGACGCTGGCCACCCTGGCGTAGTAGAACCGGCCGTCGGTCAGATCCGTCGCGATCGCGCGGACATCAGGGTCCGCGATATGGCTCAGAATCTCCTGACCACGCCTGCGCCAGCGCGACACACGGTCGACGTTGTTCTTGTTCAGCCACTCCTTGTCGACCCACCGGCCGCCGGCGTGGGTCCTGATGAACCGCGCCAGGCCCGGAACATGGTCGCCGTCAAGGCCCTTCGGGTCGGCCGGCAACGACTCGAGGATAGCGGACAACTTGTCCTGCTTGACGCCGCCGAAACCGACCTGGGCCGAGAACAGTTCTGCCTGAGCGCGATTCGTGATCGCCACCTTGTACTCGCCGGTGGCATGCAGGTAGCGCTGGGAGGTGATCCCGAACTCGAGCAGCATCTGTTGAACATCAACGGCGAGCTGCCTGCTCCGGGTCGAATATGAGATCTGCACTGTGCCGCGCGGCAGAATCGAACACGAACCGTCGCCTTCGAACAAGGCCTGCAGGAAAGCGCGTTTCACGGGCGCGGCCGATTCCCACACCCACTCCGGGATGCGCTTGGCGGCGGACCGTGCGCCGACCATCTCCCACAGCCTTGACTGTTTGAGAGCTGTCACGTCGTGGATGTCGAGTTCATGCAGAACCGAGCCGGACGCAATCGTGCGGGTCGATAGGTACCGACGCCCACCGACGACGGCATCGTAGGCGGCGACCACCATGTCGAAGAAGTTGCGATCGAGATTGTTGAACCCTGCCCGCCGCTCCGACACAAACCCCTCGCTGACGAAGGCTCCCGCGAGCAGGGCTTCGAGAGTGGGATGCCAATCGGCCGGCCCGAGCTCAGCAGGCAAGCTCCGCTGCAGAACGACGACATCGCCCGACCGGATCTCTTCGATCAGTTTCCACAGCAAGGTCGGAACACCCGCAACATCGACCAGGCAGAGCAGCGGATGGTTGGCCGTTCCGGTGACACTGTAGCCCTCGGTGGTGGACACCGTGAAGGTCTGGTGATCGCCGGAGTGGAACACGCGATCCACCGCTACCGGATTCCCGTTGCGGTCAAGGACTTTGAGGTCTACGACGGCATCGGTCTCGGGCCGCTGGCCCGGAACCACATCACCGATCCGCACCGACTGGCCCATCGGAAGCCGCACCATCGCATCACCGGTGACGCAGTAGCGCATCGCGGCCGGCGGGTCGTTACCCGGCGAACCGAAGTTGCCCTGACCGTCGACAAGCGGGTACCGCAGCGACCACGGCTGGGCCATCCGGACCAGGGTGTCGTAGATCGATGCGTCGCCGTGCGGATGGTAGTTACCCATCGTCTCCGCAACGGAGCGTGCGGATTTCGCGTGGCCACGGTCGGGCCGGAAGCCCGAGTCGTACATGGCGTAGAGCACACGGCGATGCACGGGCTTGAGGCCGTCGCGCACCTCGGGAAGCGCGCGGCCCACGATCACGCTCATCGCGTAATCGATGTAGCTGCGCTGCATCTCCTGCTGGATATCGACTGGTTCGATCCGGTCGCCGGCTTCGTCGCCGGGCGGCAACGTGGTGTCAGTCATGAATTCCTCTGGTTAGAGCGAGCCGTCCAATAGCCGCGGCACAGGGTTAAACATCCAGGAAGCGAACGTCTTTGGCGTTCCGCGTGATGAAGCTCCGGCGCGCCTCGACGTCCTCGCCCATCAGGATCGAGAACAGTTCATCGGCTGCGGCGGCGTCATCCAGCGTGATCTGGCGCAGCACGCGCACCGAGGGGTCCATCGTGGTTTCCCAGAGTTCCTTGGCATCCATCTCGCCGAGACCCTTGTATCGCTGGATACCGTCTTCGGCGTTGATGCGCCGGCCCGCCGCCCGACCCGCTTCGAGCAGGCCGTCGCGTTCCCGGTCGGAGTAGGCGAATTCGGGATCCGAGCGTTGCCATTTCAACTTGTACAGCGGCGGCTGGGCCAGGAACACGTGACCGTTTTCGATGAGCGGACGCATGAACCGGAACAGCAGGGTCAACAGCAGCGTCGAAATGTGTTGGCCGTCAACGTCAGCGTCCGCCATCAGCACGATCTTGTGGTACCGCAGCTTGGCCAGGTCGAACTCGTCATGGATGCCGGTGCCCAGGGCCGTGATGATGGCCTGGACTTCGGTGTTCTTCAGCACGCGATCGATGCGTGCCTTCTCGACGTTGATGATCTTGCCGCGCAACGGCAGGATCGCCTGGAACATCGAGTCACGACCGCTCTTGGCCGAGCCGCCGGCGGAATCGCCTTCCACCACATACAGTTCGGATTTGCGCGGGTCAGTCGAGCGGCAGTCGGCCAACTTACCGGGAAGGCCGCCGATATCCGTTGCGCTCTTGCGACGCACCAACTCTCGCGCTTTTCGGGCCGCGATACGGGCCTGCGCCGATGACACCGCCTTGTTGACAACGGTCTTCGCCTCGGCCGGATTGGCCTCGAACCAGTGCGTCAGCTGCTCGTTGCACACCTTCTGCACGAACGATTTCACCTCGGTGTTGCCGAGTTTGGTCTTGGTCTGACCTTCGAACTGCGGATCGCTGACCTTCACCGAGATGACGGCCGCCAATCCTTCGCGGATGTCGTCGCCGGTGAGGTTGGGGTCCTTGTCCTTGAGGAGCTTCTTGTCCTTGGCGTACTTGTTGACCACCGACGTGAGCGCCGCGCGGAACCCTTCCTCGTGGGTGCCGCCTTCATGGGTGTTGATGGTGTTGGCGAAGGTGTGCACCGACTCGGAGTAACCGGCATTCCACTGCATCGCGATCTCGACCTCATGGCCGGTGCCCTTGCCGTCGAAACCGATGATGCTCTGCTGGATGGCCGTCTTGGTGCGGTTGATGTGTTTGATGAAGTCGACCAGCCCGCCCGGATAATGGAAAGTCCGGTGCTTGACCTTCTGCGGGGCGGCCTGTTCTGCCTGCTTCTCCTCGGCCGACTTCGGCGCTTCGGCCGTATCGCTGACGATGTCGTCGACAATCTGTTCTGCGGTGACGCGCAGATCACTGAGCTCGATGGTGAGGCCCTTGTTCAGAAAGGCCATTTCCTGCAGGCGCCGCGCGACCGTCTCAAAGTCGTAGTTGGTGGTCTCGAAGACATTGGGATCGGCCCAGAACCGGATGGTGGTGCCGGTCTCCTTGGTCTTCTCGCCCTGTTTCAACTGGCCGGGCACCGAGTTGTCGTACGTCTGGAACCATTCGTGACCGTCGGTTTTTATGTCGGCTTCGAGCCGTGTCGACAGCGCGTTGACGACTGAGACACCCACGCCGTGCAGACCGCCGGACACGCTGTATGCGCCCTCTTCGAACTTTCCACCGGCATGGAGCACCGTCATCACGACGTCGACGGTGGGGATACCTGTGGAATGCATGGCGACGGGGATACCTCGCCCGTTGTCGGTGACCTCGACGCCACCGTCCTCCAGGAGCCGCACGGTGACCTTTGTCGCGAACCCCGCCATCGCCTCGTCGACCGCGTTGTCGACGACTTCCCAGATCAGATGGTGCAGGCCGCGCTCGCCGGTGGACCCGATGTACATGCCGGGACGCTTACGGACGGCTTCAAGCCCTTCGAGTACCTTGATGGAATCAGCACCGTATGCGTCATTCTTCTTTTGGGCAGCCACGATGGGACAGCACTCCTCGGGGTTCGCGTGCACGCGGTCCAGTCACCGCAGCAAGTCTTCGCTCCAGTTTAGCGCGAAACACCGACTGGACTGATTCTCAGGCCGCGTTTCCAGCCAGCTAGTTGCGCCGTGCACGGAATTTCGCGACAAGGGGTGTCTCAGGACGACGGCTTGCTGTGAAAACCGTCTCCTCGCGGCTCTCAGCCAATAAGATGGTTGCCACTCAACCGTAGGTGTCCCGCGGGCCGCGGCCTGAGATGTGCCGGGGGCCCTTCCGCCACGACGGCGCCGAGGGACCGGTGATCTTCAGCGAGGTCACCACACCGTCACCGACCGCCGCTGCGATCTTGGCCAGCAGCTGCGCCTGCACCATCCGTAGTTGCGTCGCCCAAGCGGTCGACTCGGCGACGACGCTCAGTACTCCGTCGCGCAGGCCACTCGGAGTTGCATGTTCGGCGATCTGTTCACCGACCACCGTTTCCCACTGTCCGAACAACGACCCCTCGGACACCTTGCGGTCCCACCCGCGGCTCCTGGCGAGATCATTGGTGGCCGCACCGAGGGTCTGTGGGTCCCGGCTGTCAGGTCCGGGGCCCGACCAAGTACGCCGCTTACCGGGCCCCGACCGCTTGACCCGCGCAGGGGACCGGCCGCCTCGACCCACATCCTTTCCCTGGCTGCGTGCTGCGCCCCGGGCTTCTTCCAGCGTCCGGCGTACCAGATCGATCCCCTTGAGATGCGCCAGATGCGCCGGGGGAGCAATACCGTCATCATCATCATCGTCCGACGGCGGCGGCGCGCCGTCCGGATCGTCATCAGTGGTCATGTCAGTACCGAGATCCTGCCGTCGCCATCGGTTTCAGTGAGCAGTATCGGGATACGCCTGGCCGACCAGTCTGGTGGAATGTCCTCGGGCACAGCGGCTGTCACGAGTACCTGCTCAGCCGTTGCGGCGACGTCGGCGAGTGCCTTTCGCCTGGCGTTGTCGAGTTCGGCGAACACGTCGTCGAGCAGGAGCACCGGTTCAGCACCCTCGGCGCGCAGCAGTTCATAGGACGCCAAGCGCAACGCAAGCGCCATCGACCACGATTCGCCATGGCTGGCAAAACCTTTGGCAGGCTGATCGCCCAGTACCAACTCCAGGTCATCGCGGTGAGGACCGACCAGGCAGACTCCGCGTTCGAGTTCTGCCGAGCGGCGCTGCGCCAACGCATCCAACAGTGCCGCCCGCAACATCTGGACATCCGGTGTGGACGGGTCGCCGTATTCGATGCTGCTCCGATAACTGATGGCGGCTGGCCGGGACGCCGGAGCCAAAAGCTGGTAGGCCTTTTCGACTTGCGGCGCCAGCGCGGCGACGAGTTCCAGCCTGGCGGCGATCAGTTCGGCACCGTGCTCGGCGAGGTGCCCATCCCACACGTCCAACGTCTCCAGCGCACTGTCTCCGCGGGCCGCCGAATATCTAGCTCCGGCAGCAGATTTCAGTAACGCAGTGCGCTGTCTGATGACCTTGTCGTAGTCGGCACGCACACCCGCGATCCGCGGCCGGCGCACCACCGCGAGCTCATCGAGATACCGTCGCCGCTCACCCGGGTCGCCGCGCACCAGCGCCAGATCCTCGGGTGCGAACAGCACCGCCCGCAGCACGCCGAGCACTTCACGGGGACTGCGCACCGGAGACCGGTTGAGGCGTGCCTTGTTTGCGCGGCCCGACGCGATCTCCAGGTCGACCGCAATCTCCCGACCGTCGTTGACCACGATGGTCGAGACCACTGCGCGGTCGGCCCCGGCCCGGATCAGCGGTGCGTCCGTCGCCACTCGGTGTGACCCGAGTGTCGACGAATACCACAGCGCCTCAACCAGATTGGTCTTGCCGTAACCGTTCGGGCCGACGAACACCGTGCGGCCCGGTTCCAGTTCGAGGTCCACCGACTGCCACGACCGGAAATCGCGCAGTGCCAATTGGCGTACGAACAACTAGCCCTACCCGGACAAGCCGACCCGCTTGACCGCGTGGCCGCCGAACTGGTTGCGAAGTGCCGCGACTGCCTTCATCGTCGGCGAGTCATCCTGCCGCGACAGGAATCTGGCGAACAGTGAGGCCGCGATGCTCGGTACCGGGACCCGCAGCCGGATGGCCTCTTCGACGGTCCACCGACCCTCGCCGGAATCCTCTGCGTAACCGGTGATCTCGTCGAGCTTCGGATCCTCTTTGAGAGCCTTCGCCAACAGCTGCTGCAGCCAGGATCGCACCACGGTGCCGTTGGTCCAGGCCTGATACACCGCTTGCGGATCCTTGATCAGGTCCTCCGCCGCAAGCATCTCGTAACCTTCGCCGTAGGCGGTCATCAGCGCGTACTCGACACCGTTGTGCACCATCTTGGCGAAATGCCCCGCACCGACTGGGCCGGCGTGGACAAATCCGTCGGCGAGCTCACCCGGCGGGCGCAGGGTTTCGAAGATCGGCATGGCCCGTGCGACGTCAGCGTCGGAACCGCCGACCATCAAGCCGTAACCTTCGGTGAGTCCCCAGATGCCACCCGACACACCAGCGTCGATGTAGGAAATTCCCTTCTGGCCCAACAGTTCTGCGTGCGGTCCATCCTCGGTGTACCGCGAGTTGCCACCGTCGATCACCAGGTCGCCTTCACTCAGCACGTCGGCGAGCGACTTGATGGTGTCGTCGGTGATAGGGCCGGACGGCACCATCACCCAGACCACGCGCGGCGCCTCGAGCGCTTCTGCCAGCGCGGCCAGGGTGGGGACGTCGGAAACCTCGGGGCGTGGGTCGTAACCCACCACCTCATGGCCGCCTTCCCGCAGACGTTGCCGCATGTTGAACCCCATCTTGCCGAGTCCAACCAGTCCTAATTGCATACCAGCATCCCTTTCGTCGCGCGGTGGGCCTCACTCGGTACCGGCGATGTCAGCCAGGCAGACGTACCGGCATCAGCAGGTATACGTAATCAGTCTGAACAGCGGGGAAAGGGCCGGTTCCCGTCGGGTTCTCGTAATCCTCGCCACCGGCGGGCCGCAGCACTGCGGGCTTGCTCGGCGTCGTGAAGCCAAATGACACCTTCTCCGAGTGCAACGATCCCAGCCCGTCGGTCAGGTAGGTCGGATTGAACGCGATGGTCAGCGGTTCGCCGGCGAATTCAACCGGCAGGTCCTCCTCGGCCCGGCCCACGTCGTCGGCACCGGCCGACAGCTTCAGGGTGCCCTCGTCGAATTCCATCCGAACCTGCGCCCCACGGTCGGCCACCAGAGCGACGCGCTTGATCGCCTCGGTCAACGCCGCGACCGCGATGGTCGCGACCGCGGTGTGCTCGGCGGGCAGCAACTGACGGAACTTCGGGAACTCGGCATCGAGGAGGCGAGTGGTGCTGCGCTTGCCGTGGCTCTTGATGCCGAGCAGGCCTTCCTTGCCGACTGACGGACCGGCCCCCAGGGACAGATGCACGTCGGTTCCGGATGCGCCGGTCTTGGCGGCCTCGGCCAGAGTTTTCGCCGGCACCAACACCGCCGCCTCGGTGTCCGCACCCGTGGTGGACCAGGTCAACTCGCGAACTGCGAGACGGAATCTGTCAGTGGCCGCCAAAACCACTGCCTCACCAGAAATCTCGACGCGGATCCCGGTCAGCATGGGCAACGTGTCATCGCGACCGGCCGCGACCGCGACCTGGCCGATGGCCTCACCGAACAAATCCGATGCCAGGACACCGGTTTCCTCGGGCAGCTCCGGCAGCGTGGGATAGTCCTCGACCGCCATGGTGGGCAGCGAGAAGCGAGCGCTTCCGCAGGTCAACGACACCCTGGTGCCTTCGACGCTCAGGTCGACAGGTTTCGCGGGGAGCGCCCTGGTGATGTCCGACAACAGCCGCCCGGACACCAAAACGCTTCCTGGAGAAGCTATTTCGGCGGCAACCTGCACTTCGGCGGACACCTCGTAGTCGAATCCCGAGATGGTCAGGCCCTCGTCGGTGCCGGTGAGCAACACCCCGGCCAGCACCGGCACGGTCGGTCTGGTCGGAAGATTGCGAGCCACCCACGCCACAGCGTCGGCGAAGTCATCTCGAACCAGACGGCACTTGAGATCGGTGCCAACCGACGTCGAGGGGCTATCCACAGCCATAGCGTCCCTTCACTCCTGCACAGAAAAGTCATACCCACGGTTGCTCCCGGCCGCAGCGCCGACAACACACGCCCCCGCCGACGGACCTGTAACCGCGGTCGAAGAACAACCGTAAAGCTTTCGTTCGTAACTTGAAAGCTATTCGATCGGGCTGACATCGGCTGACCTGGGGCCCTGATGAGGTGATTCGACGGGTCTGTGCACGCGCTGTCCCCAACGGCTTTCTTCAGGAGAGCAATCTAGAGAGAGAACTGAGTAACAGTATTAGGGGCTGTGCAGACTGGGGATGACATGTCGTTCGGCCAGCACACAGCGCCGCGGGGGTGTGGATGGCCGGTGCATGGTTGTGAGGACGGCTCGTCGCGGCTGTGTAGAAGCGGGTTGTTGTTCACGGAGCCCACACATGCCGTCCAGATGCCGCGCAGGTTGTGCACAGGGAATTACACACCGGATCGGTGTGACGAGTGCGACGACAGTTACGGAAGTTTTTTGCAGATTGGGACGCCGCGGCGGCGTGAGACAGGCCCACGCATCGCAGTTCGGGACTCGGTCAGCGCTTGGAACGCTGACGGATACGGGTGGTGAGTTCCTTGACATGGTCGAAGACCTCGCGGCGATAAGCCATTTCGTTGAGGATCTTCTTCTGCGCGTACATCACCGTCGTGTGGTCGCGGCCGAAGGCTTGACCGATCTTGGGCAGGGAGAGGTCGGTCAGTTCGCGACAGAGGTACATCGCGATCTGCCGGGACTGCGCAAGGGCGCGGGTCTTACCGGGCCCGCGCAACTCCTCGACGGTGGTGTCGAAGTACTCGGCGGTGGCGGCCATGATGGTGGCCGCCGAGATCTGCATGGTGCTGGCGTCGGCGATCAGGTCGCGCAACACGATCTCGGCGAGCGCCTTGTCGATCTGTGCCTTGTTCAATGACGCGAATGCCGTGACACGGATCAGCGCGCCCTCGAGTTCACGGATGTTGCGTTCGATGCTGCTGGCGATCAGCTCGAGGACGTCGTCGGGTACGTCGAGACGTTCCATCTGCGCCTTCTTACGCAGGATCGCGATACGCGTCTCGAGTTCCGGTGGTTGGACGTCGGTGATCAGACCCCACTCGAACCGGGTGCGCAGTCGGTCTTCGAGTGTTGCAAGTTGTTTGGGCGGGCGATCAGACGAGATGACGATCTGCTTGTTGGCGTTGTGCAGCGTATTGAAGGTATGGAAGAACTCTTCCTGGATACCTTCCTTACCCTCGATGAACTGGATGTCGTCGACCAGCAGCACATCGATGTCGCGGTAGCTCCGCTTGAACGCGACCTTGCGGTCATCGCGCAGTGAGTTGATGAAGTCGTTGGTGAACTCTTCGGTCGAGACGTACTTGACCCGCATGCCGGGGAAGAGGCGTTGCGCGTAATTACCGGCAGCGTGCAGCAGATGGGTCTTGCCCAGCCCGGATTCACCCCAGATGAACAACGGGTTGTATGCGCGTGCCGGAGCTTCGGCGATGGCCAGGGCCGCCGCGTGGGCGAACCGGTTGGAGGCGCCGATGACGAAGGTGTCGAACGTGTAGCGGCGGTTGAGGCTGGTGCCCTGTGACGAGGCGGTGGCGCCGTTGGGCCGCCGCTCGGTGAAATACGACGGCCACGACTCGTGCGCACTGGCGAGCGCTTCGCGATCTTCGTCGACTTCGTCGCTGTCGTTTTCGGTGGTGGCGTCGGCGGCTGACCCGTCAGCCGGTTCGTCGGGCTCGTCATCGGACGGCGGCGCGATGCGGACACCCAGTTCGACGCGTTGACCGAGCCGGCGGCTCAACGCGTCGGTGATCTGGATGCGCAGGTGCCGTTCGATCTCGTT
Source organism: uncultured Mycolicibacterium sp. (assembly GCA_945957405.1). Classification (GTDB taxonomy): domain Bacteria; phylum Actinomycetota; class Actinomycetes; order Mycobacteriales; family Mycobacteriaceae; genus Mycobacterium. The sequence continues at coordinate 39,046 of CAMFLL010000006.1, read as the reverse complement.
CTGCACAAAACTGCTCGGAACCGACAGCAGAGCAAACCCCTCGACGATAGTCAGGGGCTGGACCAACTTGAGCCAAGCTCTTTGCTGCGGGGTCAGTGGCCGGTTCAGACTGTCGCCGTTGGTCGGGACACCTGGGTACCGGGAACCCGAGGCATCGGATTCGCCGTTGAGTTCGGCGACGACGTCGTTCCACATCGTGGCGAAACCGGCGCCGGGATCATCGCTCAACGACAAATCCCCCTGCTTCGGACTCGGTGGGTGACAATCGGACAACGAACAATAGGACGAAGTCCGATCTGTCCACAAAGTTATCCACAGATGTGGACAGGACAGCTGACTTCGTTAGCAGCCTACCGGCGACGGTCGATCGGGACGTTCCGAATGAATCACACCTGTTGGTGGATGCGGTGTGGATGCCCCCGAGGTCCTCGCTTGCGTTGTCGTTCGCCGCTCCCCGAAGAACGGCACTCGCAGAAGCTAACAGTTTTATCTCGGAGTGCCAACCGTTCTGCAACATCTATTGAAACGAACTTTGAACGGGTCTTCGGCGACGCGGCCGACGTGCGCAACCGGCCCTTGCGAGGGGCTTCGGTGTGGTAGGGCAAGTTTGACCCAGCGAACCGCGATCAGTACCCTCGAACAGTCGCCCAGAAGCAGGCGATGCGGCGGCGAACCCGGATGTCACACCATGAATCCGGACGATCGCGCCGATTACCAGCAGGACGCAGAGCTTACCAACGGCTGCGCGGTCGCCCATGGGCTGCCCGGAGCCAGATGCAATGAGGAGAAACAGCCGTGGCCAAGGGCAAGCGGACCTTCCAGCCGAACAACCGGCGCCGTGCACGTGTGCATGGTTTCCGCCTGCGGATGCGGACCCGCGCCGGGCGCGCGATCGTGTCCAGCCGGCGTGGCAAGGGTCGCCGTTCACTGACTGCCTGATCCTTCACAGGCAGTGACAGACGGTGCTCCCCGCGCAGTACCGGATGACCCGGTCCACCGAATTCGGTGCCACGGTCAAGCAGGGGGTGCGTGTTGTCCAACCCGATCTCGTGGTGCATGTGCGTCGCGATGATTCGGGGGAGGGCGGCAGTGGACCCCGGGTTGGTCTGGTAGTCACCAAAGCAGTAGGAACCGCCGTGCAACGCCATCGCGTGGCACGGCGGCTTCGTCATGTTGCGCGTCAGGTGCTCGGCGAGTTGGACACCATCGACCGCGTCGTGATCCGTGCGCTCCCGAGTAGTCGGGACGCCGCGTCGGCACGGCTCGAAGAAGAACTCCGTGTGGCCATGAAAAGGTCGCGCGATCGTCTGAGTGCCGGCCGATGAACCGGGGTCAGCACAACGTCCGACACCTGCCTGTGCGAATGGTCATCTCGGTCATCCAGACGTACCGGCACATGGTCTCGCCACTGAGATTGCCGACATGTCGCTTCATGCCGACCTGTAGTCAGTATGCGGTCGAGGCGCTGTCGGAATTCGGCTTGGTACGCGGTGGATGGTTGGCGATCGTCCGCCTCGTGAAGTGTGGTCCGTGGCATCGGGGAGGATGGGACCCGATACCGGATCACCATCCGCAGCAGCAGGGTCCGCCCCCAGAGAACGACACCGCCGACAACGGCAGGAACGAGTCGCATGTTTAATTGGTTCAGCCTGGACATCATCTACTATCCGGTCTCGGCGATCATGTGGGTCTGGTACAAGGCGTTCGCCTTCCTCCTGGGTCCCACCAACTTCTTCGCCTGGGCCCTGTCCGTGATGTTCCTGGTGTTCACCCTGCGCGCGATTCTCTACAAGCCGTTCGTCCGGCAGATCCGGACCACTCGGCAGATGCAGGAACTGCAACCACAGATCAAGGCGCTGCAGAAGAAGTACGGCAAGGACCGTCAGCGCATGGCGCTGGAGATGCAGAAGCTGCAGAAGGAACACGGCTTCAATCCCATCCTGGGCTGCCTGCCGATGCTCGCTCAGATCCCAGTGTTCCTCGGGCTGTTTCACGTACTGCGGTCCTTCAACCGTACGCAGGGTGGTTTCGGTCAGATCCACCTGACGGTCGAGCAGAACCGGGCTGTCGGCAACTACGTGTTCAGTGCGACGGACGTCGGTCACTTCCTCGATGCGAACCTCTTCGGCGCTCCGCTGGGCGCCACCATGATCCAGACCACGGGTCTGGACGCATTCACCGAATTCAACCGCGCCGCGGTGATCGCCGTGGGTCTGCCGATCATGATCCTGGCTGGTGTCGCGACATTCTTCAACAGCCGGGCCTCGGTCGCTCGCCAGAGCCCGGAAGCCGCCGCCAACCCGCAGACCGCCATGATGAACAAGCTGGCGCTGTATGTGTTCCCGCTCGGCGTCGTGGTCGGCGGACCCTTCCTGCCGCTGGCCATCATCATGTACTGGTTGGCGAATAACATCTGGACCTTCGGGCAGCAGCACTATGTGTTCGGCAAGATCGAAAAAGAAGAAGAAGCCAAGAAACAAGAGGCGATCGAACGCCGCTCTGCCAATGCGCCGGCGCCGGGGGTGAAGCCGGCCAAGCCGAAGAAGTCGACGGCGGTGGACAGCGGCGAGTTGACCGAGCCCAGTGAGGGCGTGACCGAGGAGTCAGCGGACACCGAGACCCCGGACAAGGGCACCGGCGGAACCGGGCAGCAGGGGAGCGCCCAGAACCGCAGCCCGCGCCCGGGCGCCAGACCCAAGAAGCGAAAGCGCTGAGTCGTCGCGCCGCTTCACCACAGACCCGCAGTGAACACGAGAGGGAAACAAGACGGATATGACAGATACCGATACCAACGACGAGCAGACCGAATCCGCAGCAGTGGATACGGAGACGGTGGAGGACAGGGCGGCGAACCCCGAGAATCCCGAGGGCTCGACCGCCGATCTCGAGGAGCGGCTCGTCGCCGAAGGCGAGATTGCCGGCGACTATCTCGAGGAGCTGTTGGATCTCCTCGACTTCGATGGTGACATCGATCTGGACGTCGAGGGCAACCGCGCCGTGGTGAGCATCGATGGCGGTGACGATCTGGAGAAGCTGGTCGGACGCAAGGGCGAGGTGCTCGATGCCCTCCAGGAGTTGACCCGACTCGCGGTACACCAGAAGACCGGCGAACGCAGCAGGCTGATGCTGGACATCGCGAGCTGGCGGCGGCGCCGTCGTGAAGAGCTGGCCGCGCTCGGCGACAAGGTGGCGCGTCGCGTCCTCGAGTCTGGTGAGCGTGAGCAGCTGGCTCCGATGACGCCGTTCGAGCGCAAGATCGTCCACGATGCGGTTGCGGCTATCGTCGGTGTGCACAGCGAGAGTGAGGGCGTGGAGCCGTCACGACGTGTTGTTGTTCTGCTCGACTGATCGAGACGAGTTACACGAATGTAGTTCTTCAACGGCGCCGAAGACCGGAGGATGTTTCACGTGAAACATGACGGTTCTGGGGCACCGGAGGAGGCGGCAGCCGTGTTTGGCGAGCTCCTCCCACAGGCCGCGCGCTACGCCGAATTGCTTACCAGCATCGGTGTGGAGCGCGGCCTTATTGGTCCTCGGGAGGCGGAGCGCATCTGGGACCGCCACGTCCTGAACAGTGCAGCGGTCGCCGAATTGGTGTCGCCGGGAGAGCGCGTGATCGACGTCGGAAGTGGCGCCGGCCTACCCGGCATCCCGCTCGCGATGGCAGCGCCGGCTGTTCGTATCGTCCTTGTCGAACCATTGCTGCGACGCGCGACCTTTCTGTCCGAGGTGGTGGCCGATCTGGGTCTCGCCAATGTCGAAGTGGTCCGCGGTCGAGCTGAGGATCGTGACGTCATCCAGACGCAGGGCGAAGCCGATGCTGTCACATCGAGGGCCGTTGCGTCGCTCGACAAGCTCGCGCGCTGGAGTCTTCCCCTGTTGCGAATCGGGGGGCGAATGCTGGCGATGAAAGGTGACCGCGCCGACACCGAACTGGCGGAGTATGGGCGTGTTCTGGCGTCACTGGGCGCCGGTGATGTGAGGGTGATGAGATGTGGCGAGAGCTATTTGAATCCGCCGGCAACCGTGGTCGTCGCGCACCGGTCCGAGCAGAAAGGGCGCCGGCCAAGAGCGTCGGCGAGGAGGGGACGATGAGCACACAACCGGGGCCCTCGCGCCCGCCGATCGCCCGGCGCGCCGATGTTTCACGTGAAACATGGGCGGAGCCGTCTGGCTCGAGCGAGTTTGACACACCGATCGGCGCGGCCGCCCAGCGAGCGACGCAGGTGCTGCACACCAGTAATCGGTTGCCTCGACCGCTGCACCGCCGGGTGTTCACGATCGCCAACCAGAAGGGTGGGGTCGGGAAGACGACGACAGCGGTGAACCTCGCCGCCGCCCTGGCAGTGCAGGGACTCAAGACGCTCGTCATCGATCTGGATCCGCAGGGGAACGCGAGCACCGCGCTCGGCATCGACCGGCGGCAGTCGGGCACCCCGTCCTCCTACGAAGTCCTCATCGGCGAGATCCCGTTGGGCGAGGCGCTGCGCCAGAGCCCGCACAGTGATCGACTCTTCTGCGTACCGGCGACCATCGACCTGGCCGGTGCGGAAATCGAGTTGGTCAGCATGGTGGCCCGGGAGAACCGGTTGCGCACCGCGTTGGCCGAACTTGCCGAGTCCGACTTCGACTACGTCTTCATCGACTGCCCGCCGTCGTTGGGCCTGTTGACCATCAATGCGCTCGTGGCAGCACCCGAGGTGCTGATACCTATTCAATGCGAGTACTACGCCCTTGAAGGGGTGTCGCAGTTGATGAACAACATCGAGATGGTCAAGGCGCACCTGAACCCCAACCTGAATGTCACCACCGTCCTTCTCACGATGTACGACGGCCGAACCAAACTGGCCGACCAGGTTGCCGAGGAGGTCCGCCGTTACTTCGGAGAAAAGGTATTGCGTACGGTCATCCCGCGGAGTGTCAAGGTGTCGGAAGCGCCCGGCTACAGCATGACGATCATCGACTACGACCCCGGATCACGCGGGGCGATGAGTTACCTGGATGCCAGCCGAGAAATTGCGGAACGCGGGGCCGCCCCCGCCGGGAAGGGACAACAATGACGCAGCCGTCTCGTCGCAAGGGTGGCCTCGGTCGAGGACTGGCCTCCTTGATTCCGACCGGTCCCGCCGACGGCGAATCGACGGCACCCCGGATGGGTGACGCCGCGGCCGACGCCGTGTTCGGCGGACCGCCGCAGGCCCCGGCCCAGGCCCCGGCGCCGGTGTCCGATGTGGGAGCCGTCTACCGCGAGATCGACCCGGCCGCCATCGAACCCAATCCCCGTCAGCCGCGCCAGGTGTTCGACGACGAAGCGCTGGCCGAGCTGGTGCACTCCATCCGCGAGTTCGGCCTCATGCAACCGATCGTGGTGCGCGCGCTGCCGGACAGTGACGCACCGCGCTACCAGCTGGTGATGGGGGAGCGGCGCTGGCGTGCCGCACAGGCTGCCGGTCTCGACGCCATCCCGGCCATCGTCCGTGAGACCGCCGATGACAATCTGCTCCGCGATGCACTACTGGAGAATATTCACCGCGTGCAGCTGAATCCGTTGGAAGAGGCGGCCGCATACCAACAGCTGCTTGACGAGTTCGGGGTCACCCACGATGAACTTGCCGCACGGATCGGGCGATCCCGTCCGTTGATCACGAACATGATCCGACTGCTCCGCCTCCCGATCGCCGTGCAGCGCCGGGTGGCCGCCGGGGTGCTCTCGGCGGGACATGCACGGGCACTGCTATCGCTGGATGCGGGTGCTGAAGCGCAGGAGGAGCTGGCAGCTCGGATCGTCGCGGAGGGCTTGTCGGTCCGCGCCACCGAGGAGGCTGTCACGTTGGCCAACCGGGCCGGCCCGGGCACGCCCACGGCGCCACGGCGCAAGCCCATCCAGATGCCTGGACTGCAGGATGTTGCTGAGCGGCTCTCGGGTGCGTTCGACACCCGCGTCACGGTGAGCCTCGGCAAACGAAAAGGCAAGATCGTGGTGGAGTTCGGGTCGGTGGAGGACTTACAACGTCTTGTCGACTTGATGGACAAGACTGGTCACTAGAAGTCGCCGAAAGTCACCGAAAGCCGAGGACGGGTGATACCGGATAGTTATGTCACTGTGACGGCTGTGCCGCCGAAGCATGATTACGCGACCTCTGAGGAACGAAAGCTCTTGTCCGCCATTGTGATTGACAGAATTGGTGTGAAGGTGGTGGCAGCGGCCGATCTGCTCCTATCCTGGAGGGGCTGCTGCGCATGACCGCACCGCAGGGAGGCCGGGAAATCTAGTGTCTGCTCGCATCACGCCATTGCGGCTCGAGGCTTTCGAGCAGCTGCCCAAGCACGCCAGGCAATGCGTGTTCTGGGAGGTCGATCCGGACGTAGTCGGTGGCGACGACCATCTGGCCGACCCTGAGTTCGAGAAGGAAGCGTGGCTGTCGATGGTCATGCTGGAGTGGGGGTCGTGCGGTCAGGTCGCCACGCTCGAGCGGCCAGACAGTGAGGATGCCAAACAGGGGGAGGCTCAGTGCCTGGGCTACATCCTCTATGCACCCCCGCATGCGGTGCCGCGCGTGCTACGGCTGCCGACCGGCCCGGTCAGTGCCGACGCGGTGCTGCTGACATCCATGGCGGTCGAACCCGGACACGAGTCGGATGGGCTGCCGCACAGCCTGATCGCTCAAGTCATCGCGGAGATGGTTCGCCGTGGTGTGCGTGCACTTGAAGCCTTCGGGCGCACCGCGGATGCCGCCCAGCTCAGCGATCCGCGCATCATCGAGCCCGATCTGATGACCGTGGTCGCGGCGTTGGGGGATTGTTCGTATGAGCAGTGCATGATCGAGGCCGACTTCCTCAAGGAAGTCGGCTTTGTCGTCGTGTCACCGCACCGGTACTTCCCGCGGTTGCGACTCGAACTCGACAAGGGGTTGGGCTGGAAAGCCGAAGTCGAGGCGGCACTGGAACGCCTGCTGCAGAGCGCGGCTTTGCAACCGGTGGGGGCCGGCGCGTCGCCCATCGCGGTGTCCGCGCCACAGATCAACCACTGATCGGCCGCAGCAATGGGTTCGTTGGTCCTGCGTGCCGCGAGTTGCCAGGACACGGCCTTCATCGCGGAGATGGCTCGCCACGCCTGCGTCATCGAGGACTGGCCGCTGCCGCCGGCGGACTCCGACGAGGTTCGTAGCCTCCTGCCGTCGGGCGATGAAGTGCCCATCATCGCCGCGGACTCCGACGGGGTGAGCCTGGGGGCGGTGTGGACGTTCCACGATGAACCGCCACTGCTGGTCGATGCCACCGGAATCCCCTTGCCGGAGTTGTGCATCGGCGTCGTGCCGGGGATGCGCGGGTGCGGAGTCGGAGGCGCCCTGCTGGACGAGTTGTTCCGGCGCCGCACAGGCGAGGTCGACGCGCTGTGCTCGAATGTCCATGTGCGCAACCCTGCGCAGAAGCTTTACCAGCGCAAAGGTTTTGAACTGGTCGGGCAGGGCCGCGGCCCATTGGGTCTGGCGATGCGTAAAGAGCTGCGGTGACCCGCGCCTAGCGCCCGGCCTGCTCGACGGAGAGTTCGTGCGCCAACAGTTCGGCGAACGTGAAAGTGCCAGTGGGACGGTCGTTCTTGCCCAGCAGATACAAGCGCTTGACGGCCGCCAGGATGCCCTCCGCGATGGCATCCCGAGTTTGCGTCGACACCAGCATGGAGCGGTCACGCGGATTGGTGATGTAGCCGATGTCCACCTGGACGGTGGGCATCCGCGTCAGGCGCAGCAGGTCCCAGGTGCGACCGTGTGTGCGACAGTCGCGTAATCCGGTGCGCGCCACCACTTCCCGCTGGATGAAGTCGGCGAGGTTGCGGCCGATGGTCGACACCGAACCGTGCGAGTTACCGAAGTGGAATGACGCGACACCGTTGGCTGACGCATTCGGCTGAGCAGCACAGCGCAGGCTGATCATCAGGTCGGCACCGACAGCGTTGGCCGTCGCCGCGCGTTGCGCATCACTGGGGCTGCGGTTGGCCGGCCGGGACAGGAACGTCTCCATCCCGATCGCGGTCATCCGGCCTTCGAGCCGACTTGCCAAGTCCCACAGGATGTCTGCTTCGCCGATGGGTCCCGCCGGGCCGTGGGTGATGACGCCGTGGTCGGCACCACCGAGGCCGGGATCGATGATGATCCGCTTACCGGACAGCTTGGGACCCGACCGCCGCACCAGTTCCTCTTCGTGGATGGCGTGTGGCGATCCGCCGGTGACACGGGATCCCAGGAAGTACAACGAGCGCAGGGTTTCCGGGCCGCAGATACCGTCGGCGGACAGCCCGTACTCGCGTTGGTAGGACATCAGCGAGTTGTGGGTCTGCAGACCGAAGTGGCCGTCGACCATGCCGGTGTAGAACCCGAGATCTTGCAGTCGGGCCTGCAGCGTGGCGACGTCGTCGCCGTACATGGGCGCACCGAACTGGTGGTTGAGGGTGCGTGCGCCGAGGCGGTAGGACGCTTCCTTGATGGCACGGTAGGTGGCCTCACCCACAACGCCGTCGACGAGCAGCCCGCGGTGCTGCTGAAATGCGCGCACCGCGTCATGTAGGTCGCCGTCGAACAGGTCGGCGGCGACGTGCTTGCCGGTGGTCAGATCGGCGTCCGGGCTGTCCACCAGGCCCAGGGCCGCAAGTGCGGCCCGGATCTCGGCGACTGCGAGGCCCCGAACACCCAGACGCAACGCGTCCCCAGGGTCTCCGTGGCTGGGACTCGACATCTATTTGGGCCCTTCGGTCACGGTGGTCGACGGCGTTCACGATGCCGACCAAGGTCAGGAAGACTCCGCAATATTGTCGCAGACCGGCGGCCGAAACAGGAAAACGCCAGGCTGACTGCCGAGGTACTGTCGGCGATTCGCCTGCGCCGCCGGACTGCTCCCAGGAGGGAAAAGCCAGGTCAGCCGACGACGTCGGCGAGTTCGCGGAGCAGGGCCGCCTTGCCCTTGGCGCCCACGATGCGCTTCACGGGTTCGCCGTCCTTGAACAGGATCATCGTCGGAATCGAGACCACCTGGAAGTCGCGGGCGGTGTTGGGGTTGGCGTCGACGTCGAGCTTGGCGACCGTCAGCGCACCGGACTGCTCCGTCGCGATCTCCTCGAGCACCGGCGCGACCATTCGGCACGGACCGCACCAGGTTGCCCAAAAGTCAACCAGCACAGGGGTTTCGCTCTTCAGCACGTCATCGGCGAACGAATCGTCCGAGACGGTGACGGTGGCGTGTTCCTTGTCGGTGGCGGTCATTGTTGCGCTCCTATCAGATCGGTGTCATCGGTGTGGCCAGAGTCATGTTCCTCGGCTTCTGCCAGCCAGCGTTCGGCGTCGATGGCGGCTGAACAGCCACTACCCGCGGCCGTGATGGCCTGGCGGTAGGTGCGGTCGACGAGGTCGCCGGCGGCGAAAACGCCCTCCACCGACGTCGCGGTGGTGCGTCCGTGGACCAGAACGTAGCCCTCCGGGTCCACGTCCAGCGTGTCCCGGACCAGTTCGGAGCGCGGATCGTGACCGATCGCGACGAACACGCCGGTCACCGCCAGGGTGGACTCCTCGTCGGTGACGGTGTCCCGCAGACGCAGGCCGGTCACGGTGCCTTCGCCTTCGACCGCGAGCACCGCGGCGTTGGTGCGGAAGGTGATCTTGTCGTTCGCCTTGGCGCGTTCGAGCATGATCTTCGAGGCACGGAATTCTTCGCGACGGTGCACCAGCGTGACGCTGCGCGCGAACCGGGTCAGGAAGGTGGCCTCCTCCATCGCGGAGTCACCACCACCGATCACGGCGATGTCCTGGTCCTTGAAGAAGAAGCCATCACAGGTGGCGCATGAACTGACGCCGCGGCCGAGCAGTTCCTGTTCGCCGGGGACACCCAGGTAGCGCGCCGCGGCGCCCATCGCCAGGATCACCGAGCGGGCCTGGTGCGTTTCGCCGTCGGACGTGGTTACCGTCTTGACGGGACCCTCCAACGACACCGCTTCGACGTCTTCCATGCGCAGGTCGGCGCCAAATCGCAGCGCCTGTTCGCGCATCTCGTCCATCAGTTCGGGACCGGTGATGCCCTCGCGGAACCCGGGGAAGTTCTCCACCTCGGTGGTGGTCATCAGGGCACCGCCGAACGAGGTGCCCTCGAACACCAGCGGGGACAACTGTGCACGGGCGGTGTAGATGGCTGCCGTGTAACCGGCGGGGCCGGAACCGATGACGATGACGTCATGGATGGTCGAGCTCATGCGGGCCTTTCTGCCGAGAGCCGGATACCGGCTGTAGCACGAATACAAACACCAGGGTAGGCCCGCCTGTTCCCGCGCGGCGCCCGACCCACGGCGGCTGTCCGACAAGCGTGATCAGGGGCGCTGGACCGACGTCGACGCCAGCAGCCCGGTGTCGGCGGCGTTGCAGGTGGAGGCCACGGCAATGGCCGTCACGGTGTTCTCGGCATCGCCGGCCACCACCAGCACCACCCCGGACATGCCGTCGACCTGCACCGGCCGCGCGCCCAGGATCTGTGTGGAGGCCGGATAGCCGAGGCCGGCCAGGCATGCGCCGCGCCGCACCGGATCCCTGAGCCCTCCGTAGTCCGGTGGCTGGCCCAGCAGGTCGACGATCTGGCCCGGCGTCATCGGGATCACCGGCACGCTGACGGTGATGTGCCGAGCCGAAGTGGGGGTGGACCCGGTGGTCACCGGTGCCCGGAGCAGGGCGGCGGTGCCGAACCCCACGGCGGCGAGGACGGCGAGCGCGCCGGCGCCCAGGCCGATCAGCCGGGCGACGCCGGCCCCCGGGCGCACGCTGTGGAGCGCGTCCCCGTCGCCGATCCCGGTGACCTGGTGCGGCGGCACATCGGGATCGGTCGGGGTGCCCACCCCATCAGTGTGTCCGGTGCGCCGCCGTCAGTCGCGCAGGGGGCCGAGCACGGTGGCGAGATGGGCCCGTGCACGGGCCCGGCGGCTTTTGACCGTGCCCTCGGCGATCCCGAGCAGACGGGCGGCCTCGGCGACGGAATGGCCGTACATGTCGACCGTCAGCACGGCGGCGCGTTGCTCGTCGCTGAGGGTCATCAGCGCACGGCGGACCAGGATCGCGGTCTCGACCTGCGATGTGCGGTCCGGTACCGCCGTGACGGTGTCGTCCACCGGCAGCGTCGTCCGAGCACTGGCCCGACGGTTCTGGTCTATGCAGGCGTTGGCGACGATCCGGTGCAACCAACTGGACACCGCCGCCTGGTTGCGGAAGGACGCCGCGCAACGGTGCACCGCCAGCAACGCGTCCTGCAGGGCGTCGGCGGCGTCCTCGGGGCATCGGCTGCGGCGCGCGGCGAGGGCGCTGAGCCGGCTCTGGTGCCGGGCGAGGAGTTCGGCGAAGGCGTCACGGTCCCCACCGACGTGGGCGATCAGCAACTCTGCGTCGCTGCGGGAAACTGCGGTGCTGGTCACGCGCCGGACAGTAGGCGGGCCTCCGGCGGCAGGCACTTCACCCGAGCGGTGGGCTGTGCAGAACTACTGCGCGGCGCGCAGGGTGATCTCAGAGATGTCGGTGCGGCTCTTACCGTCCACGGTGCCCAGCGTGGAGATCCACACCAGCACGTTGGAGGTGGGCTCCGAGGCGTTGACCTGGATGGTGTTGTTACCCCGCTGCAGGGCGGTCGGCTGCGTCAGCGCGGTGGTGTCCTCGAGGGTCGAGGGGGTGGGCGTCGACGATGACCGGATCTGCACCTGGGTGCCGGTGCTGGTCACATTGATGGTGACGGCACCGACCTTGGTCGGCTGCGGCAGCTGGAGCATCAGGCCGACGCCGTTCTTGAATCCCGGGAACGGGGCGGGGTCGGAGTAGGTGTCGGACGGCCACACGGTCGCGGGGTCGCCGTCGATCGCCAACCCGGCCAGACTGGGCGCGTCGGCCTCACCCTCGGGTGAAAAGACCGTGGCGCGGGTGGGTTTCACGATGCCGCCGCTGGCGGTGGTCTCCGTCGGAGCGGACGACGTCTGCGGGTTGAGGCCGAGTTGGTCACCATCGAGGCCACCGCCGACGTCACCGAAGATACGGCTCAGCACTGACCCCAACACGATCAAGGCCACCAGCACGATGGCACCTGCGACGCTGCCGCCGATGATCAACGCGCGTCGTTTCTTGGCGCGTGCCTGGTCGTCGGACAGCGTCCCGGCGGCAGTGGCCCGCTCCTGGCTGCTGTCGACGGGCTCCATCAACTCGGTACGGTCGGCCAGCGCGGTGGCCTGCTGCAGCAGGTTGAGAAGTGTTGATGCCGTGCGGATTCCGCCGCCCTCCTGGACGGAGCGCGCGGCGGCCGCTGAAATCTGGAACGGGATGCCGCGATCCACCGAACGGGGTTCGACGGGTAGTCCCGCCGGGTCCAGCGATGCCGGTTGCAGGCCGCCGGGTGTGCCGTTCTCGGGTAGCGGCCACCGGTCGATCAGCAGGGCGTACAGCGATGCGCCGATACCCCGGATGTCGTCTTCCGGAGTGGCGTCCGGCAGGGTCGCGGGGAAGGCGAGCACGACATCGCCCTCGACGCTCACACGCACCCGGCTGGGGTGGTCGATCGACAGGGAGACTCCGGCGCGGTGGGCGGCCTCGGCCGCGGCGGCCAGCGACTGGATGGCACGGGCGCCGCCGATCGGCGACGGTGCGGTGTCGGCGACCTCCTGCAGCGAGCCGCCACGGATCCACTCCGAGACCACCAGCCCACCGGTGCCGGTGTCGGCGACATCGAGGATGCGCGCCAGGCCGTGCGCTTCGATTCGGCTCAATCGCAGTGTGCGGGACAGGATTTCCTGAAGCTCGGGATCGGGAAGCTCACCGTCGGGGTCAACGAACGTCAACGCGACCTGACGGTCCAACGCGGTGTCGAGGGCCTGCCAGAACTGGAGGTTGGGCGGTCCGCCGTGGAACACCAGCAGCCGGTAGCGCCCCGCGGCGATGGTGGCCCCCGGGATCAGGTGGACGTCGTCGTCGGTGGCGCCGGATTCCACGGACGGATCCCGTGGGGCATCGAACGGCAGCGGCTCTCGGCTGGGGTCGCCCGCGAAGTCGGCGCCCGGCCGGGATGGACCGGCGGCGAGGCTGGTGGTCGACACCACGTCGTCGGCAGATTCGGTCGACAGGTCGGGCTGGAAGTCGTCGGCACTCTGCCGCGGCAGCTTCTGGGTGGCGTCGGCCAGCGGACCGCTCGAGGGGTTGTCGGCCATCGCCCCTCCTTTCGCCGTTCCCGTACCCGCAACGTGTCTGGGCGGTTCGTACCGGGGTGGTCCATGGGTCGGCGGCATCGCCCAGGGCCCTCCCCGGCCTGAATTTCTCTGCTCAGAGTACTTGACGGGGCGGTAAGCAGGTCGGGACTCGGAGAGGACCGGTACGGCGGCGGCTACCTCGTCGCCCCTGCGTAGGCGGCGCAACACGACCCGCCGGACAGCGACGGCCTCGGGCACTTTGGCGGTCAGCATCACCGCGGCGATGATCGGCAGCATGATGAATCCGAGCACCGTCAAACGCAGCAGCGAGCCCGCGCCGCCCCAGTGCTCGGTGAGCGAGTGCAGCCCCAGCAGACGGTCGACGACATAGCCGATCAGCCCCGCCAGCAACGACGCCGCAGTCGTCACCAGGATCGTGCGGACCACCGGCAAACCCACCAGGCGACCGCCCGGGGGACGTAACGCGCGCCGCAGCAGGAGGTAGCCGGCGATCGCGCCGGCGACGAAACCGAGTCCGTTGGCCATCCCGAGGAAACCGGCCACCAGCTCCCTGTTGTCGGTGACGTGTGGAGCCATCAGCGAGCCGGCGATCTTCACCATGGTGATCACGACGATGATCGCGATCGGAATCCACGGCTGTTGCCTGGCGTAGAAGACCCGTAGATACAGCAGCACCAACGCGTAGGGGACCAGCGTGAACGCCGACAGCGCAATCGAGATGCCGAGGAAGTTCGCGTCGACCTCGCCGAACTTGCCGTAGGCGAACAATGCGCTGCCGATCGCGGGGCCGCCGACGGTCATGAACGCGACGATCGGGATCAGGGTGACCATCGTCAGGCGCGTTGCCAGCGACAGATCAGCCAGCACGGCGCGGTTGTCGTTGGCCGCGGCGTTGCGCGACAGCCGCGGCATGACCACGGTCAGCACGGTCACGCCGATCATGCCGAACGGCAATTGCAGCACCAGCCAGGTGTAGTTGTAGATGGCCGGGCCCGATGCTGCCGCCGTGCTGGCGATCTGGTTTCCGATCACCAGACCGACCTGGCTGATCAGCACGTAGAGCACCATCGCGGCGGCCATCGCGCCGAATTGCTTGATCCGGTCGTCGATACCCCACAGGGGCCGCAGGCTCACGTGCTCGCGACGGATCGCGATCAGCAGCACCACCGCCTGCGCGACCACGCCCAGTGTCGTGCCGATCCCCAGGACCAGCAGCTTGGCGTTGCCCATTTCGACGGGGTCCACCGACAGTTCGCCCGGCACGATGAGGTACAGGCCGAGCGTCAGGATCGCCACGACGTTGTTGACCACCGGCGCCCAGGCCGGCGCGCTGAACACGTTGCGGTTGTTCAGGATTGCCATGAACACCGAGGTCAACCCGTAGAAGATGACCTGAGGCAACAACAGGTAGGCAAAGGCTGTGGTCAACGGCTCATTGACCTGCGGGTCGCTGCCCAGCATCAGGCGCACCAGCAGCGGCGCGCACAGCACCGACAGCACCGTCGTGATCAGGAGCAACGTAGTGGCCAGGGTGACCAGCCGCCGGACGAACGCCGCGCCGCCGTCGGGGTCGTCGCGCTCGGCGCGCGCCAGGACCGGAACGAAGATCGCGGTGAAGGTCGCCTCGAGCACCAGTGCGGCCACCAGATTCGGCAGCTGGTTGGCCACCGAGAACGAACTCGAGAGCGCGGCGCCCAGGATTGCCGCGAGCAGCACGATACGGATGAACCCGGTGATACGACTGACCAGCGTCGCGAACGCCATGCCCCAGGACCGGGAGACGACGGCCGCATCGGACAGTTCCGCGCGGGCCGGCGGCCGTTGACGATGCGGAGCCGTCGCCGCGCGCGGCGGGGTTTCGGCGACCGGCGTCCGGTGTGCGGGGGGTCTCATGGGCGATCCGTTCGCGCAGTCGCTCGAGCGGTGCGCTCACATCTCGCTAGAGGGGTCATGGTCTGTGGGGTTCGGGGCGGTCGAGGTCGGCGCGGTCGGGTTGACCTCGGAAGCGATGCCACAACCGTCGGCCGGTCAGTGTGACCAGCACGGCAGCAGCGGCCAGGGTGATGAAGAAGAGTACCTTGCCGTATGCGTTGGAGTGCACCGACAGTCGGACGGGTTCGCCAAGTGGCAGGCCGTCCGGGGTGCGCAGCGCGACGTCGACGGCGACGCGCTGGGTGAAATGCACCTCGATCGGTACCCGTAGCGGCAGAAATCCCGGTGGCAGCTCCTGCTCACCGACGTCGGTCACAGTCATCCCCGGCGGGGCATCGACCGCCAGCTTGACCCGGATCGGCACCGCCAGGTCGTTGCGCAGGGCCAGGGGGAGGGGGCTGTGCTCGGTCGCCAGCGTGTAGGAACCGCCGGGGTTCACGATCGTCACCGCGTTGAACAGGTCGGCGATCGTGTCGCCGACCACCTCCAGGCGCCGGCCGGCCAGTCCGTTGCGGACGTCGGCGGGTTCGGCCTGGCTGAGCGCGCGCAGCATGTCCTCGCGCAACGGTGCCGTGTACTGGATCCCGGTCAGACCGGTCTGGTGGTTGGTGGTCAGGGCCGCGGTCAGACCCCAGAGCCGACCCACCTGAGAGGCGATCTGGGCGACAACGGTGTCGTCGAAGCGCGCGGTGGGACTGGTCGGCGGTAACGCGACGGGCTCCGGCGCTTCGGGTGCGGCACCGGCCACCCTGATCACCGACTGCAGCGGTTGCGGAGTGGCCAGCCCGGATCTGATGGTGGTGGCCAGCGTGGTGAGAATGGCCTGGGCGTCATCGGGTTGCAGGTGCCAGGTCAGCGGTGGCATCAGGATCTGGCTGCGTGGCTCGGTGTCGGGGTGCAGGCTGCGCCACAACATCGACCCCAGTGCGTCCTGTCTGCGGGCGGTCGCCGAATCGTGCTGTAGCGGAATCGACAGCGACGAGTCCAGGTAGGACGGCGACAGAGGCTTGTCGCCCACCCCGGCCAGGGCGGCACCCACGGTGGGGTCGAATGGCGCGGTGACCACCTGCGGCGTGAGCCGCCGGGCCGCCAGGTCGGCGGTGGCGGCAGCGCCGGTACCCGCATCCTGTGCCGCGCATTCGGCCGCCGCGATGGCCACCGTATTTCCTTGTCCACCAAGCAGATCGACGACAGGCTGGGTCAGCGGTCCGTCGCCGACCAGGGTGGCCCCACGCACCGAGGTGACACCGAGGATCTGGTCGACCAGGTCGGCGGATCCGGTGGTCGCGAACGACGTGAGTCCGGGATCGCCGACGCGCTGCAGGGCATCGAGGTCGACCTGTGCGTACGGCGTCGCGGTGACACACATCCGGCCGGCGAGAGCGCGCAGCCGGTCTAGCCAAGCCACCGCCGCGGCCTGCCCCGCGCCCGGGTGGCTGGCGGTGCCCAGGCCGTCGGACGAATCGGCGACGACATAACCACCGGTCATCGCGTTGACCGTGACGAGCAGGTCGGGGTCGACGGCCAGGCACAGCGCCCGGGTGACCTCTCCGCCGGGGTCCACCGGCGGGCTGGTGGCGAATTCCGCGGCACCCAGCAGCGTGTCGAGGCGGCCGCCGGCGGCCAGCGAGGTGGCCAGGTCGTCGTCCATGAGCCGCACCGGTGTCGTTCCGCCGGGGACGCCGGGAGCCAGCCGGGGCTGATCGGCCAGCGGCCACAGCATGCTGATCTGGACGGGTTTGGAGGTGTCGGGCGCGACGACACCGCCAAGACCATCGGGACCCGCATCAGCCGCGGGGTTCGAGGGGTCGCGCGGCAGGCCCGTCACCGGCAACAGGAAGCGGGCGTCATCGAGGCGCGCGGGCGCTCCGTAGTCCGGTGTGCCGTTGACGTTGACCAGCAGCGGGTAGACACCGGGCTGCTCGATACCGATCGATGGTTGGTCGATGGACCGCATCGGATAACTCAGCCGGAACGGTGCTTGCTGGCCGCGCTGTAGTTCACCGGAGACCGTGATGAACTCGCCGACCGCCGAGAACTGGGAGTTCGTGCCGTCGAGGTCGGTGCGCAGCGTCGCCGACGCGGTGACGCCGGGTGCGTGCTCGAGCCGGGCGACCACATCACGCACCGGTCGGTCACCGACGTTGGCGACAGTGCCGGTGACGGTGACGACCGGATCGCTGGCGGTCGTCACCACATCCGGGGTGACCCGATCGATGCGTATGGTCAGGAACGGCACCGAACCGGGCTCTCCCGCCGCGGCGCGCGGCAGCATGGCGGGCAGCAGAAAAATGGTCAACAGCGCCAGGACGGTCACCAAGCGCGGCGCAGCGAGTCGCCAGCGCTGCCAGCCGGTCACGGCGCGGGTCCGCAGCCGTTCGTCCGGCCTGACGTCGATCCATCGGGGCGCCGATTGCGCGTGCGCGAATGCGTCTGCGGACGCCGTCGCGGCTGCGACGGCGGCAACGGGGGCAGCGCGGCCGGCCCATCGGTCTGCAGTTTGTGGATCAACTCGCCGGCCACCTCGGCCAGGCGGCGTTCGTCGGCGTAGGCCAGTCGGGACGGCAGTTCCTGCAGCGGAACCCAGGCGACCTCGGTGACTTCGACGTCCTCATCGGAGAGTTCTCCGCCGGAGAACCGCATGAGGTAGTGGTGCACGGTCTTGTGCACCCGCCTGCCTTCCGTGACGAACCAGTAGTCGATGCTGCCCAGCGCGGCCAGCACCTTGCCCTCGATACCGGTCTCCTCGGCCACCTCGCGGATCGCGGTCTGTTCGGCCGTCTCACCCTGTTCGATGTGGCCCTTCGGCAACGACCACAGCATGCGTCCGCGGCGGTCGATGCGCCCGATGAGTGCGGCCACCTGGGCTTCGAGCGGACCGTCGATACCGTCGATCACTAACCCACCCGCGGAGGTTTCGTGGACGGTCCGGAGGCGATCGGTGCCGCGTCGGCCGGACCGCTGCCGACCAGGTTTGGTCTGTTGTTGGGGAACGGGCCGAGCCGGTGTGGTTTCGGTGCTGCCCTTGGCGTCGCCGTCACCGGCTGAGGTGTCCCCGGTGTTGGTCAGCGCGGGTCCGGCGGCACGACGGCCCCGGCGCCTGCCTCGGCGCCGTCGCGGTTTGGCCTGCTCGCCGTCGGACACCCAAGCGATAGTAGCTGGGACCAAGTGTGGGCCTGCTGTCACTCGCCGTGCCGCGATCATGCCGTTACAAGCATTAGGTCTCGGTCCGCACCGCACATTAGGCTCACCGAACGTGCCTGAGCTCAGCCCACGCGAACCGGCGGATGACGCCGCGCTGCTGGCCCGCGCCCAGATCGAATTGCACCGACACGCCGCTCCGTTGCGCGAGTTGGGGGAGGTGTTCGAGGCCGCTGGCAGGCAGCTGTATCTCGTCGGCGGCAGTGTGCGCGACGCGGTGCTGGGGCGCCTGGGCGCCGATCTGGATTTCACCACCGACGCCCGGCCCACCGAGGTGCAGAAACTCGTGCGGCCGTGGGCCGACGCGATGTGGGACACCGGCATCGAATTCGGGACGGTAGGTGCGGCGCGCGCCGGACAGCGGGTCGAGATCACCACGTTCCGGGCCGACAGTTATGACCAGGTGTCCCGCAATCCGCAGGTGCGCTACGGCGAGCGCCTCGAGGACGACCTGGTGCGGCGGGACTTCACGGCCAATGCGATGGCGGTGCGCATCGACCCGACACGGCCGGGCGGAATCGGCGAATTCCTCGATCCGCTCGGCGGCTTGTCGGCGGTACGCCAGAAGATGCTGGACACTCCGTCGGCGCCCGAGGTGTCCTTCGGCGACGACCCGCTGCGAATGCTGCGTGCGGTCCGGTTCGTCTCGCAGCTGGGATTCACCGTCGCGCCACGGGTGCGGGTGGCCATCGAGGAGATGGCTCCGCAGTTGGGTCGCATCACCGCTGAACGGGTCGCCGCCGAACTGGACAAGCTGATGCTCGGCGCCGATCCGGTGGCCGGCATCGATCTCCTGGTCGAGACCGGGCTCGGCGATGTGGTGCTTCCGGAGATCGGCGCGATGCGCATGGCGATCGACGAGCATCATCAGCACAAGGACGTCTACCAGCATTCGTTGACGGTGTTGCGGCAGGCGATCGACCTGGAGGACGACGGCCCCGATCTGGTGTTGCGATGGTCGGCCCTGCTCCACGACATCGGCAAGCCGCCGACGCGACGCCACGAATCCGGCGGTGGCGTGAGCTTCCATCATCACGAAGTGGTGGGCGCGAAGATGGCGCGCAAGCGGATGCGCGAGCTCAAGTACTCCAAGCAGATGGTCGATGACGTTTCGCAGCTGGTCTACCTGCACCTGCGCTTTCACGGATACGGCGACGGTCGGTGGACCGACTCCGCGGTGCGCCGCTATGTCACCGACGCCGGGCCGTTGGTGAACAGGCTGCACAAGCTGGTGCGTGCCGACTGCACCACAAGGAACAAGCGGCGTGCGGCGCGACTGCAGTCCAACTACGACCAGCTCGAGGAACGCATCGACGCGTTGGCGGCCAAGGAGGACCTGGCCCGGGTGCGGCCCGACCTCGACGGCAACGAGATCATGAAGCTCCTCGACATTCCGGCCGGCCCGGAGGTTGGTCAGGCGTGGCGGTTTCTCAAGGAGCTGCGCCTCGACCGAGGTCCCCTGGACCATGATGAAGCTATCGCCGAACTGATGAAGTGGTGGAGCGAACGGAACGGCGGCGACGCGTCCACCGTCTGACCCGGTATGGACTATTGCTTCGGCGGCGATGACGGCACCGCTTCGATGTGGACCGGCGCGCCCGATGTGGATGTCGACGGCGACGGCGCGTTCGACGGTGTGGCAGTCGATTTCGACGGTGACGGATTACGCGATGACGCCTTCGTCGATCTCGACGGTGACGGTCTGGCGGATCACGCGGTGTTGGACTTCGAGGATGACGCTCCGCAGTGGTTCACCGACGACGGGTCGGGCGCCTGGGCCGTCGCGGCCGCTCCGCCGGGCGGTGGGGTGCAACTGCGGTGGCACACCCTTGATGGCGTCGAGCATGTCGGCGGCCCCACGGTCGATTTCGACGGCGACGGCGCGGCCGATGAGATGGTTGTCGATTCCGACGGTGATGGCCTGGCCGACCGGGTGTTCGCCAGCGACGGCAGCGTCGGGTACGTCGACACCGACGGTGACGGTGATTTCGACGTCAAGCTGGTGGACGGCAACGGGGACGGCGCCGCCGATGATGCGTCGCAGCTGTGATCGTTCCCGGCCGTTGCCCCTCTAGCAGTTACCTCTCTTGCTGCAGCCCCTCTTGCCGCAACCCCTCTTGCCGCAACCCCTCTCGCCGCGAGCGCTCACCCACGTACGGTTTTCGGCCCATTTTCTGTACCCCAGTGAGCCCTCACGGCACAGTCATCGGCCCGCACGCGCTCATCGGCCCGCGCCGGGCGGCCCCGCGAATGCCTGCGCTATCCCCAACCAATGCTCGGCATCGGGTCCGACGGCGACGATGTCCAACTCAGCCAACGGCCTGCGCTGCGTGACCAGCGCGCAGAAATCCTCGGCGGAACCGGTGACACGCTGGGCTGCCTCGGGCGGCCCCCATGACCACAGGTCGCCGTCGGGCGCGCTTAGTTCCACGTGAAACGGTGCCGCCGGCGGCGTCAGGCCGTTGACGATGTACGCGTAATCGCGTGTGCGGACACCGATGTGGGCGATCGAGCGCAGGCGGGCGGTGGCAGGCCGAGTCACACCGAGCGCATCGGCCACGTCCAGGCCATGGGCCCAGGTCTCCATCAACCGGGCCGTCGCCATTGAGGCGGCGCTCATCGGCGGACCGAACCACAGGAGCTTTCGCCCGTCGGCGACGTCACGCAATTCGTCGTGCAGGCGATGTCGGGTGTGCCGCCAGTCGGTCAGCAGTTGCGCGGGCGGGGCGGTGGCGAGCTCGTCGGCTGCGGCATCGACGAACCCGGTCGGATTGGCCGCCGCCGTGCTGAGGATGTCGCCGAAACCGGCCTCGTCGGTGACGGACGTCAACGCCACCCGATCGGTCCACAGCAGGTGCGCGATCTGGTGGGCGATGGTCCAGCCGGGTGCAGGCGTGGCGTCGGCCCAGCGCTCCGGGGGTAGTGGAGCGACCAGGTCGTCGAGTTCGTCACTCTCGGCGGCGAGGTCGTCGATGATGGGTCCCGCTCCGGCCATGCCGACACGTTACTTCCGGCGCGCGACCACCGCGTGGACGGCCATGCCCAGCAGATAGATCACCCCGCCGGCCACGGCCAGCAGTGGTGCGTGCCCGTCAGGCGGGATGACGGCCGCCGACAGTGCCATCGCCGCGATGAACGACAACCAGAACAACGAGTCCTGGACCGCGAAGACGTGTCCGCGCAGCGGGTCGTCGACGTCGATCTGCATCGCGTTGTCGGTGCACAGCTTGACCACCTGACCCAGTGCGCCGAGCACGAATCCGCACAGCACCATCACCGGCACATGCAGTCCGGCCCCGGCGAGTTGCACGACACCGGCACCGATCAAGGCACGGTTGGCGGTGCCGTACCGACCCCATCGGTGCACAGCCCACGGCGTGATGACCGTCGCCAGGAACAACCCGATCCCGGTGGCGGTGGCGAAAGTGACGGCCGTGCCGAATCCGGCGACCTGCACCGTCGGGGCATCGGTGTGCCGCACGATCACCAGCACCAGCAGGGAATTGATACCGAACACCATCCGGTGGGCGGCCAGCCCTGCCAGCGTGGCGGCCACGGCAGGCACCGCCAGCACGGTCCGCGCGCCGTGCAGCCAGCCGGTGGCCACCGTGTAGAGCACCGACCCGTGGATCATGCGGGCAGTGTCATCGGGACCGAGGACATGGGACGGGAAACGGAAGGCCAGCACCAGTGCGATCGCAACCGGCACCGCGACCATGAAGATGATCCACGACGAACTGGTGTCCCCGGCGCCGATGAGCAACCGGGGCAACAGCATGAACGTGGCGCCCAACGAGGTGGCCGCGGCACCGAATGCCGTGGCAACCGAGTTCATCGACACCACCTGATCGCGGGGCACGACATGGGGGAGAGCGGCAGACAGCCCCGAAGCCACGAACCGGGTGAACCCGTTGACTATCAGCGCGCCGCACAGCACCGCCACATCACTGGCGCGTACCGCGAGAAGTGCTGCGACGCCGACGACCAGCACCAGCCTCCCGAGGTTCGCTCCGACCAGCACCAGACGGCGGTCCCAGTGGTCCAGCAGCGCGCCGGCGAACGGGCCCAGCAGCGAGTAGGGCAGATACAAGACCGCGAAGGCACCGGCAATCGCCCAGGGAGTGGCGGCGCGGTCCGGGCTGAACAGGAGCGCGCCCGCGAGACCGGCTTGGAAGAGTCCATCGCCGAATTGGCTGACCAGACGCAGCTCGAGCAATCGGCGAAAGTCAGGCAGTGCCCGCACCGAACGCCATACGGCGAGTGGGGCGCGCGCATCCGCCACGGGATCACTTCCTATTTCACTGTGTTCGGTTGTGGTACGTCTGCGTTGTCTTCCACCGGCGGCCCCATCCCACACTACAAATATGGTTGCGAGCCGCGCTTGTTCGCCACGGCAGCGGCAGTGGATGCCATGATGGACAGGTGGCGCAGCCGGAAGACCCCGAGGACTTTGTCGCACCTGCGGCACAGCGGGTGCGGGCCGGGACGCTGCTGCTCGCCAACACCGATCTGCTCGAACCGACATTCCGTCGCAGCGTCATCTACGTCGTTGAGCACAACGACGGCGGGACGTTGGGAGTGGTGCTGAACCGGCCCAGCGAGACCGCGGTGTACAACGTGCTGCCGCAGTGGGCGAAGCTCGCCACCAAGCCCAAGACCATGTTCGTCGGCGGCCCGGTCAAACGGGACGCCGCGTTGTGCTTGGCAACCCTGCGCGTCGGGATGGACGCCCAGGGGGTCCCCGGTCTACGGCACGTCGCGGGTCGGATCGTCATGGTGGACCTCGATGCCGAACCCGATGTGCTGGCGCCGGTGGTCGAGGGCGTGCGGATTTTCGCGGGCTACTCCGGTTGGACCATCGGGCAGCTCGAAGGCGAGATCGAGCGCGACGACTGGATTGTGCTGTCGGCTCTGCCCTCGGATGTGCTAATCGAACCCCGGGTCGATCTGTGGGCCCGCGTGCTGCGGCGGCAACCGCTGCCGCTGTCGATGTTGGCAACCCATCCGATCGACATCAGCCGCAACTGACGTCGACCTGATCTAGAGAACCACTGTCTGGTTGCCGTGCGTGATCACGCGGTCCTCGCAGTGCCACTCGACAGCCCTGGCGAGCACCACGCGTTCGACGTCGGCGCCGAGGCGCCGGAGGTCCTCGACGCTGTGGCGGTGATCGACCCGCACCACGTCCTGCTCGATGATGGGCCCCTCGTCGAGTTCCTCCGTGACGTAGTGGGCGGTGGCGCCCACCAGTTTCACGCCGCGCTCCTTCGCCTTGCGGTACGGCGCCTCCCCGACGAAAGCGGGCAGGAACGAGTGGTGGATGTTGATCAGCGGGCAACCCACGTCGTGCAGGAAGCGGCTGGTCAACACCTGCATGTAGCGCGCCAGCACCACCAGGTCGACGTTGCCGCGTAACAGATCCAGTTGCCGGGTCTCGGCCTCGGCGCGAATCTCCCGATGCGCCGGTACGTGCAGGAACGGCACTCCGAACGGCCGCACCTGGTCGGCCAGGTCGGCGTGGTTGGAGATCACCATGACCACCGACATGGCCAGTTCACCGCGCCGGTTCCGCCACAGCAGGTCGAGCAGGCAGTGGTCTTCCCGGGAGGCCAGGATGGCCACCCGTTTCGGTTTGGCTGCCTCCGACAACCGGAAGTCCATGTCGAAGCGGGTGGCCACCTGCTCGCGGAACTCCTGCTCGATGCCGTCACGCGCGGCGGCCAGGCCGGTGAGATGAAAGATGGTGCGCTGCATGAACATTCCACCGGTCTGGGCGGTCGAATGCTGATCGAGCGAGATGATGTTGGCACCCGCGCCGGAGAGAAAAGAGCTCACGGCCGCCACCAGGCCCGGCCGGTCGGCACAGCTGAGCAACAACCGCCCGATGTCCTTGGCCGGCAGCGCACCCGGCGCGGCCGGGATCAGTCCGTCCGACAACTGCGCCCCCTTGTCGACGGTGTCAGTGGCAGGACAGTGTGCACGCGGCGCAACTGCCGGCGCACTCGGCGGGCTGTTCGGCCGCTCGGGCCACGGCAAATCTGGCCCCCTGCCACGATCCGGCGGCCACCGTACCCACTGCTCCGATCACACAGACCAGCAGCACGACCAACGCGGTATGGGGTGCGAGCATCGCGACCACGCCGCCGGCGGCCAGCATCAGAGCGGCGGCCAACTGGGTGGGCGCCACCGAGCGGCGCACCTGGTCGGTGACGCCTGGCCGGCGCGGGCGCGACAGGGTCCACACACCGAGAGCTGCCGTCAGCACCGCCGCACACAGACTCAGCATCCCGGCAATAAGCATGGGGCCACCATACGAGGTGGACGCCGACGGTGCGCTAGCTGGTCGGTGCTGCCGGCAGCGCAGGCGCAGGCGCCGGTGCGGCGGCGCTGGTCACCGCAGCGACCGGCGGCGGTGCGGGCGCGGCGGGGTCGGTGATGCGGAAGCCGTTGACGATGCCGTCGGTGGCGCCCGCAGCCGCCACCACCTGATTGACGGCTGTCGTCACCGACAGGCTCACCAGGTATTTGTCCGCGCCGCCGGTGGCGATGACGTGCCGGCGCGACGTGTTCAGCATCATGTCGTTCTGCCGGTAGGTGCCCTCGATGATCGACGACGGGAAACCGCCCCAGTCCGCCAGCGACGCGTCGGTCGATTGCCAGTTGTCCAACTGCTGGCTGTCGATGAAGCCGTGGGTGATGGCCTCCTTGGGGTCGAAATCCCCGCCGACCAGTTTGTAGACCACGACCTGGGCGTTGTTGGTGTAGAAGCCGTCACCGCCGGCCCGGTCGGCGATCACCGCGAAGGCGTCGGGCACGTTCGGGTCAGGCACCTGGGTCCAGCCCGTCGGCATGGGCAGTGTGATGTGCAGCCCACGGAAGTCACGTGGGTTCTGCGCTTCGAGCGTGACGCCCTTGCTCTGCAGGAAATCGCGCAGGGTGACCGAGCTCGCGGGCACCAGGGTCTCGACGGGGGCCGCGACGGTGGTCGGCGTGGCTGCGGCGAGCGGGCTCACGGCGGCGGGGTCAGCGGCGGCCGGATCTGCGGTGCCGGCGCTCGGTGCGGCCGCCAGGGGTGCCGCGGTGACCGTCTGGGTGACGGTCACGGGTGCCGGGACGGGCGGCAGCGGCGCCGTCGGCTCCGCGGACGCCGTGGTTCCGGCGAAGCCCACCACTGCGGCGATGCCCGCGGCGACACCACCAGCCACTACCCGCCAGCTTCGGGCCGACACCTTCATCACCACACGGTCCTTCCGGCGTGCGGACACCTGTCCGCGGGCTCTCGGGACGCTCGCCGCCCCATGTCAGGAGGCGACTGTAACCACACCACCGGGGTGCCCTGCAGGGCTGCGTGCCAGCTGGAACAGACCTGGAATCAAGTCCTGACTACCCCGCAACGCAACCGAGACCGTCCCGTCACCGAATGCTGGACTGCACAGCTCCTGATCACGGGCCGCCCGTCACGGTTTCTGCTGGCCGGGCCCGCCCTTATACCCTGTCTGGGTGACCGAACCCCAGATCGCCGGCGCCGAGTCCGACGCACCCCAGTTCCGCTACACGGCGGCGCTGGCGGGCCGGATCGAGCAGGACTGGCAGGAGACGTGGGCTCGGCTCGGCACGTTCAATGTGCCGAACCCGGTCGGGTCTCTGGCTCCGGCCGACGGCTCGGCCGTGCCCGAGGACAAGATGTTCGTGCAGGACATGTTCCCGTACCCGTCGGGTGAGGGCCTCCATGTCGGGCACCCCCTGGGTTACATCGCGACCGACGTCTACGCCCGTTATTTCCGGATGACCGGCCGCAACGTGCTGCATGCGTTGGGCTTCGATTCCTTCGGTCTGCCCGCCGAGCAGTATGCGATCCAGACGGGCACCCATCCGCGGACCCGCACCGAGGCGAACATCGTCAACTTCCGGCGTCAGCTGGGGCGGCTCGGGCTCGGACATGACGCGCGGCGCAGTTTCTCCACCACCGATGTCGATTTCTACAAGTGGACGCAGTGGATCTTCCTGCAGATCTTCAACGCCTGGTTCGACACCGATCTGAACAAGGCGCGGCCCATCGCCGAGCTGATCGCCGAGCTGGATTCGGGCGAACGCACCCTCGACGACGGCCGCCGGTGGGCCGACCTGAACGCGAGCGAGCGGGCCGACGCCGTCGACGACTACCGGCTGGTCTATCACTCTGACTCGGTGGTCAACTGGTGTCCTGGCCTGGGCACCGTGCTGGCCAACGAAGAAGTCACCTCCGACGGCCGAAGTGAGCGCGGCAATTTCCCCGTGTTCCGGAAGCGGTTGCGGCAGTGGATGATGCGGATCACGGCGTACTCCGACCGGTTGCTCGACGAACTCGACGCGCTGGACTGGCCCGACAAGGTCAAGACCATGCAGCGCAACTGGATCGGCCGTTCGGTCGGTGCCAGTGTGTTTTTCGGCACCGCCGCGGGCGATCTCGAGGTGTTCACCACTCGTCCCGACACGCTGTTCGGCGCGACGTACATGGTGCTGGCTCCCGAGCATGAGCTGGTCGACGCGCTGGTCGCCGATGCGTGGCCTGACGGTACCGACGGCCGCTGGACCTACGGAGGCGCGACACCTGCCGAGGCAATCGCGGACTACCGCAAGGCAATTGCGGCGAAATCGGATCTCGAGCGCCAGGAGAACAAGACCAAGACCGGCGTGTTCATCGGCGCTTTCGCCGAGAACCCGGCCAACGGACAGCAGGTTCCGATCTTCATCGCCGACTACGTGCTGGCCGGATACGGCACCGGTGCGATCATGGCGGTGCCCAGCGGCGATCAGCGGGACTGGGATTTCGCCAGCGAGTTCGGCCTCCCGATCATCGAAGTGGTTGAAGGCGGCGACGTTTCGCAAAGTGCGTACAGCGGCGACGGCCTCCTGGTCAACTCGGGCTTCCTCGACGGTATGAACGTCACCGCTGCGAAGAAGGCGATCACCGAGCGGCTGGAGGCCGACGGCCGCGGCCGGCAGCGCGTCGAATACAAGCTGCGCGACTGGCTGTTCGCCCGCCAACGCTACTGGGGCGAGCCATTCCCGGTGGTGTACGACGCCGATGGTCGCGCGCACGGGCTGCCCGACGAGTTGCTGCCGGTGGAACTACCTGACATCGAAGACTATTCACCGGTGTTGTTCGACCCGAACGACGCCAGTACTGAGCCGTCGCCGCCGCTGAACAAGGTGACCGACTGGGTCAACGTCGAACTCGATCTCGGCGACGGCCTGCGTCCCTACACCCGCGACACCAATGTCATGCCGCAGTGGGCGGGCAGCTCGTGGTATGAACTGCGCTACGCCGACCCGCACAACTCGGAGGCGTTCTGCGCCAAGGAGAACGAGGCGTACTGGATGGGCCCGCGGCCCGCCGAGCACGGCGCAACCGACCCCGGCGGCGTGGACCTGTATGTCGGTGGTGTCGAACACGCCGTCCTGCATCTGCTGTACTGCCGGTTCTGGCACAAGGTGCTGCACGACCTCGGCCACGTCAGCTCCCGCGAGCCGTACCGCCGTCTGGTCAACCAGGGCTACATCCAGGCCTTCGCCTACACCGATTCGCGCGGCACCTACGTGCCTGCCGCGGAAGTGGTTGAACGCCAAGGGAAGTTCTACTGGCCCGGTCCTGATGGCGAGATCGAGGTCAATCAAGAGTTCGGGAAGATCGGCAAGAGCCTGAAGAACTCGGTGTCACCCGACGAGATCTGCGACAACTACGGCGCGGACACGCTGCGCGTCTACGAGATGTCGATGGGTCCGCTGGAGGCGTCCCGGCCGTGGGCCACCAAGGACGTCGTCGGCGCGCACCGATTCCTACAGCGCGTGTGGCGACTGGTGGTCGACGAGGAAACCGGCATCGAGCGGGTCGCCGAGCACGAGGCACTCGACGAGGCGACGCTGAAGGCGTTGCATCGCACCATCGACGGCGTCCGCAACGACTACGCGCATCTGCGCAACAACACCGCGGCGGCCAAGCTGATCGAGTACACCAACCACCTGACCAAGGAAGGTGTCGAGGCCCGCGGGGCCATCGAACCCTTGGTCCTGATGCTCGCCCCGTTGGCGCCGCACCTGGCCGAGGATCTGTGGCGGCGATTGGGCCACGAGACACCGCTGGCGCACGGCCCCTTCCCGGTGGCCGATCCCGCCTACCTCGTCGAGGACACCATCGAGTACCCCGTGCAGGTCAACGGCAAGGTCCGCGGCCGCATCACGGTCGCCGCCGATGCCGATGCCGACGCCTTGGAGCAGGCGGCCTTGGCCGACGACAAGGTGCAGGCCTTCCTGGCCGGAGCGACGCCGAAGAAGGTCATCGTCGTCGCGGGCAAGCTCGTCAACATCGTCGCGTGATCACCGCGGACGGAGCACCACTTCGTGGATGTCCCCGTCGGGTGGGGTGGCGATGGTGTTGGCCACCACCTGGGCGACCGTCTCGGGCTTGAGGAATCGTCCGGCGTTGTACTCGCCGCCCTCGTAGGTCACGAGGTCGCGCTGCATGTCGGTGTCGATGCGACCGGGATAGACCGTCGTGACGCGCAGCGTCGGTTCGTCGGCGCGCAGGGCGTCGGCGAACCCCCGCAGGGCGAACTTGCTGGCGGCATACGACGCGAGACCGGGGGACGGGCTGCGCCCGGCGCCGGAGTTGATGAACACCACGTGACCACGGGCGGCGCGCAACGCCGGCAGTAACGCCAGTGTGAGGCCAACGGCGCCAAGGACATTGACCTCGAAGGTGGCGCGCCATTCGTCGAGGGTCGACTCCGCGACCCGACCCGGATAGGCCACCCCGGCGCAGTGCACCAGGACGTCGAGTTCGGCCAGGACTTCGGTGGCGGCCTCGATACTGGCGGCGTCGGTCAGCTCCAGCGGCCAGGTCGGCGCGCCCAATCGCTCGGCGACGTCATCGAGGTCCCGCGACGGACGGCCGGCCAGCAGCAAGGTGTGCGTCGGTGCCAGCGCCGTCGCGATGGCTGCGCCGAGCCCACGGGAGGCGCCGGTGATCAGGGCGGTGGGCGTGGAGGAGGCCATGCGGGCCACCCTAACGACTTGATTCTGCCCGGCGTGCCCGGCGTGCTCATCGCGCGGTCGGCTGCAAAACGCCGCAGAATGGAATCGTGGCACCCGATCCCAACTTCACCCCGACGCAGCTCGCGGCGCGCGCCGCCTACCTGCTCAGGGGCAATGACCTGGGAACCATGACCACGGCTGCGCCGCTGCTCTACCCCCACATGTGGAGCTGGGACGCAGCGTTCGTCGCGATCGGCCTGGCACCGCTGAGCGTCGAACGGGCCGTCGTCGAACTCGACACCCTGCTCTCGGCGCAGTGGACCAACGGCATGATCCCGCACATCGTGTTCGCCAACGGTGTCGACGGTTACTTCCCCGGCCCTGCCCGCTGGGCGTGTTCGGCGTTGGCGGCGCACGCACCGCGTACCCGACACACCTCGGGGATCACGCAGCCGCCGGTGCATGCCATCGCAGTGCAGCGCATCCTCGAGCATGCCCGCCGCCGCGGCAGGTCGACCCGCGCTGTTGCCGAGTCGTTTCTCGACCGCCGCTGGGACGACCTGGTCCGCTGGCATCGCTGGCTGGCCGAGGCGCGGGATCAGAACGGGCACGGCCGCGTCACGATGTACCACGGGTGGGAGTCCGGCATGGACAACTCGCCGCGCTGGGACATCGCGTATTCCAAGGTGATTCCTGGTGAGGTGCCGGAGTATCAACGCGAAGACAACGCGATCATCACCGACGCCAGCCAGCGTCCGTCCGACGTCGAATACGACCGGTATCTGTGGCTGCTCGAGGAGATGAAGTCCGCGCGTTATGACGACGCCTTGCTGCCCAAGGTCATGAGCTTCGCTGTCGAGGATGTGTTCGTCTCCGCGATCCTCTCCGTCGCGTGTCAGGTACTCGCCGAGATCGGGGAGGACCACAAGCGCCCTCATGCCGACGTTCGGGACCTGTATGCGTGGGCCGAGCGTTTCCGTAAGGGTGTGGTGCACTCGACGGATGAAAGAACGGGCGCAGCAAGGGATTACGATGTCCGCAACGAGCGCTGGATCCCGACGGAGACCATCGCCCAGTTCTCACCGCTGCTGTGTGGCGGGCTGCCTCATGACAGGGAACGGGCGCTACTGCGGCTGCTGGAGGGTCCCCGGTTCTGCGGTCACCCGGACCTTCGGTACGCGTTGATCCCGTCGACATCGCCGGTGTCGCGTGATTTCCGGTCACGTGAATACTGGCGTGGGCCGATCTGGCCGGTGACGACATGGCTGTTCTCGTGGGCGTTCGCCCGTCGCGGGTGGGCGGAGCGGTCGCTGCAGCTCAAGCGGGAAGGTCTACGTCAGGCCAGCGACGGTACTTTCGCCGAGTACTACGAGCCGTTCACCGGTGAGCCGCTGGGCAGCATGCAGCAATCGTGGACCGCCGCGGCGGTTTTGGATTGGCTCGGGTGAACCCTGATTGCGGCTAGTCGCCCGCAAGCCGCCCCAGCGGTCCCAACGCGGCCTCGAGCGTCTCGAGATCCTCAGGGCTGAGCTGGCTCAGCATATTCGCCAACTGGGCCCGCCGGTGCGCCAGCGCCTCCTGGTGTTCGGCGTGACCCTTCGGGGTGATCTCGACCAGCACCGCCCGCAGATCCGACGGATCCTTGGTCCGCTTCACCAAGCCGAGCTTCTCCAGCCGTCGGATCGCGACCGTGGTCGTTGGAGTACGGACGCGCTCATGAGCTGCGAGTTCGGTCATCCGGATCGGACCCTGGTTCAACAAGGTGACCAGGATGGACAGCTGTGCCAGCGTCAGGTCACCTGCGGCGTCGGGATTCGCATCACCGCGCCGCAGGATCGAGAACAACTTGGACAGCGTTCGATGCAGACCCTCCGCAAGCTCGGTCACCTCAGTCACGGTGGCTTCGCTTTCTGCCATAGTTCGCCAGTCTAACCTGTCAGCGCCTGACAGCATGCAGGCTCGACAATTTTGGGCAATCTAGAGCACCTGGGACAGGAAACGCTGCAGGCGATCGGTCTCGGCGGCCTCGAAGATCCGCTCCGGTGGACCGGACTCCACCACCTGACCGTGATCCATGAACACCACCGCGTCGGCGGCCGAGCGC
The DNA here is from genome assembly GCA_945957405.1 of uncultured Mycolicibacterium sp. Classification (GTDB taxonomy): domain Bacteria; phylum Actinomycetota; class Actinomycetes; order Mycobacteriales; family Mycobacteriaceae; genus Mycobacterium. Next base: position 7,586 of record CAMFLL010000006.1, on the reverse strand, counting down.
GCAAAGCCCATCTCGTGAGTCACCACCACCATCGTCATCCCGTCAGCGCCCAGTTCGGCGATCAGCGCCAGGATGCCTTTGACCAGCTCGGGGTCCAGCGCCGAGGTCGCCTCGTCGAAAAACATCACCTGTGGCGACATGGCCAGCGCCCGCGCGATCGCCACGCGCTGCTGTTGCCCACCGGACAAGGTGCCGGGGCGTACATCCGCCTTGTGCCGCAGGCCAACCCGCTCGAGCTGGGCTAGCGCCAGATCGCGGGCGGCCTCGGCCGACAGCCCTTTGAGCTTGCGCGGGCCGAGCGTGACGTTGTCCAGCACGCTCTTGTGTGGGAACAGGTTGAACTGCTGGAAAACCATTCCGATGCGCTGTCGCAGTTTGTCGGGGTCGTCCTTGAGCACCGATCGACCGTCGAGCAGGATGTCGCCCTGATCGGGCTCGTAGAGCCGGTTCAACGTGCGCAGCAACGTCGACTTTCCGGACCCCGATGGGCCGATGACGGCCGCGGAACTGCCGGCGGGTACGTCGATGTCGACGCCGCGCAGCACCTTGTTGGGGCCGAAAGCAAGATGAATATCCTTGCCTGCCAACGAAACCGGATCCACCGCCGTCTTCTCGGCCATCACACCATCTCCTGGGTCGCTGCGGGGTTGGCCGGCCCCAGAGGGTCTTCGGCTTCGGTGGACGTCCGGCCGCGCCGCAGTCGGCCGTCGATGTAGTTGACCAGGTGTGTCAGCGGGATCGTCAGCGCCAGGTAGAACAACCCGGCGGCCACCAGCGGCGACAGGTTTCCGGTCTGGGCGTTCAGATCCCGGCCCACCTGGAACAGCTCGCGCTGGCTGGCGATCAGGCCGAGGAAGTACACCAGCGACGAAGCCTTCAGCAGCGAGATGAACTGGTTGACCAATGCAGGCAGCACGCGCCGCACGCCCTGGGGGATCACCACCAACCGCATAGACGACGGATAGCTGAACCCCAGCGCCCGTGAGGCCTCCAGTTGGCCCGCTTCGACACTCTGGATACCCGACCGCAGGATCTCACCGACGTAGGCGCCGGCCATCAGACCCAGCGCCGCGATGCCGAGCGGATAGGGGTTGTTACCGGTCAGCCCGCCGACCACGGGCCCGAAGCCGAGGCCGATGACGAGGATGATCACCACCTCAGGCAGACCGCGGAAGATGTCGGTGTAAACCCTTGCCGGCCAGCGTAACCACCGCGATCCCGAGATGCCGGCGACGGCCAGCACCATCCCGATGATCAAGCCGATGATGCTGGCGCTTATCGTCAGGATCAGCGTGTTGGGCAGGCCGGTCTTGAACAGGTCGGGGATCGCCTGCTTGTACAGATTCCAATCGAGGAACGCGTCTCTCAGTTGGGACAGTGTGGATTTCGGTGCGGCAGCACCCTGGCCCGGCTCGGCTCCGGCAGCCTTCGATGCCGCGATCGTGGCGAAGTCCGGTAGTTGCGGCGCCGGTGCGGCTTTGGAGCCCGGCTTCCACCCGGGTGGCAACGCCCGCGGCACCCAGTCCGCGTACAGCTTCGACCACGTCCCGTCGGCGATCACCGCGTCGAGGCCGGAGTTCAGCGCGTTGATCAGGGGCGCGTTCTCATTGGCCACCGCGTAGGCCACGAAATTGTCCAGGCTGAAGGTGTTTTCGACGATCTGTGCGGGATCGCCGGACTGCACGGCGCCCTCGGCCTGCTGCGACGGCGCCACCCAGGCGTCGATCTGCCGGGTCTTGAGGCTCGCGTAGACGGTGTTGTAGTCGGGGAATTTGACCGGGTCCAGGCCCAGGCTGTCGACGACGTACGCCTCCTGAACGGTGCCCTGCACGACGCCGATCCGCTGCCCCGCGGCGAGCTGCGAGAAACTCTTGATGGGTGAGCCCGACGGCACCACCAGCGAGAAGTAGCCGAAGTCGTAACCGTTGGTGAAACCGACGGTCTTGCGACGGGCGTCGGTGGTGGTGATGGACGACGACCCGACGTCGAATCGGCGCGAGGCCACCTGGGCCAGCAGGCCGGAGAAGTCGGTGCCGACGAAATTGACTTTCAGGCCCAGCTTCCCGGCGATGGCCTTGAGCAGTTCATTGTCGAAGCCGGTGAACTGCCCCGCCGCGTTGATGCAGATGCTCGGCGGCGCGTCGGACAGCGTGCCGACGGTCAGGGTGCCGGGCGTGCCCAAGCCGAGCTTGCTGACGTCGATCGAGTCGAGCGGGACCACATTGGGCGTCGTGTACTTGTCCTGTTCGGGGCCTTTGGCCGCAGCGGCCAAGTTGGTCGGCAGTGCGCTGGCGCTGTCGACACCCGGCGGTGCGCATTGGTCGGCGGCGGCCGTCGGCGCGAGCACCAGGCTGAATCCCAGCAGCATCGTCAGGAGCAGGGCCAGCCGGCGTCCAGGGTTGACACTCATCCGACGAAACTATCCGCCTGAGCGCGGTTCAAACGGTGCTTCGGCTCAGTGAGAGCGCAAGTCGCCGAGCACGCCGCGGCGGCGAAGCTCGGCGATCATTATCGCGGCCATCACAGTAGAACGCTCGACGTTGGCGGCGTGCGCGGCCGCGGCGTCACCCCGGCGGATCGCGTCGGTCTCGGCCTCGTAGAACTTCAGCATTTCGGCGTGGCTGTCGTCGTAGGCCACCCAGAAGGCGCGTGGGATGAAACTCTGTGAGCCGCGGATCAGGGCGAGCAGTCGGGGACCGGCGTACGTCTCGCTGACCACGCCGCGGTAGTCGAATGCGATCTCCTGAAAGGACCGGGATTCGGTCAGGGACCGCAGCTGACTCAGCAGGGCCTCCAGTCTGGGCAGCGCGCGTGCGGCCGGGTCGGCTGCCGCGCGAGCCGACGCAATACCGTTGAGCAGGCCGTACAGCTCGTGATGTTCGAGCACTGTGTCCTCGTCGAAACTCTCGACGAATGCGCCCCGGTGATAGCGGGTGGTGACGATGCCGTCGTGTTCGAGCTGGACCACGGCCTCCTGTACCGGTACCCGGCTCAGCCCGAGGTCATGCGCGATCTCATTGCGGTCGATCCGGTCGCCGGTGCGCAGCTTGCCCGTGAGGATCAGGTTCACCACGTGGGCGACGACCTGATCCTTCTCCTTGATCCCGTAGACCTTCGGCATTGCGCATGCCTTTCGTCATCGGCCGTCGCGCCAGCGGCACAGTGCCTCGGCCGCGCTCAGGTCGTAGTCGGGCCCGTTGCACCCGACGGTCAGAAGTGTGACGCCCAGTTGGGTCAGGGCCTCGGCATTGGCGATGAGAGTGGTGACACCCTCACCGCGGGCGACGCCCGACGCGTTCTCCACGCCGGCAGATCGCTCGATGGTCGCGGGATCGCGGCCGACAGCCTCGCAGTGCCCGGCAAGAACCTCCGCCTTGCCGGGATAGGTCTCGGTGTTGGTGAAGCCGTGCCACATGTGGCCGTACTCGGCCACCAGGCGGAGGGTCTTCTTCTCGCCCTGGCCGCCGATGAGGATCGGGATATCGCGCGTGGGTGCGGGGTTCAGCTTCGCGAGCCGCGACACGATGCGCGGTAAGGCCGCCGCGAGGTCGTCCAGCCGGCTGCCGGCGGTGCCGAAATCGTAGCCGTATTCGTCGTAATCCTTCTGCTTCCAACCGGACCCGATGCCAAGAATCAGCCGTCCGCCGGAGATGTGGTCGACGGTGCGCGCCATGTCGGCCAGCAGTTCGGGGTTCCGGTACGAGTTACAGCTGACCAGCGCGCCGATCTCGATCCGCGACGTCTGCTCGGCCCACGCGCCCAGCATGGTCCAGCATTCGAAATGCGCACCCTCGGGATCGCCGTAGAGCGGGAAGAAGTGATCCCAGTTGAACGCGATGTCGACGCCCATGTCCTCACAGCGTCGGACCGCATCGCGGATGTCGGCGTAGTCGGGCGCATGTTGGGGTTGCAGCTGCACCCCGATCCGGATCGGGAACGTCACTCCGAAAGGTTAAGTCGCCCGCGCCCCCCGGACACTCATAACAGGCATACGCGACCGAACAGGTGGGCCGTCGACTGTAAAGCCGGGCCCGGTCTACTGCTCCCTCCTCCTGGCCTCGTCCCTCGGCCCATCGTCAACTCGGGGAGGGTCAGACCCCGATCGCTCCACCGTCCCGCCACACCGCCACCACCGACGGCCGGGCGGTGCCGTTGTCACCCTCGGGCCAACGCGACAGCGGATCGTCGATGCTGTTGTCGTCGTTCTCGCCGGGGTGTTGCACGCAGACCGTGACCAAGTCGTCAGTGATCACGGGACCGCATGTCTCCGCACCCAGCGGCACCGTGAGGAACTGTTTGACCTCGCCCCGGGTGGGCCCGTCGAGGGCCACCGCGAACAACCCGTCGTTGGAGTCCAGCGCGTTACCGTCGGTGGAGATCCACAGGTTGTGGCTGTCGAAAGCCAGGTTGTCCGGGCACGAGATCGGACTCACCTGCGTCTTGTCGAAGCCGCCGTAGTAGGTGTCGGCGGCGGCCGGGTCGCCGCAGACCAGCAGCAGATCCCAGGTAAACGCGGTACCGGCATGGTCGTCGGTGATTTCCAGCACCTGCCCGCTCTTGTTGTCGTTGCGCGGGTTGGCGGCGTCGGGACCCGCTTGCCCGTCGGCGCCGCGCTCGTCGTTGTTCGTCAGTGCCACATACACTTTGCCGGTTGCGGGATTGGCCTCGAAGTCCTCCGGCCGGTCCATCTTGGTGGCGCCGGCCTTGTCCGCGGCGAACCGGGTGAACACCGCGGCTTCCTGGGCGCTCACCCCGGCGACCAGCGACTGGCCGGCGCCGTCGGGCCCTGACCGCAGGATCGGGAGCCACTTACCGGTGCCGCTGAACGAACCCTTGGCCGGCAGCGTGCCAGAGCCGTCGATCTCAACGGCGGGAATGTCACTGGACAGCGTGGCGACATACAGCGTGCCCTCGTCGAGCAGGGTCATGTTGTGCGCCATCGCGGCGGGTTCGCGGCCGGGCAGCATCTTCTTGGCTGAGACGAACTTGTACATGTAGTCGAAGCGTTCGTCGTCCCCGCTGTAGGCCACCACGGTGCCGTCGTCGGTGACATAGATGTTGGCGGCCTCGTGCTTGAACCGGCCCAGTGCGCTGTGTTTCACGGGTGTGGACGCCGGATCCCACGGGTTGAGTTCGATGACGTAGCCGAACCGGTTGACCTCGTTCGGTGCGGCGATCACGTCGAACCGCGGGTCGAAAGTCTCCCATTTGCGCTCGGTCGGTTCGATTTTCACGCCGTAGCGTTTCAGCTGATCGGCGACGACCGGGCTGGCCGGTGCGCCACCCTCGGCGCCGCCGAAGTAGGAGTTGAAGTTCTCCTCTCCGGAAAGAACTGTGCCCCAAGGTGTCACGCCACCCGAGCAGTTGTTGACAGTGCCCAGCACGGTGCGACCCGACGGATCGACCGCGGTCTTGACGAAGTCGCTGCCTGCAGCCGGCCCGGTCAGAGTGAACGGACTGTCGGCGGTGATGCGGCGGTTGTAGCGGCCCATCACGGGCTTGAGACCTTCGGGTGTGCGCTCCACCTCGACCACCGAGAGGCCGTGGGCGGCAACGCCGATGTCGAACTGTTCGCGGGTCGGCCGGTCCGCGTTGTAGCCGTGATGCATGAACTGCTCGGTGGTGTACTCGTGGTTGACCACCAACAGGAAACGGTTGGGCTGACCGTCGATCGGAAGTAGGCCGGCGAAGTCGTTGTTGAAACCGAACTGCTGGCGCTGGGCCGCCGCTGTCTGCGCCTTGACGTCGAAGGCCGGCGCGCCTGGCAGCACGGGATCACCCCAGCTGATCACGACGGCCTGCCGGTACCCGTCCGGGATCACCACGACGTCCTCGCTGTTGGGTGCCACCGCGGCGAAGTTCATGCCGGGGCGCGGCTGCGGCTCAGCGGCTGTGGTGCTCGTCGACGAGGCGGCCCCGTTCTCGGTCTGCTCACCTGCGCAGGCCGCCAACGCCGTTCCCGATCCGACCGCCAGCACTGTCACACCGGCGGCGCGCAGCATGGACCGCCGCGAAAGTGCTTGCCGTGCAATATCTCCGAAGTACTCATTGGCGCTGGTGTTGGGGACCGGCTGGGAGCATGCGTCGCCGCAGCGGTAGCGGCACGTCACATGCTGGCGAGACGAGCGGCCATGATGCGTCACGAACAGGTTCAGCGGCTTGAGCGCCATCAAAGCAGGTTTCCTTCCGAGCGGAGCACCGGCGGGGCTGGGGCCGGTACGGCGGAAACCTACGGGAGTCTGGCAAGCAGCTGTGGATCAGCAGGTAAACAGCTGGGAACGGGATTCAGGGGGCTAGCACGTCGCGCAGGATCTCGACGAGCCGCCGCGGCTGGTCACCCTGTACCGAGTGGCCGGCGTCGGCGACGACGATGGTCGCCTGGAATCCGGGCGCCTGCTCGGCGAACTCGGCGGCGTCCTGGTCGTTGACGAAGAATGAGTTGGCGCCCCGCACCAGCGTGGTCGGCATCGTGATAGTCGGGACGTCCTCCCACAGTCCCGAGAAGCCGTCACCCTTGCGGAACGAATCGTAGCGCCACGTCCAGGTACCGTCGTCGAGCTGTTTGGAATTGTGAAAGACGCCGCGGCGCAGTGAATTACGGTCGCGATGTGGCGCCGCGGCGACGGTGACGTCCAGCATGTCGGCGAAGCTGGGGAAGGTTCGTTCACCCTGGACAAGCGCGACGGCGCCCAGTTGGGCCTTGGTCATCTGTTCGTGGCGTTCAGGTGCCGACGGTGTGACATCGACGAGCACCAACGCGGGCACCAGGTCGGGTGCGGTGGCGGCGATGCGCAGGGCCGTCAGCCCACCCAGTGACATGCCGACCACCAGATCGGCGTCGGGCGCCCATTGACGCAGCAGGGGAGTGAGCGTCGCGGCGCTTTCCTTGGGGCCGTAGTCGCCGTCCTCGCGCCACGCTGAGCGGCCGTGGCCGGGCAGATCGACCGCGAGTGCGGGTACGCCCAGGCCCAGGATGACGGTGTCCCAGGTGTGCGCGTTCTGCCCGCCGCCATGCAGGAACACCACGCGCGGGCTGGCGTCACGCCATGAGATGGCGCTGATCGGACCGGATTCCACGCGCCGCACCGAGGGTAGGGGACCGGTGACACCGGCCTGTTCGGCGTTCTCCGGCAGCAGTGCGAATTCGTCGAGGTTGAGCAAATCGTCGTCGGAGATGTCCGGGTTGACCACGAGCTGAGCCTATAAAAACGCCGAGACTGCGGGGAGTGCGGGATTCTCGACGGAATCTCGCAACCACCGCAGTCTCGGCGCAGAAGAAGGAGGCAGCGACTAGCCCTGGATGTAGGTCTCGAGCTGGGTGCGTGCGATGTCGTCCGGCAGCTGCTTCGGCGGGCTCTTCATCAGGTAGGCCGACGCGGCGACGACGGGTCCGCCGATGCCGCGGTCCAGCGCGATCTTGGCGGCGCGCACGGCGTCGATGATGACACCGGCCGAGTTGGGCGAGTCCCACACCTCGAGCTTGTACTCCAGGTTCAGCGGCACATCACCGAAGGCGCGTCCTTCCAGGCGGACGTAGGCCCACTTGCGGTCGTCGAGCCAGCCGACGTGATCCGACGGGCCGATGT
>CAMFLL010000005.1 GCA_945957405.1 uncultured Mycolicibacterium sp. | reverse complement strand
CCCCACCACTATCCTCTTCGTCGGCAGCGTCAGATGTGTATAAGAGACAGCTACCCAACGTAGTAGAAAAGGAGGGCTTTCGGAAGGGTGATCGTCACGACGCGAGCGTGGACGACCTACTCGGCACCATCCCCGCTCAGTACTCGGATGTCGGCGACGTCGTATTCGGCGACCGACGCCGACACCATCGCGTCGTCCTGGTCGTCGGAAGGGCCGCTGCCGCGGAACGCCTCCACCGCCGACTGCGACGCCCAGCGCTCGTACACGTTGACCCGGCGGGAGTCGACGAGGTCGGCGGTGATGGCGAAGTCAAGGCATCCTTCTGCCCGGCGCGCCTGCTCGACCACTCCTGTACAGCCTGCGAGGTAGCTCTGGCGCTGATCGGCATTCACGATGAGATGACCTGCCACGATGACCATTGGGCCGTCCTTTCATTCCGTCTTCTGTGCGTATACGTACCGACATCACACCGCACAGAAAATCATCGGCGTCCGGCTGCTCGCCTTCCACTGCTCGCCGACACTGCAGATGGGGCCAGGTCTGATGTATCCCGTCGGATTCCACAGTGCGGCTGGGGTTTACGGGTACGAGCGCCGCAACTTTCCATCCGCCAGCCGGACTACCACCCTGACAGCTAACTCACAGCTACCTACCAGTCTTCCTCGGCGTCAATTGCGCGACGATGAGGATTCCGCAAGATCATTCTGCGACTTGACAACTCGTGGCGCGCCGCGACCGCAGGTGCCCGAAAGGTTCGCCGAGGAGTGCAGGCCGCGACCGTTGTCACTGATGACCGCTGTCGCGAGGCTGTCTACCGACCTTGCCCACATCCCACGGCGATGGCCGCGTCGGCCTGCCTACGACATCACGTAGTAGGTACGGCGACGGGACATGCTGCGCACCAATCGATTTGACGACGCAGGTGTCAACCACCTCACACAGGAAGGGCTTTGCGTGAGCACATCCATAGGTTAGCCTTCGCTAAACGGGGGGTCTGATTTGGGCCGCTTTCTTCACGATGACGGCGCCGTCAGCACGGCGGGAAAGGCAGCAATGCAACGGACACTGCTCGCGGGAAAGATCCATCGAGCGACGGTCACACAGGCCGATCTGCACTACGTCGGATCCATCACCATCGACGCGGAGTTGATGGCATCGGCGGGCATCGTCGAGGGCGAGCAGGTTCACGTCGTCGACATCACCTCGGGTGCCCGTCTGGTGACGTATGCCATCATCGGCGCGCCGGGTTCAGGCGTCATCGGCATCAATGGAGCTGCGGCACATCTGGTTTCGCCCGGCAACCTCGTCATCATCATGTCGTTCGTCCAACTCGACGAAACCGAACGGATGGAGCACTCCCCCACCGTCGTACACGTCGATTCGGACAACCGCATCGTGGCATTGGGCTCCGATCCCGCGGCTCCGGTGCCGGGCACGGTCGATCAGGTGGCGGGTCGCTGATGTCGAATTCGTCCAACGGCCATCACCACGTGCTGGACTTCGTCGGTGTCGGGTTCGGGCCGTCGAATCTTGCCCTGGCGGTGGCGGTGCAGGAGCACAACGACACCTGCGATGCCGAGCACCGCGTCAACGCGGAGTACGTCGAGGTCAAACAGGAATTCGGATGGCACACCGGGATGCTGATCCCCGGCGCCACCATGCAGATCTCGTTCTTGAAAGATCTGGTCACCCAACGGAATCCTCAGAGCGAGTTCACCTTCCTCAAGTACCTGACGGAGCGCGGCAGGCTCACCGAGTTCATCAACTACAAGACCTTCTTCCCCACCCGCCTGGAGTTCCACGACTACCTCGCCTGGGCAGCCGACAAGGTCGACGCATCGGTGCGGTACGGATCGCGCGTGAGCGCCATCCGCAGCGTCGACGGCGTGTTCGAAGTTGAGGTCACCGGCAGGCATGCCGACCGTATCCGCGCGCACAATGTCGTGATCGCAGGCGGACTGAGCCCACAGCTACCCGCAGGCGTCACTCCTTCGGTGCGACAGGTTCACAACCACGGTTTCCTGCATGACCTCGAGAAACTGCCAAGTCGTCGACACGACCGCTTCGCCGTTGTCGGGGCCGGCCAGAGTGCCGCGGAAGTTGCTGCCTACCTGCATGATTCGTCGCCGACCACCGAGGTCCACGGCGTCTTCGCCAAGTACGGCTACAGCCCGGCGGACGACAGTCCCTTCGCCAACCGGGTGTTCGATCCCGACGCTGTCGACGACTTCTATGCCGCCGATCCGTTGATCCGCCGACAGCTGATCGATTACCACCGCAGCACCAACTATTCCGCTGTCGACCTGCCGCTGATCGAGGACCTCTACGCTCGCGAATACGCGGAACGGGTGGCGGGCAATCGGCGGTTGTTCCTGCGAGGCGCCTCCAGCGTGCAGGGCACCGACGAAACCGAGCATGGCGTGCGGGTGCAGATCCTGCACCATCCGAGCGGTGCGACCGACGAAATCGACTGCGACGCAGTGATCTATGCCACCGGCTTTCTACCGGCCCGGCTGGACGGCATCCTCGGCGAGCTCTACGAGGAGCTGGTTCTCGAGGCCGACGGCAGGCCCGCGGTGTCGCGCGACTACCGGCTGGCGACAACGTCTGAGACCGCGGGCGGGCTCTACATCCAGGGCAACACCGAACACACGCACGGCCTCACGTCATCGCTGTTGTCGAATATCGCTGTGCGCAGCGGCGAAATCCTGCAGTCGATCGGCGCCAACACCCGCAAACCCGTTGGTGCGCCGGCCTGACCGGTCGGATCGGATCGGTATGGCTCACCTGCAAGCCGCCAGCGCCCACCGGCGCGCCCTATTCGGGCGCGTCGGTGAGATATCCGCCGCCGTGCCGGAAGAAACTCAGCGCCTCATGGTCGACGCCGTCCTCGGTGCGGACCACATCGAGGACCAGGCCGGGCGACTGCCCTCGGTAGGCCTCGGCACCGGCCACGATGACCATGCCCCCGTCCTCTTCGATGAAGACGCGGCCCGGCGTTCCGCCATACGTGCACCGCGACACATGCGCCGAGATCAGGCGCAGTCGCTCACCTCGAAAATAGGTGTAGGCGTTGGGATACGGGTCGGACAGCGCGCGGATCAGTCGCTCGATGTCGGCCGCAGCCCAATTCCAGTCGACCAGGCTGTCACGGTCGCTGCGTTTGTGGAAGAACGTGCGCTGGCTGAGGTCCTGCGGGATGGGGGTGGCCGTGCCGAACTCCAACTGGTCGAGGGCTTCTGCAAGCACCTCGGGTACCAGGTCCAGGGTCGCCAGCACCAGACCGGTGCCGGTGCTCGCCGGCGTGATCTCGACGGATCGCTGAACCAGGACGGCGCCGGTGTCCAGTTCGGCGTCCATCAGATGCGCCGTCAGGCCGGTGTGGCTGGCGCCGCTGATCAGCGACCAGATCACCGGCGAGAAACCGGTGAACTTCGGCAGCAGCGAGTCGTGCAGATTCAGCGTGCCGTGCCCGGGGATTGCGAACAGTTCCTCGGGCAGGCGCGTGCGCCAGTTGTTGGCGACCATGACATCCGGGGCCAACTCGGCAACCCTGTCGATCAGTTCGGGCGTCGGGCGCCTGGCCAGGAAGACCTCGATTCCCTCACTGCGCGCGAGGTCTTCGACGGAGTCGGCCCAAATCGACTCGTAGGCGTGGTCACTGGCGGGGTGCGTGACGACGAGGCACACCTCGTGGCGCGAATTCAACAGCGCCGCCAGGGTGCGGTAACCCCACGTCTGGTACCCGAACATCACGACTCGCACAGCGATTCCTCCCAGTCACTTTCGACCCGGTCCGCATCGGACCATACAGGCCGGCTCAGCTTAGCCTTACCTTTGATAGCATGCCGCGAGCCGACTCTGGGCGCCACGTCCGGTTGGTCGCGACACACACCGTTACGGGAGGAACGTGTTGTCTGATAATCCTTTTGACGATGCCGACGGAAAGTTTCTCGTGCTCGTCAACGACGAAGAGCAGTACTCGCTGTGGCCGTCGTTCGCCGACGTGCCGTCTGGTTGGACCGTTGTCCTCGGTGCGCCGCACGGCACGGACCGCGACAGTGCGCTGCAGTACGTCGAGCAGCACTGGACCGACATGCGGCCCCTGTCGCTGCGCGCGCAGATGGCAGCGAGCGGCACCGACGCAAGCTCCCGGGCGTGAGCGCGGCCGAACCAGACACTGCCGCAGCCGCAAGGGGCCCCTGGACCGGCGCGGCGGTGCTCCGCCGCACGGTGACGCGAAATCTGCGCTGGCTCACCTCGGGTTCGGGATTGATTGCGCTACACCAGTTGTGCGAGGTGTCGGTACCGGTGCTCATCGGGATCATCGTGGACCGGGCGGTCGCGACCGGCAATGTCGACGCCATCATCGGCTGGATCGCGGTCCTGGCCGGGTTGTTCGTGGTCCTGACGGTGATGTATCGGTTTGGTGCGCGGTTGCTGATGTTCGCAATCGCGCGTGAATCGCATCTGCAGCGGGTGGAACTGAGTGCGAAGATCCTCGATCCGCTCGGAATACGTACCGAATACCGTGTCGGGGAACTGCTTTCGATTTCCTCGGACGACGCCGACGAGACGGCCTATCTGCTGGACTACATCCCGCGCATCGTGGGCGCCGTCGTGGGCACGGTCGTGTGCGGGGCGGTGCTGCTGCGCATCGACTGGCCACTGGGCCTGATGGTGTTGATCGGTGTGCCCGTGGTGGTCGCCGCACTTCAATTGAGCGCCCCTGTGATCGCCAGGCGCGTCGAGGAGCAGCAGGCCGAAATCGGCCGCGCCACGGCGCTTGCCACTGACCTGATCAGTGGGCATCGCCCGCTGCAAGGTATCGGTGCGCAAGGCAACGCCGCGGCGCGCTACCGCGTCGCCAGCCGTCGCTCGCTGGCCGCGACGCTGCGGGCGGCGCGCATCCAGAGCGTCCACGCCGGAGCCGCCGCCGCGGCGGGTGCACTGGCCGCGATGACCGTCGCTGTCGCGGCGGCATACATCGCCATCCACGGCGAATTGACGCTGGGCCAGCTCATCACCGTGATCGGGCTGGCACAGTTCCTCATCGAACCGTTCTCACTGCTGGCCATCGTGCCCAGCTGGGTCGCCGAGGCCCGCGCATCGGCGAACCGCGTCGCCAACGTCCTGAACTCGCCGCACCGGTACGCGCCGGGAGTGCCCGGGCTGGGCGATCCGGAGGTAGCCGCTGGGACACTGTCGCTGCGCGACGCCGGCCACGGCGGTTTGGGTGGTGTGTCGATCGACATCGCGCCCGGAGAGTTCGTCGCGGTACTGACGGCCGACCCACGCGACGCGTCGGCTCTGGTCGACGTGCTCGCCGGTACCGAGAGGTCAGCCGAAGCCGGCACGGTTCTGGTGGGCGGCAGGCGCATCGGCGACATGGCGCCCGGCCGGCGGCGTGACCGGATACTCGTCGAGCATCATCACAGCGCCCTGTTCACCGGCACTCTGCAGTCGAATCTCGTCGTGCGCGAGGGCGCCGACCCCGAGGCGGTGCAGGCCGCGCTGTCCTCGTCGTGTGCGGTCGACGTGGTGCAGCTGCATCCCGACGGGCTGGCGCATCCCGTGGTGGAGCGTGGCGCCAGCCTCTCAGGGGGGCAACGACAGCGCTGGACCCTGGCCCGGGCGCTGCTGCTGGACCCGGACGTCCTGGTTCTTCATGATCCGACCACGGCGGTCGACGCGGTCACCGAACAGGCGATCGCCGACGGCATCCGGGCGCACCGCAGAGCGAAGGGACGCACCACAGTCGTGGTGACCAGCAGCCCTGCACTGCTGGCCGCCGCCGACCGTGTGATCGTGCTCGCCGACGGGCGCGTGCACCACGAGGGGACGCACCACGACCTGGTCGGCGCGCACGCGGACTACCGGGACCTGGTGGCGCGATGACCATTCCGGAACCCGTGACACCACCGGTTCTGCCGGTGGCGACCACACCGCGCGCGGTGTCCTGGCTCACCTCGGATCTGCGGCGTCGCAGGCCCGGCGCGGTGGCCACCGTCGTCGTCATCGGCCTGGCGGCCGCGGCGTTGTCGATCGTGCCGATCTATCTGCTGGGCACGCTTGTCGACCGGGTTGCCGACGGTGACACCGCGGGCAGCCTGGTCGGTCTCGGCGCGGTGATCGCCGTAGCGGCCGTCATCGGCGGACTGGGTACCGGGCTGTCGAGTTATCTGACGGCGCGCCTCGGCGAGCAGACACTGGCCGATCTGCGCGAGGCCGTACTCGAACGAGCGTTGAACCTGCCTGCCACGATGATCGAGGAAAGCGGTCGCGGTGATCTGCTGTCCCGGGTCGGCGCCGACGTCGCGGTTGTCGCCCGGGCGGTGGCACAGGTGCTGCCGACGATCCTGAACGCGTTCTTTCTCGGAATCGTCACGCTGGTCGGCATGGCCAGCCTCGACTGGCGACTGGGCCTGGCGGGTGCGCTCAGCATCCCCGCCTACGCGGCGGGACTGTGGTGGTATCTGCCCCGTTCGGCCCCGATGTACGCCGCCGAACGAGTGGCGATCGCCGAACGCACGCAGGTGACCGTCGAATCGATCCAAGGCGCGAAGACCATCGAAGCCTACGAGACCCATGCCCGACACCTGGCCGACATCGACCGGGCATCGGGACGCGCACGGGACATCTCGGTGTCGGTGTTCACGTTCTTCACCCGCCTGGTCGGACGGGTCAACCGGGCCGAATTCATCGGGCTGACGGCCACTTTGGTCATCGGTTTCCTTCTGGTCCGGTCGGGTGGTGTGACGGTGGGACAGGTGACCGCGGCGGCACTGATGTTCCACCGGCTGTTCAACCCGATCGGCGAACTGATGTACAACTTCGACGAAATACAGTCGGGTACTGCCAGTTTGGCCCGCCTGGTCGGGGTGATCGATATCCGGGCCGCGCGGAATCTCCTGGCCGCCAGCGGTGACCCGCGGGTCGGTGTCGTCCCGGACGGAGCCGACGTCAGCATCGAGGGCGTGTCGTTCGCGTACGGCACCGGGCCGCAGGTGTTACACCAGGTGTCGTTGTCCATCCCGGCCGGCAGCCGATGCGCCCTGGTGGGCACCACCGGCGCCGGCAAGACCACGCTGGCCGCCGTGGTCGCCGGCCTGCTGCAACCCACCGAGGGCAGGGCGCGGATCGGCGGCGTCGCGGTGGGTGACATCGATCCGGATCGGCTGCGCGACTGGGTCGCCACCATCACGCAGGAAGTCCACGTGTTCTCCGGCCCGCTTATCGACGACCTCCGCCTGGTGGCGCCCGATGCCACCCGCGATGAGATCTGGGCGGCACTGCACCGGGTCGGCGCGGGCGACTGGATCGACGCGCTGGACGACGGATTGGACACCGAGGTCGGCGAACACGGCCAGACTTTGACTGCTGCGCAGGCCCAGCACATCGCGATGGCGCGGCTGGTTCTGGCGGACCCCCAGGTGGTGGTGCTCGACGAGGCGACAGCCGAGGCGGGTAGTGCCCACGCCGCGGAACTGGAAGAGGCGGCCGCGGCGGCCACCAAGGGCCGTACGACGCTGATCGTCGCGCACCGGCTGACACAAGCCGCCGCCGCCGACCAGATCGCCGTCATGGATGACGGTCGAATCGTCGAAAACGGCACCCACACAGACCTGATCGCACTCGACGGCCGCTACGCGCGGCTGTGGCAGGCGTGGAGCATGCACGGCTGAGGCAGTTCCTCAGCGCGCGACCCACGCAACGACGCACCCCCGACGGGGCGCGTGACGGACGGATGGAGAGGTTCTTCAGCACGTGAGCACCGAGTCGCTCGACATCACGAAACTGTTGGAGCAGTGGAACAACCACTCGACACCCTCGGCGACGTCGACGGTGCCCGAGTTGTTCATCGCCCAGTGCGCCGCGACCCCCGACGCGGTGGCCGTGGTGCACGGCACCCGGCGCCTGCGCTATCGCGAGCTCGGCGAGCGGGTGGCACAGCTGGCGTACGCGCTGCGCGCGGCCGACGACCGACCCGAGGCGATGGTCGCCGTCGGCGTGCCGCGCTCGGCGGAGATGGTGGTGTGTGTGCTGGCCGCGATGACCGCCGGGGCCGCGTTCGTGCCGGTGGATCCGACCTGGCCCGCGCACCGTCGCGAACAGGTGCTGGCCGATGCGGGCGCCACCGCTGCCTTCGTCGCCACCGGCGACGAGTCACAGTGGGGTGTCACCTGTCTCACGGTCGACCTCGACGACTGGGCCCACGGCGCCCAGCCGGTGGAACCTCCCGACGTCGCCGTGGCACCCGCCCAACTCGCGTACGTGATCTTCACGTCGGGATCCACCGGGAAGCCCAAGGGCGCGATGATCCGTCACGAGGCCATCGCGGAGCGCCTGGTATGGCAGCGCGACCACATTCTGCTCTTCGGCGGTGACGACGCGACGCTGTTCAAGGCGCCGCTGTCCTTTGACATCTCGGTCAACGAGATCCTGCTGCCGTTGATCAGCGGCGGGCGGGTGGTGGTCGCCGAACCCGACGGCGAGAAGGACCCCGAGTACCTCCTCGACCTCATCCGCGATGAACACGTCACATTCGTCTACCTGGTGTCGTCGATGCTCGACACCCTGCTCGAACTCGACCGGCTCACCGGCACCGGCGCGCTGGCCTCGCTGCGGCACGTCTGGTGCGGCGGGGAAGTGCTGACCCCTGGCCTGTTCGCCCGCTTCCGCAGTCAGCTGTCCACCACGCTCTACCACGGGTACGGGCCCGCCGAAGCGACCATCGGTGTCTCACATGTCATCTACCGCGACACCGCCGAACGGATCGCCACCTCGATCGGACGGCCCAATCCGCACACCCAGCTCTATGTCCTCGACGCCGATATGCGCCCGGTACCCCCGGGTGTCGGCGGTGAGCTCTACGCGGCCGGTTTCCTGTTGGGCCGCGGCTACGTCAATGCCGCCGGGCTGACCGCATCACGTTTCGTCGCAAACCCGTTCTCCCCGGCCGGATCCCGGATGTATCGCACCGGTGATCTGGCCCGGTGGACCGAGGACGGCTCACTGGAGTTCCTCGGCCGGGCCGACAACCAGATCAAACTCCGCGGCCGACGCATCGAACTCGAGGAGATCGAGTCGCAACTCGGTGACCATCCAGGTGTGCGACAGGTGGTGGTCGACGTGTACCGCCACGGTAATGCCGATCAGCTGGTCGGTTACGTCGTCACGACCGACGGTGTGTCCAATGACCAGGCACTGCACGCCGAGCTCGCCGAATGGAGCCGGACCCGGTTGCCCGACTACATGATCCCGACGCTGTATGTGGCAATGGACCGGGTGCCGGTGACCGCCAACGGCAAGACGGACCGGAAGGCGCTGCCCGCACCGGACATCGCTGCCACCGGTCGCCGGGGCGGGACGCCGCCCCGCACGCCCCGCGAAGAAGTGCTGTGCCAGGCCTTCGCCGACGCCCTCGACCTGCCGGAGGTCGGGGTGGCCGACGACTTCTTCGCCCTCGGCGGCGACAGCATCGTCGCGATCCGCGTCGTGAGCCGCGTCCGGGCGCACGGTTATGCGCTCCGGCCGCGCGACATGTTCACCCACCGCACCGTGGAATCCCTTGCACCGCTGCTTGTTCCCACTGGAACTGCCGTGGCCGAGGACCACATCGAAGCGGTCGGCCGGACTGTGGCAACTCCGATCCTGCGCTGGCTCGACGACGTCGGCGCATCAGCACTGGACGGCTTCTACCAGGGGATGTCGCTGGTGACACCCGCGGGCCTCGAGGAGACCACGCTGCGCCGTGTGCTGGGCGCGACCGTGGCGCGGCACCACGCCCTCTGGGCGTCCACCGACGGCGCGGCGGGCAACCTCGTCATTGCCGAATCGGCACCCGAAATCCGGCTCGCCGTCGCCGACTCCACGACACCGGTGGACGAGCTGCGCGACCGGCTGGTCGGCACACTCGATCCCGCTGCGGGCGTCATGATCGCCTTCGGGTGGCTGCGACCGGAGTCCGGTCCCGGCCGCCTGCTGGTCATCGCGCATCACATCGTGGTCGACGGCGTCTCCCTGCGCATCCTCGCCCAGGACATCGCGGCACTGCACGCGTTGAGCGAGGCCGGCCAGCCGGCCGTGCTCGACGCGGTGGGAACCTCATGGCGAACGTGCGCACACCAGTTGTCAGCCGCCGCCGAGCAGGGCCGATTCGACGCCGATCTGGACTACTGGCGCCGGACCTGCGCGACCGACGACAACGAATTTGGTGACCGCCCGCTCGACACCACGCGGGATATCGTGGCCACCGAGGCGCGGCTGACCGTGGAACTGCCCGCGGAAGTCACCGACGCCATCCTCACCGCAGTGCCGGACCGCAGTCACGGCCACGTCAACGACGCCATGGTCGCCGCACTGTATCTGGCGCTGCGGGAGTGGCAAGACCGCCGCGGAGGCGACGGTGGTGTCGGTGCCGTGGATGACAGCACTCCCCTGCTGATCGAGATGGAAGGACACGGTCGCGAAGCGCATCAGGTGGGCGACGGCGCGTTGTCGAACGCCACCGACCTGTCCAGCACCGTCGGCTGGTTCACCACGCTGTACCCCGTGGCACTGCGCAACGAATTCGACTGGCGGACAGCCCTGTCCGGTGGCACCGCGCTGGGTGCGGCGGTCCGCTCGATCAAGGATCAATTGCGGGCGGTGCCATCGCACGGCCTGAGCTACGGCGCGCTGCGCTATCTGGGCGGCTCCACAACCGCGCCGGCTGTACAACCCCAGGTCCTGTTCAACTATCTGGGACGATTCGACACGTCCCAGCGGCCGTGGGGCTTTGACCCCGACACCACGGCGGTTCTCGAGGATCGCGACCCGGCGATGCCGCTGCCACGGCTGCTGGAGGTCAACGCCGAGACCGTCAACACCGACGCCGGGGCAGTGCTGCGCGCCGTCTTCAGTTGGCCCTCCGGCGTGGTCGCCGAATCCGAGATCGAGGGCCTCGCCCGCCGCTGGCGCGACCTGCTGATCTTGATCGCGGACACCGAAGAGGTCAGTGGGCACAGCACATCGGATTTTCCCCGCGTCACGGTGTGCGATCAGGATGTGATCGACCTCGACCGCGCATATCCAGGCATCATCGACGTCCTCCCTCTCACACCCACCCAGCAGGGTATCTACTTTCACTCCACCTTCAGCCACCGCCGCGATCCCTACGTCGTCCAACAGTTGGTCGACATCACCGGTCCGCTCGACCACGACCGGTTCCAGCGCGCCACCGAGGCCGTGGTCAGCCGGCACCGGGCCCTGTCGGCGGCGTTCCACGAGCTTGCCGACGGCACCCCGGTGGCGGTGCACGCCGCCGCGGTGGCTCCCGATTTCGAGGTGGTGGACGCACGCGGGCGCGCCGACGGCGACAGCGTTGTCGCGCAGCGCGCGGCGTGGGAGCGCAACCGCCGATTCGACCTGTCGGCACCACCGCTGACGCGGTACACCCTGGTGCAGCGAACCGATGACGTGCACACCATGATCCAGACGGTGCACCACATCGTCGCGGACGGCTGGTCGGTGCCCCTGGTGCTCGATGACCTGCTGACGGCCTACACCGGCGCCGACTTCGAGGGTCCCGCACCGCAGTTCACCCGATTCGTCGACTGGCTCGCCGAGCGGGATGCCGACACCGACCGGTCCGCCTGGGCACCGGTGCTCGACGGTATCGACGGGCCGACCCGCGTGGCCGCCGCCGATGGCATCCCGACCGGCATCGAAAACCGCACGGCTGCTGGTGGTTTCGGATACCGAACGGTGCCCCTGGGTCGGCGGTCCGAGGCGGCCGATACCGCGGGTCGCGTTTCGGTGACCATCGGAACACTGCTGCACACCGCGTGGGGCCTGACGGTCGGGCGGCTCACCGGGCGCGACGACGTCACGTTCGGCATCGTGGTGTCGGGCCGCGGCGCAGAAGTGCCAGGTATCGACCGGATGGTGGGCCTGCTGGTCAACACCGTGCCCGTGCGGGTCAGCTGGACGCCCGAGGACAATGCCACAGACATCGCCACCCGGCTCGCCGCGACGGACTCAGCCGTGGTCGAACACCACCACCTGCCACTGGTCGACGCCCACCGGATCGCCGGAGTAGACGAGTTGTTCGACACCCTGGTCGTCATCGAGAACCTGGGCACCACAGTACATTCGGCCGGCCATCTGACGCTGGGTGACATCGGGGTGATCGAGGCGCCGCACTACCCGCTCACCGCGATGATCGCGGTGCGCGACACCATCAGCGTCACGATCACCAACGACCGCGAGCAGATTTCCGACGAGTTCGCCGACTCCGCCGCCCAGATATTCGCGGATCTGCTCGACGCCATCGTCGCCGACCCGGAAGCGCGCTGTGCGCACCTCCCCTCGACCGCCACGCCGGCATCGCCGCCTGCCCCGCCGGTCACCACCGTGACCGCGCTGCTCGCGGCCGCCGTCCGTGACCACCGCGACGAACTCGCCCTGGTGGCAGGTGCCGAATCGTTGACGTTCGGGCAACTGGACTCCCGCGCGCGTACGCTGGCCAATCGGCTGGCCGACCTCGGTGTCGGCCGTGGTGACATTGTCGCCCTCGGCGCATCCCGGTCGGCCGATCTGGTGGCCGCCATGTTGGCCGTCATCGCCGCGGGCGCCGCCTATCTCCCCGTCGACCTGTCGTACCCCGCCTCGCGGATTCACTTCATGCTGCGGCATGCCCGACCTCGCGCCATCCTGGTCGACCAGGCCGGCCTGGCCGTGTTGGACGGCGTCATCCCGGACGGCACCGCGAGGATCTCCGTCGACGACCACGGCGGCGACGCAACGTTCGAGCCGGTGTCCGTGAGCCCGACCGACGCGGTGTCGGTGCTCTTCACCTCGGGGTCCACCGGCGAGCCGAAAGCCGTGGTGGGAACCCATGGTGCACTGGCAAACCGGCTGGCGTGGGCGGTCGCGGCGTGGCCGGCGCGGACCCGGCTGGCCAAGAGTTCGCTGTCGTTCATCGACGGCACCACCGAACTGCTTGCGGGACTCGTGGCCGGCGCGTCGACCGTACTGGCACCCGATGATGCGATGCGGGACGGCCGCCGCCTGATCGAACTGCTCCAGGCTCACCGCGTCGACCAACTGCTCGCCGTGCCGTCCCTGGCGGCTGCCCTGGCCGAGGAACACCCCGACGAGGTCAGCTGCCTGAACCGGTGGATCGTCAGCGGAGAAGCGCTCGAGCGGGCACATCTGGCGGCCCTGCACGATGCGTCACCGGCGACCACTGTCATCAACTCCTACGGTTCCTCCGAGGTCACCGGCGACGTCCTCGCGGGTGAGCAGCATGCCGGTGACCCGCACGGTGTCACCCTGGGCGCACCGGTGCCCGGCGCCGGCATCCGGGTGCTGGACGGACGCCTGCGGGATCTTCCGGTCGGTGTCATCGGCGAGATCTATGTCACTGGTGTGCAACTGGCCCGGGGTTACCTGCACCGGCCCGGTCAGACCGCCACCCGCTTCGTGGCGACCGCCGATGGTCAGCGCGTGTACCGCACCGGTGACCTCGGCGCCCGCCTGCCTGACGGCCGGATCGCGTTCGCCGGACGCGGTGACGAGCAACTCAAGATCAACGGCCACCGGGTCGAACCCGGTGAGATCGAAACGGTCCTGGCCGGCCGGCCCGGCGTCCTCGACGCTGCGGTGGTGGGAGTCGATCAGGCGCTGGTGGCGTTGGTGGTTCTGGTCGACGACACCGACCGGGATGGCGATGCGCAGGCGCTGCGGACCGATGTCACCGCGGTGTTGCCCCGCCACCTGGTGCCGTCGTCGATCCATGTCATCGACGCTGTTCCGTTGTTGCCCAACGGGAAAAAGGACCTACCCGCGCTGCGCACGCTCGCCAGAGCCGCGGCCGGATCCAACGGTGCCGACGATGTGATGACGGCGCCCACCGACGACGCCGAGCAAGCCATCGTCGAGGTGATGGCCGACGTCCTCGGTCACGAGAAGGTCGGCGCCGACGCCGATTTCTTCGCCCTCGGCGGCGACAGCATCGGCGCCATCCGCCTGACCAGCCGGTTGGCCCGCGCCGGGTACCGGCTGACCACCGAAGACGTGTTCCGCAGGCGCACCGCAATGGGACTCGCCGCGGCGCTACGCATGCCAGACCCGGGTTTCGCCGCGCCACCGCCGGCGGTGCGACGGTTCGGTACCGTGCGGTTGTCCGCCGACACCATCGCGCGCATCACGGGAACCGAAGCGGTCGAAGACATCTGGGCGATGTCACCGCTGCAACAAGGCGTGTACTACCAGAGCACACTGGGCGACGCCGACTCCACCTACATCGCCCAGAACACCTTCGAGCTCGATCGCCGGGTCGACGTCGACCGCATGCGGACCGCGTTCGCCGCCCTCCTGCGACGGCATCCACAACTGCGGGTCGGGTTCCGGACCGTCGAGCATGTCGACACCGATCCCGCGCCCGATGCCACTGCGCTGATACAGGTGGTCATCGCCGATCCCCCCGCCGATGTCACCGTGGTCGACCTGGACGCGGATCCGGATGCCGCCGGAGCGGCGCAGCGGGTTGCCGACCGGGATCGCACCGAGCCGTTCGACGTCGCCACCCCTCCCCTGCTGCGGCTGACCGTCATCCGGCTCCCGGACGGCCGCGACCGGATCCTGTTCACCTACCACTTCCTGCTGTTCGACGGGTGGTCGCGTGAACTGGTGCTTCGAGAACTGTTCGCGTTGTATGACTCCCGGGGCGACCGGGGTGCCGTCGAGCCTCACGGTGACCTGGTGGTCGCGCACCTCGAGTGGCTCGCGGGACATGGTGAGCCGGGCGTTTCGGCCGCGGCCACCGCCTGGCGTGACCTGCTGTCGGGCCTGGCCGGGCCGACGCTGGCCGGCGGTGTCGAACCAGGGCACCCCGATGCGGCACCCGCCGCCGAGCCAGGACGCATCGTCGTCACGGTGCCCGCCGACGTCACCCGACGTCTGCAGTCGTGCGCCGACGAATTGGGTGTCACACTGAACGCCGTCGTCACGACGGCGCTCGCCACCGTGACCGGCTACCACGCCGGCACCGCCGACGTGGTCATCGGCACCACCGTTGCGGGCCGGCCCGGCGAGCTGATCGGTATCGACGAGACGATCGGATTGTTCCTCAACACGGTGCCGGTGCGCGTGGATGTGACACCGGCGACGGCCGCCGCCGATGCCATCCGAGCCGCTGGTGAACAACGCGTCTCGATGATGCGGCACGACCATCTGGGCCTTGGTCAGATCCAGCGCGCCGCAGGCGATTCGGCAGGTGCATTGTTCGATTCGCTGCTGGTGTTGCAGAACTTCCTCGATGACGACACCTTCGCCGACCTCGAAGCCGAGCACGGCATCGTCGGTGTCGAATACCACGACACCACCCACTTCCCGCTGACCTGGGTGCTGACCCCCGGCCGTGAGCTGACCGTGAAGCTGGAATACCGGGTGATCGACGCAGCCGCTGCCCGCACGATGACCGACCAGCTGCTGACCACACTGGCCGCCGTCGCCGAACGGCCCCATGCCGCCCTCGGCTCCATCGACCTGATCGGGCAGACCAGGCTGACGGAACTGGAACGGCGGTGGGCGTCGACCGATCGTCCCGTCGAGCCGGTGACGATCGCCGAATTGCTGGCCCGGCGTGCCGAACTGGTGCCCGACGACATCGCGTTGGTGTTCGGTTCCCATACCGTCACGTACCGGGAATTCGACGACCGCGTCTCACAGCTGGCCCGTTTCCTGCGCGGCCGCGGGGCCGGCCCGGAGGCGTTCGTCGCGCTGGCGCTGCCCAGGTCCATCGACATGGTGGTCGCACTCTTCGCGGTGCTGCGGGCGGGCGCCGCCTACCTGCCGCTGGAACTGGATCTGCCGATCGAACGGCTGCGCACCATCGTCGACGACGCCCGCCCGGTTCTCCTGATCACGACGTCGGCCCGCGCCGACCTGATCGACGCGGCCCGTGCGGCGGGAACAGAAGTTCTCGCCACGGACGACCGGCAGATCGCCGCCGAACTCGCGGCGACCGCGGCGGACCCGTTGCGCGCGGCCGAACTCGGCGATTTCGCCGCAGGCAGTCGACGACTGCAGCACCCCGCGTATCTGATCTACACGTCGGGCTCGACCGGCCGACCCAAGGGTGTCCTCACCGGTTACGCCGGTCTGACCAACATGTATTTCAACCACCGGGAGGCGATCTTCGCCCCGACAGTGCGCCGAGCGCGCACGGCAGGACGGCAGCACCAACTCAACGTCGCCCACACCGTGTCGTTCTCGTTCGACATGTCATGGGAAGAGTTGTTCTGGTTGGTCGAAGGGCATCAGGTGCATGTGTGCGACGAGGAGTTGCGCCGCGACGCACCGGCATTGGTGGCCTACTGCCATCGGTACCGCATCGACGTCATCAACGTCACCCCGACCTACGCCCACCACCTGCTCGACGCCGGGTTGCTCGGCGGCGGTCGCGGCGATCACCCACCCGCGCTTGTGCTGCTCGGCGGTGAAGCCGTCGGCGACAGCGTCTGGACCGCGCTGCGGGACAACCCCGACACTGCCGGGTACAACCTCTACGGCCCCACCGAATACACCATCAACACGCTCGGTGGGGGTACCGATGACAGTGCCACTCCCACTGTCGGGCAGCCGATCTGGAACACCCGGGGATACATCCTCGACGGCGCACTGCGCCCCGTCACCGACGGTTCGGTGGGCGAACTGTACATCGCAGGCACCGGCCTGGCCCGGGGCTACCACCATCGCGCCGGCCTGACCGCGAACACGATGATCGCCGACCCGCACGTGGCCGGTGGGCGGATGTACCGTACCGGCGACCTGGTGTGCCGTCGACCGGACGGCCATCTCGACTTCCTGGGCCGCGCCGACGATCAGGTGAAGATCCGGGGTTACCGCGTCGAACTGGGCGAGGTGCAGACCGTCCTCGCCGCGGCCGACGGGGTGGCGCGTTGCGCTGTGGTGGTGCGTTCCAGCACTGGCGCACCGCCGGTGAAAACACTTGCCGCCTATGTGATCCCGGATGACAGCGTCGACTCCGAGGACTCAGCTGCTTTCATCACGTCGCTCCGCGACCACCTCGCCGCGACGCTGCCCGGTTACATGGTGCCCACCCGATTCGGCATCGTGGAGTCACTGCCGCTGACCATTAACGGCAAGCTCGACGTGACCGCACTGCCCGAACCCGTCGCCGCCACCAGTGGCCCGGCCCGCGCGCCCCGCACCGACGTGGAGACAACACTGCTCGGCGCCGTCAGGGCCGTTCTGGGAATCGACGGAATCGGTATCGACGACGACTTCTTCGCCCTCGGGGGCGACAGCATCTCGTCGATCGCCGTGTGCGGCCGCGCCCGCAAGTCCGGCGTGCTCATCACGCCGCGGGACATCTTCCGCCGCCGGACAGTCTCCGCGCTGGCCGCCGTGGCCGACATCGGGCCCGCCCCGTCAACCGAACCCGACACCGGGGTCGGCGCCGTGCCGATGACGCCGATGCTGGCCGAGACCAGGCGGTCGGCCACCCCGCTGTCGCGGTTCTACCAGTCCATGGTGCTGGCCACGCCGGCCGGAATCAGTGCCGTACAACTGAATGTGCTGCTCTCGGCCCTGCTCGAGGCGCATGGAATGCTGCGCGCCCGCCTCGACACCACGGGGGCCGATTGGACCCTGACGGTCCCCGAGCCCGGATCCGCTGCCGCTGTCGCGGTGACCCGGCGCGAGGAGATGCTGACGGCCACCGACGTCGACCGGGTCACCCGGGCCGCTGCTGATGAGCTGGCGCCCGAGGCCGGCGTGATGCTGCGCGCCATCTGGTACGACACACCGGGCCGGTCGGGCCAATTGCTGCTGGTCATCCACCATCTCGTCATCGACGGTGTGTCCTGGCGCATCATCAGCGAGGACCTGGCCCGCGCCTGGCAGGAGATTCGCGAAGGTCGGCCCCTGACCCTGGCGGACGTCCCGACGTCGTTCCGCACCTGGTCGGCCGGAATCGCCGCGGCCCGGTTCGACGAAGTGGAGTTCTGGAACGACGTGCTCGCGACGCCCGACCCCGACCTCGGCACCCGTGCCGTGGATCCCGCGCTGGACACCGCCGAAACCGTTCGCAGTCACACCATCTCGTTGCCGGCCGATGTCAGCACCGCACTGTTGACGACGGTTCCCGCGGCCATGCACGGCGGTGTCAACGATGTGCTGCTGACCGCGCTGAGCCTGGCACTCGCCCGCTGGCGCGCCGATCGTGGCCGCGCCGAGGGCAGCGCGGCGGTGATCAACCTCGAGGGCCACGGCCGTGAACCTGATCTCGTCGCCGGCCATCTCGACCTCTCACGCACGGTCGGCTGGTTCACCGCGATCTACCCGGTGCGCGTCGACCCCGGCTCGTTGACGTGGGACGAGGTGCTCGACGCCGGGCCCGCCCTGGCGTCTGCCGCCAGGTCCGTCAAGGAACAGCTGCGGACCGTTCCGAACCGAGGGATCGGTTACGGCATCCTGCGTCACCTCGACGAAACGGCACCGGCGCGCGGCCGCGCACCGCAGATCCTGTTCAACTACCTCGGCAGGTTTGCCGGCGGAGGTGGTCGGGACTGGGATCCGGTCGCCGAGATCGGTTCGCTGCGTGAGGGCGTCGACCCGACGAACCCCGCGTCGGCACTGGAGATCAATGCGCTCGCCGAGGACCGCCCCGGAGGCGCCGTGTTGTCCATGACGCTCGGCTGGCCGGGCGGCCTGCTCGGCACCGGCGATGTCGAGCAACTCGGCGCCCTGTGGGCGGCGGCGTTGACGGCGCTGACCCACTGCGACGCGCTGGCCGGACACACGCCGTCGGACTTCCCGTTGATCGACGTCACCCAGCGCGACCTGGACGGCTGGGAACAGGAAGCGCCGGTCGACGATGTGTTGCCGCTGCTGCCGCTGCAGGAGGGCATGTACTTTCACAGCGTGTTCGGCGACACCGTCGACGGCTACCAGGACACCTACCGTGTGCAGCAGATCGCGGAGCTCAGTGGGGCGCTTGACCCGGAGATCCTGCGGTCCGCGGTGTCCGCCGTCATCGATCGCCACCCCGCGCTGAGGGCCAGCTTCCGCGAACTCGCAGACGGTCGGCTGGCGCAGGTCATCTGGTCACGCCCACCACTGGAGTTCGATGTGGTGCACGCCGAGCAGGGCGACGCCGATCTGGAACGGATTGCAGCCCAACAGCTGTCGAGGCCGTTCGACCTGTCCGCGGCCCCACTGGTGCGTTATACGCTGGTGCGCGTCGGCGACATCGAACACCGCCTCATCCAGACCCTGCACCACATCGTGGCCGACGGCTGGTCCTATCCGGTGATCTTCGGCGACATCGTCGACCATCACAACGCCGCGGTCGGCGCAGGCGATCCCACGCCGGCGGTGGCCGTGACGCTGCGTGACCACATCGAGGCCGTCACCGGTGGGGACGGCGACGAGGCCCGCTCGGCGTGGTCGGACGCACTGGCCGAGGTCTTGCCGACCACACTGTTCCCGACCGACCGTCATGTCGTCGGCGAACACCGCAGCGCCGTGCGGCGACTGTCACCCGAACTGAGCACAGCGCTGACCGCCGCGGCGCGGGACCGCGGTGTCACGCTCGGTACCGTCCTGCACGGCGCCTGGGGCGTGCTCCTGGGCAGACTTCTGGGTCGCAGGCAGGTTCTGTTCGGATCGACGGTCTCCGGCCGCGGCGGCAGGTTGGCCGGTACGGAATCCATTGTGGGACTGTTGATCAACACCGTCCCGGTGCCGATGTCATGGGGTCCGCACACCTCGGTCGCCGAGGCGATGGTGCACCTGCAGGATCGACAGAGCGCGCTGCTGGACTTCCAGCAGCTGGGTCTGGCCGAGCTCGCGCGCCTGGCAGGTGCCCGCGATCTGTTCGACACCATGGTGGTGGTCGAGAACTTCCCGACCACGCGCGTGGACAACGACGATCCCCGCGCCGTGACCTTCCGAGGCTTCACCGGAACCGATGCACCGCACTATCCCCTGTCATTCGTCGCCTACGTCGACGAACAGGTGACCGTGGAGATCAAGTACGACGCGGCGGTGCTCACCGAGGCACAGGCGCATCGCTATGCCGAGCGGGTCGAACGTGTCCTGATCGACTACGCCGAGAGACCCGACACCGCGGTGGACGCCATCGATGTCCGCACGGCGGATGAGCGGCTGTTGGGCGCCGGCGCTTCCACCCGGCCAGGTCCCGATCGCATCCTCGGCGAGGTGTTCACCACCGTCGCACAACGAACCCCGGAATCCGTCGCCGTCTGCTGTGGCGATCACCGCCTGACCTACGCCGAACTCGATGCCCGCTCCTCGGCGGTGGCGACCGCACTCATCGCGCGCGGGGTGCGGCCCGAGACCCGCGTAGGCGTGGCGCTACCGCGGTCGCTCGATCTGATCGTCGCACTGGTCGGCGTCATCAGGGCGGGCGGAACGTATGTACCGCTCGACATCGATTCGCCCGAGGCCCGGCTCGAGCACATCCTCACCGATTCGGCACCGGTCTGCGTCCTGGTCGACGGCCCCGGCCGCATACCGGCGACCACGGCCCCCACCGTGGTGCTGGCCGATATCGCCTCCCCTGCGCCCGGGCAGACCCACGGTGTGGCACCGAAGCCCGCGGTGGCAGCGGACCACGCCGCCTACATCATCTACACGTCGGGCTCGACGGGTGTGCCCAAAGGTGTTGCTGTCACGCACCGCAACGTGGCCGCCCTGTTCGACGGCACCCGGGCGTCGTTCGGATTCGGCCCCGACGATGTGTGGACCATGTTCCACTCCGCGGCTTTCGACTTCTCGGTGTGGGAGTTGTGGGGTCCGTTGCTGCACGGCGGCCGGCTGGTGGTCGTCGAGCCTGCGGTGGCGCGCGATCCCGACACATTCCTCGAGATGCTCGCCGACGAGCGCGTGACGGTGCTCAACCAGACGCCGTCGGCGTTCTACCCGCTGATCGAAGCCGACCGGCACGCTCGGCGGGAGCTGGCGCTGCGCCACATCGTCTTCGGCGGTGAGGCTCTCGACGTCCGCCGGCTGTCCAGCTGGTACGAACGCCACGGCGAGCAGTCGCCCACGCTGGTCAACATGTACGGGATCACCGAGACCTGTGTGCACGTATCGCACCGGACGCTGCGATCGTCCGACACCACCGACGCCGACAGTGTCATCGGTGGCCCCATCGCGGGCCTGCGAATTCATCTGCTGGACAACCAGTTGCGGCCGGTACCGGTCGGTGTGGTCGGTGAGGTGTACGTCGCGGGCGGGCAGCTCGCCCGCGGCTACGTCGGCAGGCCCGGGCTGACGGCGACGCGTTTCGTGGCCAATCCGTTCGACACCCCAGGTGAACGGTTGTACCGCAGCGGTGACACCGCGATGTGGACCGAGTCGGGCGACCTGGCCTACGTCGGCCGCTCGGACCAACAGGTCAAGGTCCGTGGTTACCGCATCGAGCTCGGCGAGGTCGAGTCGGCGCTGGTCGGGCTGCCCGATATCACCAATGCGGCCGCCGACGTGCGCCAGGATGCCACCGGGCGCCCACGGCTGACCGGATACCTCGTGGCCCGCACACCCGTCGAGATCGCCCAGGTGCGTGCCCAACTCAGCGAACACCTCCCCGACTACATGGTGCCCTCGGCCTTCGTGGTGCTCGACGCACTGCCGTTGACGGTCAACGGCAAGTTGGACCGCGCAGCCCTGCCCGCACCGGCCGACGCCCCGGCACCCGAGTCGGGCACACCGGTGGCGCCGCCGCCGGGTGACACCGGCGCGGCGCTGGCCGCCCTGTGCACCGAGATCCTCGGTGCGACAGTCGGTGTGGACGACGACTTCTTCGCGATGGGCGGTGACAGTATCGTTGCCATCCAACTCGTCAACCGGGCGCGGCGCCAAGGCGTGCGCATCACGCCGCAGCAGGTGTTCGTGCACCGCACGCCGGCCGCGCTGGCCGTTCTCGTGGATGAGAGCGCCGGCGCAGCAGCGCATCACGACGTGGACGACGACAGCGGGCCCGACCTCGGTGACGTCATGCTGACCCCGATCGTGCAGCGGCTCGCCGAACTGGGCGGGACCATCGACCGGTTCAACCAGAGCGAGTTGTTGCTCACCCCGATCGGCGCCACCCATGAACGACTCCAGGCGGCGCTCGACGCGGTCGTCGAGCGCCACGACGCCCTCCGGATCAAACTGCACCGGCCCGCCCCCATGCTGTGGTCGCTGGAGACCACCGCGGGAGCTCCGATCTCGGTCACCCGAGTGGATGCCGCGCAGCTGTCTGACGACGCGTTGGCAACCGCCATCGGTGCCGAATCCGACGCGGCCGCCGGACGACTCGACCCCGGCAACGGGACCGTCGTCTCGGCGGTGTGGTTCGACCTCGGCCCGCAACGCCGCGGCCGGCTGCTGATGGTGGTGCATCATCTCGCCGTCGACGGCGTGTCCTGGCGGATCCTCATCGAGGACCTGGCCGAGGCGTATCGCCAGCTCGAAAGCGTTGTGCGCGTGGCACTTCCGCCGGTGTCCACCTCTGTGCGTGGCCACGCCCGCACCGTCAACGAGAACGCCCAGCAGGCCGCACGACTGGCGGAGTTCGAACAGTGGACGACGACGCTGGCACCCGGTGGCGAGCTGAAACCGGACGCGAGGCCGACGCTGCTCACGGTCGGAGCCACCCGCGACCATGAGATCCGCCTGAGCGCCGAGGACACCGTACCGCTGCTCACGACGGTCCCGGCCGCGGTCAATGCCGACGTCACCGAAACACTGGTCGCCGCACTGCACCTCGCGGTGTGCCGGTGGCGCACCACTCGTGGCGGTGCACCCGAGGCACCCCTGGTGCTCGACCTCGAACGGCACGGGCGCGATGGCTGGGGCGATGGCACCGACCTGTCGCGCACCGTCGGGTGGTTCACCGCCATCGCACCGGTCCGGCTCCCGGGGACCGGGCACGCCGGCCCGGTCGGTGTGCTCAAGGACGTCAAGGAAGCATTGCGGGCGGTGCCGGACAACGGGCTGGGTTTCGGGCAGTTGCGGTACTGCAATCCGCGGACCGCCGCGGTGCTCGCCCGCTCCCAGAGCCCGCAGTTGCTGTTCAACTACCTCGGCCGCTGGACCGCCGACGGCAGCGGCGACTGGGCCTGCGCGCCCGAGGTCGAAGCGCTGCGGGTCGGGCCTGATCCCGATCTGGGCACCCCGTACCTGTTGGAGATCAACGCGATCTGCGACGACACCGCGGACGGCCCACGGCTGCGGGCGACGCTGACCTATGCCGATGGTGAACTGAGCGATACCGAGGTGACCGAGCTCGGTGAGCTCTGGGTCGCCGCGCTGCGCGAACTCGCCGCCGCCGTGGCCGGTCGTGGTCCTGTCGCGGCGCTGACCCGCTCGGACGTGCCTCTGGTGTCGTTGTCGGGGCAGCAGATCGACGACGTCACCGCGCAGTCCCGGTATCCCGTCGAGACGATCTGGCCGCTGTCACCGCTACAGGAGGGGGTGTACTTCCAGGCGCGCTATGCGAGCTCGGCGGTGTATATCGTGCAGAACGTCTTCGATTTCGTCGACCCCGTCGACGTCGACGCGCTGCGCGAGGCCTATTCGATTGTCATGCGCCGCAATGCCGTGCTGAGGTCAGGGTTCCAGGCCGATGATCTGCCACAGCCCATCGCGGTCATCGCCACCGACCCGGTGTGCGAGCCCGAGCTGATCGATCTGTCCGGCATCGCACCGGGCGCGATCCCGGAACGGGTCGCCGAGATCACCGCGGCCGACCGGCTTCGCACCTTCGACCTCGACACCCCACCGCTGGCGCGGCTGACCGTTATCCGCACCGGCGGCAACGACCGGCTGATCTTCAGCTACCACTTCCTGCTGCTCGACGGCTGGTCGCGGGAGCAGTTGCTCAGGGAACTGTTCACCTGCTACACCTCGCTGCGCGGCGGTAGCACCCCCAGACTGCCCACGGCGACAGCAGATTTCGCGAGCTACCTGCGGTGGTTGTCCCGGCAGGACCGGGCCACATCGACCCTGCGGTGGGTGGCGGCACTGGCCGGTCTGAGCGCACCGACCCTGCTCGCGCCGAACGCAGTGGGCAGCGAACCCACCTTGGCGTCACGGTTGGACTTCACGCTGACCGAGGACCAGACCGCGGCGCTGACCGCGCGCGCACGTGCGGCCGGAGTGACGCTGAACGCCGTTGTCGGCACCGCACTCGCGGCGGTGCTGGCCTACGAAACCGGTACCGATGACGTGGTGTTCGGCTCGACGGTGGCCGGTCGGCCGACTGAGCTCGACGATATCGACGACGTCATCGGGCTGTTCCTCAACACGGTGCCCACCCGGATCCGCCTCGAGCCGGGGCGTTCGATCACCGAGACCATGCGCATCGTGCAGTCCGAGCGCCTGGAACTGATGGACCACGAGTACGTCGGTCTCGGCGACATCCAGCGGGCATTCGGTGCGGAAAACCGTGACAACGCCGCATTGTCGGGTGGCGGCCCGCTGTTCGACAGCCTCTTTGTGCTGCAGAACTTCCTCGACGACGACACATTCACCGACATGGAAGCCGAGCACGGCATCGTCGGACACGACTCCGTCGACGCATCGCACTACCCGCTGACGTGGGTCGCCTCTCCCGGTCGCCGGTTCTGGATGAAGCTCGAGTACCGACCCGACGTCGTCGACCGGGACCGCGCCCAGGGCCTGCTCGACCGGCTGCGGCGGGTGCTCCTGCACATCGCCGGGCACGCCGATGCCTGCGACGTCCTGGCGGGTATCCCGATGCTCCTCGACGCCGAGGCCGAGGCACTGACCGAGCTCGCGCGCTCGACAGCACACGAACTGCCCGACGTGACCGTGCTGGACCTGCTGGCCCAGCAGCATGGCCGAGCACCGGGGCTGCCCGCGCTGGTGTGCGGCGCGCAGAGCGTCGACCACGACGAACTGCAGCGGCGTATCGATCGGCTGGCCTGGCTGCTGCGCGATCGCGGTGTCGGCCGGGAAGACACGGTGGCCCTGGCCATTCCACGTTCGATCGATGCGGTGGTCGCGCTGTTCGCGGTACTGCGCGCGGGGGCGGCCTACCTACCGCTGGAACTGGACTATCCCGATGACCGGCTGGCCGTCATGCTCGACGACGCGGCGCCGGTATGCGTGCTGGCGACATCTGTCACCGCGGGGCGGATCACCGGTGTCACACCGGGTGACTGCCCTGTCGTGGTGCTCGACGACGATGTGACCGGTCCGCTGCCTGACACCGATCGCGCATGGGACGGTTTCTCGCCAGGACCGGACGATCCGGCATATGTGATCTACACCTCCGGATCCACGGGTAAACCCAAGGGTGTCGTCACCCCGCACCGCGGGCTGACCAACATGCACCTCAACCACCGGTCGGCCATCTTCGCGCCGGCGATCGCCAAAGCCGGTGGGCGACGGCTCAGGATCGCCCACACGGTGTCGTTCTCCTTCGACATGTCATGGGAGGAGCTGCTCTGGCTGATCGAAGGCCACGAGGTGCACATCTGCGACGAGGTGCTGCGTCGCGACGCCGCGGCGCTGGTCGCCTACTGCCATGAACATCAGATCGATGTCATCAACGTGACCCCGACGTACGCGGCGCTGCTGTTCGAGCAGGGGCTGTTGGATCCGGGCGGTCATCCGCCGGTCCTGGTGCTGCTCGGCGGCGAGGCCGTCTCCGCGGCGGTCTGGGACCGGTTGCGCGACGGCGACCGATGGTACGGCTACAACCTGTACGGCCCCACCGAATACACCATCAACACCCTCGGCGGTGGCACCGACGACAGTGCCACACCTACAGTCGGTCAACCGATCTGGAACACCCGCGCGCACATCCTGGACGGCTGGTTACGGCCGGTGCCGCACGGTGTCGCCGGCGAGTTGTACATCGCCGGCGCCGGCCTGGCCCGCGGCTACCTGCGCCAGCCGGCGCTGTCGGCGGGCAGATTCGTGGCCAACCCGTTCGGGCCCGGCCGGATGTACCGGACCGGCGATCTGGTGGTACGCCGCGACGACGGCAACCTCGAATTCCTGGGCCGCACCGACGATCAGATCAAGATCCGCGGCTACCGCGTCGAGATCGGCGACGTACAGGCGGCAGTGGCCGCCCATCCCGGTGTCGCGCAGGCCGCGGTGATCGCCCGGCCCGACCCCACCACATCCGGTTCGCACCGGCTCGTCGGGTACATCGTGGCGGCACCGGAGTGCTCCACCGACCTCATCGACGACGTGCGCACCTACCTTGCCGGTGTGTTGCCGCCGTACATGGTGCCGACTGCGTTCGGGACGGTCGATGAGTTGCCGCTCACCGACAACGGAAAACTCGACGTGCGGGCGCTGCCCGATGTCGCACCGACCGGTCGCGGGCGCTCCAGCCGGCCCGCGCAGACACCCACCGAGACGACCTTGTGCGATCTGTTCGGCGAAGTACTCGGAGCCGACGACATCGGTGTCGACGACGACTTCTTCGACCTGGGTGGGCA
This sequence comes from uncultured Mycolicibacterium sp., assembly GCA_945957405.1. Taxonomy (GTDB): domain Bacteria; phylum Actinomycetota; class Actinomycetes; order Mycobacteriales; family Mycobacteriaceae; genus Mycobacterium. The sequence continues at coordinate 23,037 of CAMFLL010000005.1, read as the reverse complement.
CTCGCTGTTGAGTATTCGGCTCATCAGCCGCGTGCGGGCCGTGCTCGGGGCCGAAGTCTCGCTCGCCGACGTCTTCAACGCGCGTACCGTCGCCGCACTGGCGAAGCAGATGGGTTCCTCGGTGGACGCCCCTACGGTGCCGCGCCCGGAACTGATGGCCCGACCACGGCCGGACCGCATTCCCGCCTCACCCGCACAGCAGCGACTGCTCGTCCTGGACCGCATCGGCGACACCGCCCCGGCGTACAACTATCCGCTGGTGTTCCGTGTGACCGGACATCTGGATGTGACGGCACTGCAGGGCGCCGTCGGCGACGTGGTGGACCGGCACGAATCGTTGCGGACGGTTTTCGGCGAGGATGACGGCGGATACCACCAGCGGATCCTGCCCGCGGGTACGCGCCCTCCGTGGCGCGTGGTCGATTGCGACGCAGCCGATCTGGATGTCCTGGTCGCCGACGCGACCGGGTACCGTTTCGATCTGAGTTCTGAGATCCCGTTGCGCGTCACCGTGTTCCGCACCGCGGAGACCGTGCACGCCGTCACGTTACTGTTGCACCACATCGCCACCGACGAATGGTCCGACGCGCCGTTGGTCGCCGACCTCGACACGGCCTACCGGGCCTGGGTCGACTCGACCGACCACGCACCGGCTCCCCTGCCGGTGCAGTATGCCGATTTCGCGCTGTGGCAGCGCGATCTGCTGGATCGCATCGCCGCGTCTCAGTTGGAGTTCTGGCGGACGACGCTGGCCGGTGCCCCCGATGAGCTGGCGTTGCCCTGTGACCGGCCGCGGCCGAGTCGGCCGACCGGGGCCGGGGGCACCTTGAGTGTCGATGTGCCGCCGGAAACCGCTGTCGCACTGCAGAAGCTGGCCGGCGAGCGGCAACTGAGCACCCTGATGGTGCTGCATGCCGCGGTCGCGGTCCTGTTGCACCGCCTCGGTGCCGGCGACGACATCGTGGTGGGCACTCCGGTCGCGGGACGCGATGACACGGCCCTGGACGATGTCATCGGGTTCTTCGTCAACACCGTCGTGCTGCGCGCCGACCTGGCTGCTAACCCCACCTTCGGCGAGCTGCTGGCACGCGTGCGCACCTCCGACCTCGCGGCGTTCGCACATCAGGAGTTGCCGTTCGAGCGTCTGGTCGAAGACCTCAACCCGCCGCGCGTACCGGGGCGCAACCCGCTGTTCAACGTGTTCGTCGGTCACCATCTGCGCGACGATGCCGACGATCAGATGTTCGGGCTGGCCACCGAATGGTGGGAACCTCCGGTGACGTCCGCCATGTTCGATCTCGGTTTCACGCTCATCGAGCGGCGCGCCGCGGGGCAGGCCACCATCATGGCCGAATTCAGCAGCGACCTGTTCGACGAAGCGTCGGTGCAGATCATGGCCGAGCGGCTCGTCACCATCATCGGCAGCGTCGCGGCCGACACCGCGATGCGCGTCGGGTCCGTCGGGATTCTGCGCGACGCCGAGTACGACGACCTGATCCGGCAGCGCAACGACACCGGGCACGACGTCGGCTCGCTGTCCCTGGCCGACCTGGTGACGCGGCAGGTGGCGCGGACACCCGATGCCACGGCGGTGATCTATGAGGACCGCCGGCTCAGCTACACCGAACTCGACGAGTGGTCGGACCGGTTGACGGCGCGGTTGATCGTCGACGGGGTGGCGCCCGGCGCCGTCGTCGGCGTCTCACTGCCGCGATCGATCGAACTGGTCGTGGCGCTGCTGGCCGTGGCGAAATCGGGTGCGGCGTTCCTGCCGCTGGATCCTGAGTATCCGCCGGATCGGTTGGCGTACATGACCTCCGACGCCGGGCTGACGACGGTACTCGACGACGCCGAGATCGTGCGCGCGGCCCTGCACGACGCCGGCCCGTCCACGCGGCCGCCGGTGGTCGACCCCGCGTCATGGGCATATGTGCTGTACACCTCGGGATCGACGGGTCTACCCAAGGGTGTGGCGGTACCGCATGCCGGCATCGTGAACCGGATCGAGTGGCTGCAGCACGCCTATCCGCTCGATGTCGAGGACCGGATGCTGGTCAAGACCCCGATCAGTTTCGACACCTCGGTGTGGGAGGTGTTCTGGCCGCTGGCCAGCGGGGCCGCCCTGGTGGTGGCGCGGCCCGGCGGACACCGGGACCCCGGCTACTTGGCGGAAACCATTGCCGCCCAACATGTCACGGCTGTCGACTTCGTTCCCTCGATGCTCGAACTGTTCCTCGACGATCCCCGTTCGGCACGGTGCACCTCGCTGACTCGGGTCACCGTCGGCGGTGAGGCCTTGTCCACCGAACTGGCGCAGCGGTTCGCGTCGGTATTCGGGGGCACCCGGGGCGTCCCGCTGCACAACCTCTACGGACCGACCGAAGCGTCGGTCGACGTCCTGGGCTGGACCGCGGACGGCGGTCCGGTGGCCCTGGGGCGGCCGGGATGGAACGTCTCGGCCTACGTCCTCGACCCGTACCTGAACCCGGTACCCGCAGGAGCGGCCGGTGAGCTGTATCTTGCCGGTGTCCAACTGGCGGACGGTTATCTGCACCGGAGCGGGCTGACGGCGCACAGTTTCGTGGCCGACCCGTTCGGCCGCGGCACCCGGATGTACCGGACCGGCGATGTCGTCCGGTACCGCCGTGACGGTCAGCTCGAGTATCTTGGCCGCACCGATGACCAGATCAAGCTGCGCGGTGTGCGCATCGAACCCGGTGAGATCGAGACGGTGCTGGCCGCACATCCCGGCGTCGGCTCGGCGAGGGTGGTGGCGCACGCGGGACGCCTGGTGGCCTACTATCTGCCCGCCCGCCCGGGTGCGGCGGTGAATCCCGAAACCCTTCGCGGACACATTGGTTCGGCGCTTCCGAGTCATATGGTGCCCGCCGCCTTCGTGTCGTTGACCGCCTTCCCGCTGACCCCCAGCGGGAAGCTCGACCGAAAGGCGCTACCCGAACCGGAATTCGCGGTGGCGGCGGGCCGGCCGCCCACCACACCGGAGCACCGACGGCTGTGCGAACTGTTCACCGATGCACTGGGTGTCGACGTGACAAGCATCGACGCCGACTTCTTCGCCCTCGGCGGACACTCGCTGATGCTGGTGCGGCTGGCGGCCGGAATCCGGCGCGAATTCGGCGTCGACCTCGCGGTGGCCGACCTCATGGTCGCCCCCACCGTCGGGGAGATCTCGGGCCGGCTGCTGGGTGGCGAGAGCGCCGACAGCCTGGCGCCGGTGCTGCCGCTGCGGCCGTCCGGGATGAGGCCGCCACTGTTCTTCCTGCCCCCGGCAAGCGGTTTGAGCTGGCAGTTCGCCGGTCTCAAACGGCATCTGCCGGAGGATATTCCGTTGTACGGTCTGCAGTCGCCGGTGTTCAGCGGCAGGCGGTCACCCGATACCATCGCCGATCTTGCGAATGACTACGCCGACACCGTCGAGGGCATCGCGCCGACGGGCCCGGTCAGGTTGCTCGGTTGGTCGTTCGGCGGGTCGGTGGCGCTGCTCGTCGCCCGCGAACTCGTGCGACGTGGCCGCGAGGTGGGATTTGTCGGCATGCTCGACGCCCGCACCGACGATGTGACCGTCGACGATTTCGATGCCGACGCAGTACTGGGTGGCCTGCTGCGTGAGATGGGCTTCCCGGTGGAGCCCGGCACCCGGATGAGCGTCACCGATGCGGTGACCCTGATTCGGTCCACCGACGACGCGATCACCGTCCTCGACGACCACCAGATCGCCCTCGTCGTGCAGAACTACGTCGCGGCGGAGCGACTCACCGCGACGGCCGATTACGGCCGTTACGGTGGCGACGTCTTCTTCGTCGACGCCGTAATCCTGGAGATGGACCTCGTGGGCACCGCGTCGGAGCAGTGGCGTGATCATGTCGATGGCGAGCTGGAGGTGATCGAACTGAACTGCAGGCACTCGGAATTGATGCATGCCGACACGCTCGCGCAGTTGGGACCGCTGATCGCGGCGGCACTCCGGGACGGCTCCTGACGGCCCCGTGACGTGTGCTCTAACCCCGGTCGCGCAATCCCGTGCGGTCAGCGCTCACTCAGGTACGGTTTTCCGACGGAAAACCGTACGTAGGTGAGCGCTCAGGCATCAGATTCGAGGAGGGCGCGACGTGCATGGCCGTGATGACCGATTGCGCACCGAACTCAACCGGATCGCCGACGGCGGCGGCGCAGGCGCCGGCCACGCCACCACCGCGCTGGCCGACGGACCCGTCAGGAAGCGACTCGAAGCGGCCATGCTCGCGCTGGCCGCACACCGCGGTCACGGCAGCAGCACGTGCCCGTCGGACGCCGCCCGCGCCATCGGCGGTGACCAGTGGCGCGACCTGATGGACGACGCCCGCCAATTGGCCCGTGAATTGGCGAAATCCGGCGCTGTGGAGGTGACGCAACGCGGCACCGTGCTCGACCCTGACGGCACGTGGAGTGGCCCCATCCGCATCCGGGTCGGGCCCTGACCTACTCCGACGTCAGCCTGGGTTGTTGCGGAAGATGTTGCGGCACTTCGCTGTCGCATACCGTCCACGTGTAGCGCTGCTGCTCGGGCATGATGTCGCTGCCCAGCATGAAGGCGCGGTGATAGCGACTGGCCCGCGCGATGGTGGCCAACCACGTCGCGACGGTGCTGACGCGGTTGCGCACGCCCGTGAGAAAGGCGATGTGCAGGAACCCCCATGCGATCCAGCCGGGAAATCCCGACAGCCGCACGGGACCGACCTGCAGCAGGGCGTTCCCTCGGCTGATGTAGGCCGCCGAACCCAGATCGCGGTAGCGGTACGGCCTGCGCGATTTGCCGGCCAGTTCACGGCGAATACAGGTCGCGACGTGCAGACCGCCCTGCATGGCGTTCTCGGCCACGCCGGGCAGCTTGTCTCGACCGACGAGGTCACCGATGACGAAAACCTCCGGATGTCCAGGCACGGCCAGGTCCGCGTCGACCTCGATCCGGCCGGAGCGGTCGGCCTTGACACCGAACACCTCGGCGATGTGCCGCGCGAACGGGACCGCCTCCACACCGGCCGTCCACAGCACGGTACGCGCGGCGTGGTCTTCGTCCGGCCCGCCCGCCTTCGGGGTGACGGTCACGCCCTCCTTCCGGACGTCGGTGACATGGACGCCCAGGATCTGTTCGACGCCGAGCTTGTCCAGCGTGCGGGATGCCCGCTCCGACAGATCGGGAGCGAAGCTCTTCAGCACGCGATCCCCGCCGTCGAACAGCAACACCCTGGCGTCTTCGGGTTCGATGCTGTGAAACTCGTTGGCCAGGGTGCGGGTCGCCATCTCACGGATCTGTCCGGCGAGTTCCACCCCGGTGGGGCCACCGCCCGCGACGGCGAAGGTGAGCCAGCCGTCGCGTTCGGGCCCCGGCGGCAGTGTCTCGGCGATCTCGAACGCCGTGAACAGGCGCTGCCGGATGCTCAGCGCGTCGTCCATGGTCTTCATGCCGGGGGCCCACTGCGCGAAATGCGGCTTGCCGAGATAGGACGACTGCATCCCGGCGGCGATCACGAGGACGTCGTACTCCAGGGTGAACGTCGTGTCGTCAGGCCGGCGGGCAGTCAGCTGCCGAGCATCCGGATCGAGCTGGATGGCCTCGCCGAGCAGCGTGGTGATGTTGCGGTGACGGGCGAACTCTTCGCGTAGCGGTCGGCTGATGTGTCCGATACTGAGCGTCCCCGTCGCGCACTGGTACAGCAGCGGCTGGAACAGGTGACCGGCGGCCCGGTCCAGCACCGTGACATCGACGTCGACGCCACCCAGCCGGCGGGCACAGAACAGGCCACCGAATCCCCCGCCGATGATCAGCACCTTCATGCGGCCGTTGCTCATCGGACCGAGATTAGTCCGCGTCGGCCGGGCCCGGACCGTGGCGGCTACGTTGGGACCTGTGGTGGCGGCACGCGAGATCGCACTGAGCATCGATGAGCTTCGCGGTGTCACGCAGTGGGCCGCTGATTGCGCAGCTCGGGCTCTTCCGCTCTTCGAGTCGGCTGTTGCCGTCGATGCCCGGCCACGGTCTGCCGTGAGCGGCGCGCTGGCATTCGCCACGACCGGCAGGCGCACGGCCGAACTGCGTTCGCAGGCGATGGCGGCGCACGCCGCCGCCCGCGAGGCCGGCCAATTGACGGCGTCGTCAGCGGCGCGCGCCGCGGGATGTGCTGCGGCCAGCCCGTATACGCATCCGCTGGCGACGCCCCACCAGTCCAAACACATCCTGTCGCCAGCGGTTTACCTGGCACTGGCCTGTGAGTCCGCCGACGGCCATGACGCGGCCACCGGTGACGCCGAGATTCGCTGGGCGATCGCGAACGCGTCGAGCACAGTGCGCAACGTGGTCCTTCGATTTCCGCCCCGGAGGCCCGGTCGCACCCGGCTGGCAACTCTCTACCACGCCCTTGACATCGGTATTCGTGGCTGAACAGCTAAGGGCGGCAAGGCGTTTGGACGACCCGGCAGTTGCGGATCGGAACAGGCCGGTGGGCGCCGCGCCCCCGTTCACAGGGTTGAACAACTGATTCCGTAGCAATTACGCCGATTTCATGCCGATTTGACCCGTTAGATGGGCTATACACCAACGAAAATGGCCGATATGGAAAGAACACTAAGAGACTGATTAAGCATGCTTCGTAATGCGGATTTCGTAGTAGTGTCTCTAACAGTTGAGCTGACAGCTGGGCTGTGCCCGTCACGACAGCGCACATGACGCGTTTCTTGAGTTTTCCCAGACAAAACGCCTTTCCCAAGAGAACTCCACGTAGAGATTCGAGGGTGTAATGCCAGTGAATGGCACCATCCGGTTGTACCGACCAGATCCCGCTTCAATCAGTGCGCCTGAAACCCGTGGGCGCGCCACCATGTCCGTCCAACGTCAGAACGCGACGCGAATCCAGATCTCCGTATGCGGCGACATCGATGCCGTCAACGGCCGCTTCCTGGGGCGCTACGTCGAGCGACACACCGGGACCGCGCAACAGATGATTCTCGATCTGCGCGCCGTCGACTTCTTCGGCAGCCAAGGGTTCACCGCGCTGTACTACATCAGCGTCCACTGCACCCGCAGCAGTGTCGACTGGATCGTCATCGGCGGCCCGCCGGTTCGGCGACTCCTGCAGATCTGCGATCCCGACCGCGAACTGCCGTTCGTCGACGATCTGGACGCCGCCTGCCAGCGACTCGACCGGATGACGCAGGCACGTCGGAGGGCCCCGTCCGCGGGGTGACAGGAGCTCAGCCGTAGAGCTCCTCGAAGCGCTCGATGGAGCGTTCGATGTCCCCCTTGACAGCGCGTGCCGCCACCGCGCCGATGGGCCCGAACAGTGGTGGGCCGCCCAGATCGATCGTGACCGCGAAGGCCGACCCGGACGACGTCGGCTTGACCCTCATCGTCAGCCCGTACTTCGTGCCGCCGACGCCTTTGCCGGTCACCTCGAGCAGTTCGGGCGGATCGAATCGCCGAATGGTCCAGGTGACGCGATTGCGCATACCCTTTGCGCCGGCCACACCGACCAGCGTGGTGCCCACCGACAGCTCGGCGGGCACATCGCTGCGCCAGCCTTCGTGCATCACCAGCCAGTCCCCGAGCTCATCGAGGTTCGACACGTGTTCCCAGGCTTGCTGCGGAGAAAGGGACAGTTCGCGGGACAGCTCGAGCTTGGCCATGGGCGCATGCTAGCCAATCGCCGCACCGCGACCCGGTTGCAGGTATCTGCCCTGGTTGTGCTGCAGGATTGTCGCCGTGGCCGAACGCGTCCGTTTCTTCAGCTCCACTGGGCCCGCCCTCGGCGGCCTCCTCGACCTGCCGTTGGGTGAGGTACGCGGGTGGGGTGTCTTCGCCCACGGGTTCACGCTGGGCAAGGACTGCCCCGCCGCCAGCCGAATGTGCAAGCAACTCGCAAGCGAGGGCATCGGGATGCTCCGCTTCGACAACCTCGGCCTCGGCGACTCCGAGGGCGACTGGGGTGACGGGTCCTTCTCCCACAAGGTCTCCGACACCGTCCGCGCGGTGGAATTCATGAACGAATCAGGCCGCGAGGTGCGGCTGTTGGTGGGGCACTCGTTCGGTGGCGCCGCCGTGATCGCGGCTGCCCATCAGTGCGCCTCGGTGGCCGCGGTGGCCAGCGTCGGAGCTCCGTTCGACCCGGCCCACGTGGAACACAACTATGACGCGCTGGTAGCGCGCATCGAGGCCGAGGGCGAGGCGCCCTTCCTGGTCGGCGGCAAAGCCCTCACCCTCAAACGGCATTTCATCGAGGACGTCCGCGCCGTCGATCTCCGCGAGCAGATCCGTACGTTGCACCGGGCACTGCTGGTGATGCACTCCCCGACCGACAACACCGTCGGCATCGCGAATGCCAGCGACATCTTCCGCACCGCGCGCCACCCTCGCAGCTTCGTCTCGCTCGAGGGCGCCGATCACCTCCTCACCGGCAAGAACCAGGCCGCGCGGGCGGGCCGGATCATCAGCGCGTGGGCTGACCCCTACCTGTGAGAAGCCGCTCGATCCGCCACAGCGCGAGGGCGCACACCGGCAGATAACCCGGGGCCCACCAGGGCACGCCGAACGCAACCGTCGTGCCGGCCGGCTCGGCGCGCACCTCGTGGCGGGTGGCGCCGATGCCGGCGACCTGCCACGCCCACGACCGGCCCTCATCGAACTCCGTCACCGTGAACGGCGCGACCACACCGACAGCGGTCCAGACCCGGCCGTGAACGCCGAGCGACAGTTCCGTCGCGCCGTCGAGTTCCGCGCGCCGGATCGACGGTCCCCACCGTGGCCAGGCCTCGAGGTCGACCAGCAGATCCCATGCGCGCCCGGGCGGCGCGGGAACGAGGCGCTCGACCATCGGCATACCGTGGCGCACGGTCAAGGGGAACACCCGATGGACTGTGCCCGGGATCGGGACAGTCGAAACACCGGCGAGTTGCGCTGTGGGACAACATGTGTCTGCTGGTGGACGCCGAATCTGTGGATTGTGCAAGGAAGTGGCCCAGACCGCACCGGCACGCTTCCATGCCCGTGGCCGGGCTCACATGATGGGGCGGCACCTGCAGTCGAACACCAAGGGGAGGCAATGATGCCGCAGGACAGGAACGTGCACGACACTCCGGCGAGATCGGTGGCCGGCAATGTGATTCGGGGATCGCTCGGCAATCTCATCGAATGGTACGACTGGTACGCGTACGCGGCCTTCAGCATCTACTTCGCGAGTGTGTTCTTCCCGTCGGGAAATCAAACCGCACAGCTGCTCAACACGGCCGGGATCTTCGCGGTCGGATTCCTGGTCAGGCCGCTCGGCGGCTGGATGTTCGGTCGTTATGCCGACCGGTTCGGCCGCCGCGCCGCCCTGACACTGTCGGTGACCTTGATGGGCATCGGGTCGCTGGGGATTGCCGTGTTGCCCGGATACGCGCAGATCGGCGCGCTGGCCCCGATTCTGCTGGTCGCCGCGCGGCTGCTGCAGGGGCTGAGCCTGGGCGGTGAATACGGGACCTCCGCGACGTATCTGAGCGAGGTGGCCACACCGCATCGCCGTGGCTTCTATTCGTCGTTCCAGTACGTGACGCTGACCAGCGGGCAACTACTGGCGCTCGGCGTCCAGATAATCCTGCAGCAGCTGCTGACGGCCGACCAGATGCATGCCTGGGGCTGGCGGGTCGCATTCGTCATCGGGGCAGTCGCGGCCGTGACGGTGATGTGGTTGCGGCGCACCATGGACGAGTCGCCGAACTACGAACTCGCCGTCAGGGAGGGCGCCGAAACCGGCGAACGCGGCAGCCTACGGGTGCTGCTGTCCTACCCGCGCGAATGCTTGACGGTGGTGGGCCTGACGCTCGGCGGCACCATCGCCTTCTACACGTTCACCACGTACATGCAGAAGTTCATGATCAACACCACGGGCCTGCCCAAGGAGGAGGTCACCTGGATCAACTTCGTCGCCCTGGTGATCTTCGTCTGTCTTCAGCCGGCTTTCGGTGCCCTCTCGGACCGGATCGGTCGCCGTCCACTGCTCATCGCATTCGGGATCGCCGCGACGGTGTGCACCGTCCCGCTGCTGACCGCCGTCGCCGGCGCCGAATCCGTGCCTGCCGCATTCGGTCTGATGCTGCTCGGTCTGGTGATCGTCTCCGGGTACACGTCCATCAACGCCGTGGTGAAGGCCGAGCTGTTCCCGGCACGTATCCGCGCGTTGGGCGTCGGGCTGCCCTACGCCCTGACGGTCGCCGTCTTCGGCGGCACCACCGAGTACGTCGCGCTCTGGTTGAAGAACATCGGTCACGAGACATGGTTCTTCTACTACGTCGCGGGCGCCGCGCTGATCTCGCTGCTGGTCTACGTCTTCATGGGTGAATCGTCGCGACGTTCGCACCTGGAGCGCGAGACCCGCGAAATCGACGATGCCAAGGCCGGCGGTACCGAATCCGGCAACTCCGTGGCAGTTTCGGTGCCCGGTTCCTAACATCAGCGAAATGCAGGTGCTGCTTGTCGAGGATGACGAGGGGGTCGCGTCGGCGTTGGTCGAGCTTCTCGGCCACGCCGGCGCGAATGTCATCCATACCAGCCGCGGCGCAGACGCGCTCCATCGCGTCAAAGGCTGCGACCTGGTTCTGCTGGATCTCGGGTTGCCCGACATGGACGGCCTGGACGTGCTGCGCACGCTCCGACGCGCATCGGCGGTGCCGGTGATCATCATGACGGCCCGCGACAGTGACGGGGCTGTGGTCCTCGGGCTCCGCGCCGGCGCCGACGACTATCTGGTCAAGCCGGTACGAAAAGCCGTGCTGCTGGCCAGGATCGACGCCGTCATGCGTCGACTGCGCCGGACCACAGGCGATGTCGCCGCGGCGGCAGGCCCGGTGACCGCCGGTCCGGTCACTGTGGACCGCGAGCGCCGGGAAGTCATGTTGAACGCAATACCGCAGTCGCTCACCAGAACCGAGTTCCAGATCGTCGCGACCCTGGCCGCCCGGCAGGGCGAGGCGGTCAGCCGTGAGGAGCTGATGCTCGAGGTGTGGGGCACGGCGGTGGTCGGGCGTTCGCGGTCACTTGACTTCTTCATCGGGCAGATCCGGGCCAAACTGCCCGGGCTGCCGCTACAGACGGTGCGCGGCTTCGGTTTTCGGCTGGACCACTGAGATGGGCCCCCGCGTCCGGGTGGTGCTGGTGGTGCTGTCACTGCTGGCGGTGGCGGCGCTGGCGGTGCCACTGGCGTTGAGCCTGGCCGATCGCCGCACCGCGACGCTGGCCGCCGAACGTGAGCGCCAACTCGCATCGCTGGCCGACGCGGCGGCCATGCCCAACGCCCCGCTGGATCGCCTGGTGGACCGCTACCACCAGGTCTACCGGGAAGGTCTGGTGATCGTCGACTCCGACGGCCAGGCACTGGCAGGTCAGGGTATGCGCATCACCGACCCCGGCGTCGCGGACGCGGCCACGCATGCGCTGGTCGACGCACCGCAGACCCCGTGGGCGCGGGTACGCCCCTGGGATCAGCGCACCATCCTGACCGCCGCAGGCGTCCGGCGCGACGGTGAAGTGGTGGGCGCCGTCGTGATGGCCGTCAGCACCGAGACGGCGGCACGGGACGTCGCGACCAGCTGGATGTGGGTGGCCATCGGCTGTGCGGCGCTGATCATCATGGCCGCGGTGGCGGCCCGCGGCCTGACCCGTTGGGTCCTGCGCCCCCTCGACGGGCTGGAACGCGCGGTCGCCGATATGACGGAGGGCGTCGCCGGTCCGCCCGTCAACGTCTCCGGTCCGCCCGAACTGCGCCACTTCACTGCGGCGTTCAACACGATGGCCCAGGTGGTACGGGCATCGCTGGATCGGCAGCGGCGGCTGGTCGCAGACGCGTCCCATCAGCTGCGCAATCCGCTGGCCGCGGTCCGATTGCGGGCCGACAGTCTGGCCGATTCGGTCACTGAGTCGGGGCGGGCGACCTACCGGTCGATGTCGACCGAACTCGATCGCCTGGAGAACCTGTTGCAGCAGTTGTTGCGATTGGCCCGCGCGGAGGAGGCCGGCGGGAGTCGTCAGGTGGGGCTGGCGTCGGCCGCGGCGGAGTCGACGGATCTGGCAGATGTGATCGACGAGCGATTCGTGTTCTGGACGCCGATGGCCGACCGCCACCGCCAACGGTTGCAGACCCTGGTCGCCCATCCGGGACCGCTGGTCGCGCTGGCTCGACACGACGTGGAGCAGCTGCTCGACGTCGCGGTGGACAACGCGGTGCGTTACGCCGGCTCCGGTGCGACCATCACCGCAGCCGCCCGATCCGACGATGGCGGTATCGACCTGATCGTGAGTGACAGCGGCCAGGGGTTACCCGATGAGGACCTGGAGCGCGCGGCGGCACGGTTCTGGCGCGGCCGCGACGACGCCACCGGCACCGGGCTGGGACTAGCGATCGCAGGCGCGATCGCCACGGGTCACGGCGGGTCGATCGCGGTCGAGAAGGCACCGGAAGGCGGTCTGCTCATCCGGTACCGGCTGCCCGACGCGGGTGAGACATGCTGAGCCGCAGGGCTTTCCTGGCCGCCGGCGCGGTGCTGGCCGCGGGCTGCATGCGCAGTGGTCCCGGCGGTCAGGTGCGGTTGGTGGGCGGCGAGAAGGGTGGTCTGTACCTGACCTTTGCCGAGGTGCTCGCCAAGCAACTGCACACGCGCTATCCGGGCCTGGACGTCACGGCGGTGCCCTCGGAGGGCACCGTCGACAACATCAGGCAGTTGCGTTCCGGAGCTGCCGAACTGGGGCTCGCCCTGGCCGACGTCGCGGAGCGGGACCGCGCCGACGGACCGCCGAACACCGCGCCGGTGGCGATCGCCCGGGTCTACGAGAATTACCTGCAGGTTGTGGTGCGAGACGCGTCGCCGGCCTATCGGCTCGAAGACCTTGCCGGACATCGGGTCTCGATCGGTCCAGCCGGGTCGGGCGCGGCCGCGACAAGCGAGGTGCTGTTCGAGGCGGCCGGGTTGCGCGACAGCGTGACCATGGTGAGGTTGCGGCTCCGGGACGGCCTGGCCGGGCTCGCCGACGGCGGCGTCGATGCGCTGGTGTGGTCGGGCGGGGTGCCGACACCGGCGATCTCCAGCCTGCACGACACCCTGCCGCTGCGCATGCTCGACATCGGCGGCCTGACCGCACTCATGTCGCGGCTCTCGGCATATCCGTATCTGGTCCGGACGGTACCCAAGGGCGGTTACGTGCCGCCGGGACTGCGGTCGATCGGTGTGCCGAATCTGCTGCTGTGCCGCCAGGACATCGCCGCAGACACCATCGCTGCCGTGGTGGATGTGCTGGCTGATGATGCGCCGCAGCTGGTACCGCCGTATGTGCGGGGTCTGCAGTACCTGGCGCCCCCGTCGATGATCCAGACCGGACTGATCCCGCTGCATCCGGCGGCCGTCGACACGTTCCGCGCCCTGCACGGATGATTGCGGTCCGAGTTGCCGAAAGTCTGACGCGCGCGCAAATTTCCAGGGCCGCCACGCCGTACCCCGCCGCTGTGCGCGCGTGCGGATGTTCTGCACAATGGAGCCGTGACATCTGCTGCCCAATCGCAGCTGCTGCTCGGCGAGGCACTCGCACAGTCGAACCGGGAGAACCCGTACCCGACCTACCGCAGGCTGCGTGAACACGGACCGCTGGTGATGCCGGACGCCAACCTGATCGTCTTCTCGACGTTCGCGGACTGCGACGCGGCGCTGCGGCACCCGTATTCGGCCAGCGACCGCCTGAAATCGACGATGGCGCAGCGCCAACTCGCCGCGGGCGCACAACCGAGGCCGTTTGGCCTGGCGGGCATGATGGACCGCAAACAGGCGCCGGTCTTTCTGTTCCTCGACCCACCCGACCACACCCGGCTGCGCAAGCTGGTCAGCAAGTCGTTCGTACCCAAGGTGATCAGCGAGCTCGAGCCCGTCATCGTGACACTTGTCGACGATCTGCTCGACCGTATCGACGAGCGTGGTGAATTCGACGCCGTCAGCGAGTTCGCCTACCCCCTTGCGCTCGGGGTGATCTGCCGGTTGCTCGGCGTGCCGGTCGAGGACGAGGCGCAGTTCGGTCACGCGCTGTCCCTGATCGGTCGTGCCGTCGACCCCCTGGTCTCAGTCTCCGGGGACGGGTTGGGCGAGGTCGAGGAGCGGATGCGGGCCGGGCGCTGGCTCCGGGACTACCACCGCGATCTGATCGCACGCCGGCGGGTGGCACCGGCCGACGACCTGATCTCGGCCTTGATCGCGGTCGAGGAGTCCGGCGACCAGCTCACCGAAGAGGAGATCATCTCCACGTGCAACCTGCTCTTGATCGCGGGTCACGAATCGACGGTGAGCCTCATCGTCCACGCGATCCTGGCACTGTTGCGCGATCGCACCCACTGGGACGCGCTGAGCGCTGATGCGCGCCGTGCCCCGCGGATCGTGGAGGAGGCGTTGCGTTTCGACGCCCCTGCGCAATTGCTCGGTCGCATCGCCGCCGAGGAGATGACCATCGGTGACGTCACCGTGCCCAAGGGCGAGACGATGATCCTGCTGCTCGCGGCGGCACACCGGGACCCGGCCGCCAACGAGCGGCCCGATGTCTTCGATCCGGATCGAAAAGTGATCAGACACCTGGGTTTTGGTTATGGGGCACATTTCTGCATCGGCGCGCCGTTGGTGCGATTGGAAGCCTCGACGGGGCTCGCCCGGCTGGCCGCACGGTTCCCCCGTGCAGAACTCGCCGGTGACCCGGTCTACAAACCCAATGTCACGCTGCGGGGCATATCGTCGCTACCGGTGCGGACTCAGCCCGACAGCACGTCGGCGAGTTGATCGGCGATGAGCGTCCAGCCGTTGCTGAAGCTCTCGAATTCGGACGGCGGCAACAGGGAGTGCTCGATCGACATCAGTGTCTGATCGTCGTCGACGGGTTCGAAGGCGACGTTGACGACGCTGCTGACCGTCGGATCGGGCCAGTCGGAATTGCTCCACGTGAAGCGCAACAGCGTGGGTCGTTCGATGGCCAGGAACCTACCCGTGATCAGCACCGACGCGCCTGAGTGGTCGACGTCGAAGCGCACCGCGCCGCCGACGTGCGGTTCGACCGTGATGGCGACGCACCGGTCGGGCCGCGGGCACATCCAGTCCGCCAGGGATTCCGGGTCGAGCCACTGATCGAACACCACATCGGGCGCGGCGGGCATGACCCGCTGGACACGGACCGTGACAGCGTCGTTCACCGGGTACGGCTCCTGCGTTCCAGGCGCGCCGCCAACGCGTCGGCGCGAGTCGACCAGAAGTGGTTCTGTTCCTCTATCCACTGTTGCGCCATGGTCAGACCCTCGGGTCGCAGTGACACCCAGTGCTCGCGACCGCGCACTTCACGCCGGATGAGCCCGGCGGACTCCAGCACGCCGATATGACGGGACACCCCGGCGAAAGTCATCGGGAGCGGCGCGGCAAGGTCGGTGATACGCGCGTCGCCGTGACGCAGAGCCGTCAGCAGCACCCGCCGCGTGGGATCGGCGAGCGCGGCGTAGGTGCGGTCCAGCAGCTGATCTTCAACCACCTTGTTGACTATAGCGGGTGGCGCATGGTCTGCTGGAGACCTGACGTTCAACCGTTATGTTGAACGTTTGGCGCGCGAGCGAGACCGAGAACCGATGTCACGCAACACCGAGGAGAGCGCATGAACACACCGCCGATAGTGTCCGCGGACGACTGGGCAGCGGCACGCCTGGACATGCTGGTCAAGGAGAAAGAGCTGACCCGCGCACGGGACGCCATGGCGGCTGCCCGGCGTCGCATGCCCTGGACACCGGTCGAGCACACCTATCACTTCGAGGGCCCCGATGGCAGGGTGACCCTGCCCGACCTCTTCGGGGGTCGCCGCCAACTCGTGGTCTACCGCGCGTTCTTCGAGGAGGGAGTGGGCGGCTGGCCGCAGAACGCGTGCCGCGGCTGCTCCATGGTGGCCGACAATGTCGGTCACGTGGCCCACCTCAACGCCCGCGACACCACGCTGGTATTCGCCTCTCGGGCACCACAATCGGATATCGCCGGGCTCAAGCGGCGGATGAATTGGCAGATGCCGTGGTACACCATGATCCCGGACGCCGGTCGCGCGTTCGACGTCGACTTCGGTGTCGATGAATGGCACGGCACCAACGCGTTCATCCGTGCCGATGACCGCATCTACCGCACCTATTTCATCAACAACCGTGGTGACGAAGCACTGGGCAGCAGCTGGAGCTACCTCGACATGACCGCGTTGGGCCGCCAGGAGAGCTGGGAGGACTCCCCCGCCGGCTATCCGCAGAGTCCACCGTACGAATGGTGGCAGTACCACGACGACTACGACCGGACACCGGAAGGACATCCCGCATGACCGACGAGCCCACCCCACCCACCGTCGACCGGGCCGCCTTCGAAGCCGAACTGAGCCGCCTGCGGGTTCGCGAGAAGGCGCACACGCGCGAAGGCGACGCCGTCGCCGCCGCTCGGCGCCGGCTTCCGATGGTCGAGGTCGACGCTGGTATGACAGTCACCGGGCCGCACGGACTGGTCCCGTTGATCGACGTGTTCGACGGCCGTCGGCAGCTCATCGTCTACTACTTCATGTGGAATCAGGGCGCGCCGGCGCCCCAGCAGTGTGAGGGGTGCACATGGTGCGCCACCCAGGTCGACGAGTTGGCCTACCTGCATTCCCGCGATATCAGCTACGCGGTGTTCTGCCAGGGGCCCTATGACGAAGGTGCCCGCTACCGCGATTTCATGGGCTGGCACATGCCGTGGTACTCCGCACTGCCGTCGCTGGATGAACTGCTGATCGGGCGTCGCGTCGGCATGATGCACCTGGTGTCCTATCTGCGCCGCGGCGACCGTGTGTTCGAGACGTACTGGACCACCCTGCGCGGCGTCGAGGCCATGGACTACAGCTACGCACTGATGGACCTGACGGTGTACGGCCGCCAAGAGCCGTGGGAGGACTCACCCGCGGGCTGGCCTCAGTCGTGGCAGGTGGACGGCTCGAACACACGCATCGACGGTCGGCCGATCCCGCAGTGGTCGCGACTGGCGGCCGGCCGGTCCGATGATCTCACAACAGATTTCACGGAGCCGGCGTCGCCGCCACGTTGACGCAGTAGTGCGCAAGCACCTGGACCGAGGTCGTGATGTCCGACAGCGGCGCCTGTCCGGCGTCGGAGTAGATCTCGACGAGATAGCCGCGTTCACCGTCGCTGACGCCGACGCCGAGTACCGCGCGATATCCGAGGCGCGTGAGCAACTGCACCTCGGCGGGATCGGACGCGTCGTCGTCGACGGCGGCGATGAACGACGACCCGGTCGCGATCGCCTTCGCCGTCGCCGGGTACTCCGACAGCGGATAGATCTCTTCCGAACCGCCGGAGCGCAGCACCCACAGGCCCGACGCGGGGTGCCGCATACTGTCGACATCACGCGAGGTGACGAGGCTCGACCGGTCGTCGCCGGTCACCGAGACCGCCCAGCCCGCCCCGTCGATGGAGTTCTGGGCTTGCAGCGCAAGGACTTCCAGAGCGGCCAGCACCGACATCGGCCGGTGCTGATCGACCAGAGCCGCCACCCGCGACACCAGGGTGTCACCAGCGCGCCTGCCGGCACGCCCGGAGCGGCGGTCGAGTCCAGCCGGTACCGCACGGGGTGCCGTCACCCCACCGCTGAACCGGCCGGGGCCCAACGCCTTTGCGTGCAGCAGTGCCGCGTCGGCGGCCGCGAGCAAGGCCTGACCTGACCTGACCTTCGAGCCGCAGGCCGCCGCTCCCCATGTCATCGTGATGTGCGGGCCGAGGGTGCTGCTGATCGCGCTGCTGGCCGAGTGCGCGAGCATCTCAGCGTCGATCAGCGACCCGTGCGGCAGCAGAACGCAGAATTCGTCACCCCCCAGGCGAGCGGCCAACGCCTGGTCCACGGCGGCCGCGCTGTCACGCAGTGCGGCGGCCACCCCGCACAACAACGCGTCGCCCGCGGGATGTCCGTCGCGGTCGTTGACGTTCTTGAAACCGTCCAGGTCGCCCACCAACAGCGTGGGATCGACACGGTCCCAATCGATCTGCCTGAACCGCTCCTCGAGCGCACGGCGGTTGGCGAGCTCGGTCAGCGGATCCTGGTGTGCGTGCCGCCAGACCGTGGTGAACAACTCTCCACGGCCGATCGCCACCGCGGTGTACGCCGCGATGGCCTGCAGGAGTTGCACGTCGTCGTGACCGAACCGGCGGCCGTCGACGCCCGCGGCCCAGATCTCGCCCCACATGGTGTCGTCGAACATCACCGGCACGGCGACTTCACTTTCCTTGCCGATGCGAAACAGGTAGTCCCGCACCGCAGGATCCCGGGGATTGTCGTCGACGGCATGCACGTAGGGGCGTCCGTGCTGCAGCAGGCCGAGCACGTGCGGATCCTCGCTGATCGGATACAGGTCCTGATCGGGCCAGCGGTACTCACCGGCCCGCAGGTCGCCGACGTTGATGAGGGTGCGCAGGATGTCGGTGTCGCGCTCCCATCGGCTGATCGACACCGCCGCCGCCCCCAAGGCGATCAGTGACTGCTCGGCGACTTCCTCGAGCACTTCGTCAAAGTAGTTGGCGGACAGCACCGCATTGGAGATCCGCAACATCGTGCGCAGGACCGAGAGATCGTCGGGCACAGCGATCTCCGTGGCCATGGCGGCCAGGTTGCCGTGTGGAAGCGGCGTGCGGTCGGCATCGAATCGTCGCCGAACCCACCTGTCGGGCACCTTCACCCACTCCCCTCGTGGAAACCCCCCGGTTCCTACACGCGCGCGGAGGCGATCGCGCTAGGCGGCAAGTGTAATAGGGAATACCGTTTTCATCGGCCGCCGACATGTTTTGCCCTGGCGGTGCCGACACTGTCGGAGTGGGCCGCCGCCGGCGCGGCCGGAAGCGCGCCACGCCCCGCGTTGTGCTGGCTTCGCGCAGAAACATCGGCGCAGGGCTGATATGCAGTCACTTGAGGGATTCGGTGCGCAGACAGCAAACACGGCGCCGCGAGAAGCCCGATACGCCCTGTGTGGCACGATGATCCAGGTGGGCTCCAAGGCGACGGGTGATCACACGCTGCGCGATCTTGCGCTCCTGCGCCGCGTCCGGGACCGGATCGACCGGGAGTACGCCCAGCCGCTCGACGTCGAGGCGTTGGCCCGTGGGGTGAACATGTCCGCGGGACACCTGTCGCGCCGGTTCCGGATCGCCTACGGCGAGTCGCCGTATTCCTATCTGATGACACGGCGGATCGAGCGCGCGATGGCGTTGCTGCGGCGTGGCGACCTGTCGGTCACCGAGGTCTGTTTCGCCGTCGGCTGCTCGTCACTGGGTACGTTCAGCACCCGCTTCAGTGAGTTGGTGGGCGTACCACCGAGTGCCTACCGGGAGCAGACCGCGAGCGCCGGGGCCGGGATGGCGTCGTGCGTCGAGAAACAGGCCACCAGGCCGGTCCGCGACAAACCGGGCCCGGTCATCGAGTTGCACATGCCAGCATCCTTTCCAGCGGCGCCATCTCCCCCGTCTGCGCGGCCGTGATGATCGCCATCACCAACGGCTGCGGATTGGTGGGCCGCTCCGGCTCGGCGCGGTTCGCCGTGAGATGCCTGCGGGCGCGGCTGACCAGTTGGCGCGCGTTCACGTCGGTCACCCCGATCGCCTGCGCGATGAGGTCGTACGGATAGTCGAAGGCCTCCCGGAGAATGTAGGCCGCCCGCTCGGCCGGTGACAGCCGGTCCAACAGCAGCACAGTGGCGACCTGCAGCGCCTCGGCGCGTTCGGCGCCCACCGTGGGATCCGCTGCGGCGCCGGTGTCCCGGGGTTCCGGCAGCGCCGGTCCGACACAGGACTCGCGCCGGACATGTGCGGACTGCAGCACGTTGATGCACAGCCGCGTGGTGGTGGTCATCAGGTATGCGCTGGCATCCCGGACGGCCGCGCGGTCACAGCCGTCCCAGCGCAGCCACACGTCCTGCAGTACGTCCTCGGCGTCGGCGGCGCGCCCCAGCATCCGGTACGCGACGGCGAACAACCGCGGCCGCACGCACTCGAAGGCCTCGAGGCCCTCGCAGCGCTGGCCCTGATTCCGGCGTTCGAGCGTGCTCGTGAGTGCCATGACGAACCTCCGTGTGTGCCGTTTGCGCTGATGAGAGTCCGTTTCTGGACTGATTCCCAGCCTGGCGAACACTGACGGCGGGCAAACCCTTGAAAGTCCGTGGTCAAGGGTCAGTGGTGCGTGGTGTGATGCGGCGTCAACTCGCCCACGACACGGTGCGCAATTGTCTGCGTGAGGTGATCCCGAGCTTGACGAAGACCTTGCGCAGGTGCCATTCGACGGTGTGGGTACTGATGAACAGCTGCGCGCCGATCTCCTGATTGGTCAGACCGTCGCCGGCCAGCCGCGCGATCTGGGACTCCTGGGCGGTCAGCTCGTCACCGGAACCGACCGGCTGCTTACGGACCTTCTCGCCGGTGGCCGTCAACTCGCGGCGCGTGCGTTCGGCGAAGCCTTGTGCGCCCATCTTGGTGAACATCTCGAAGGCGGTGCCGAGGTGCCCGCGCGCATCGACGCGCCGGTTGACCCGGCGCAGCCACTCGCCGTAGGCGAGGTGGGTGCGGGCCAGATGGACGACGATGCGCGCCCGGCCGAGGCGCTCGATCCCTTCCAGGTAGTGATCTTCGGCGGTGCCATCGTCGGCCAGCAGTGCGCGCGCACTGGCCAGCGCACCCAAGCCCCAGTCCGTCCCGCTGGCGCCGGCGCGTTCCTCCAAGCGCCGGATCGCCGTTGCCGCGGCGGCATGCCTGCCGGTGCGTGCGGCAGCCTCGATCAGCTCGTAACCGCACCAGCTGTGGAACCCGAGATCTTCGTAGGCGCAACCCTCGCTGGCGGCGGCAAAAGCCTCCTCGTAACGCGCCAGGCCGTTGTAGAGCACCGCGCGCGTATAGCCGGCGAGGCTGAGCAGGCGGCCCTCGCCACGCGCCGTCGCGTACGACACCGCCGCCTCGATCACGGCGGTGGAATCGGCGGCGTCGCCTCGCCACGCACTGAGGAACAATGCGTTGTAGCGCACCGGCCCCGACGGCGCGACGGCGGCCGTGATCGAGTTGGCCTCCTCGACAAGTGTTGCTGCCGTGTTGAATTCACCACGCAGCAGGTGGACGCCGGCCCGGTAGACCAGGGCCTGCGGCAGGACGGCGAGCGCGCCGGCCTCACGGGCCGCACGCACCACCGCGGCCGACAGCGCGTCGACGATCGACTGGTCCCACAGCTCGTGCGCGAACGATTCCTGCAGGATGGGGAACGCGGGTACCATCCAGCGCCGCACGCTGGTGTCGTTGTCGCGCGCCGATCTACACATGGTGTCCAACGCGGTGCGCAGCGACTCCACACCGGCCCCGACTCCGTCCACGATCCGCTCGGCGATGCCCTTGAGCAGGAGGTCCACCGGTCGCGGTAATTCGGGCACGCGGTTCACCGCGGCCAGCGCCGCTTCGGCGGCCCGGGTCAGCTCCCCGGGCGCACCGAGCCGCCCGGCGTACATGAGGGCGGCGATGGCCTCGAGGTAACTCTCGCGGGCCGAATAGTCGTCGAGGTTCTCCAGCCGCCTGGCGGCATCGAGCAGGGCGGGCGCGGTGTCGCCGACCCGCGGCGCACCGGAATCTCCGGCCCGGCTGCGGACGAACTGCATCTGGGCACGTAACCGCGCCACCTGGGCCTGGTGCAGGGCCGACAGCGCGCCGAGTTCGGCGACCGCCAGCAGCTCGTGCGCTTCGGCAGGCGCGGCGGCGTCGCGCTTTGCGTGGGCCGCCGCGAGCGCCCGGACGCTGCGTGTGGCGGGATCGGCGGTCAGCGCGGTGGCCCGTTCCAGGAACGTTGCCGCCGCGGCGATGCCGCCGCGGAGCTGCGCCCGACCGGCCGACGCCTCGAGTTCCGCGGCCACCGTCTCGTCGGGGCCTGCCGCGGCGCTCGCGGCGTGCCACGCCCGCCGGTCCGGGTCTGACGCCGGGTCGGTCGCGTGCGCCAGCGCACGGTGGATCTCGCGGCGGTCGCCCAGATCGGCCACGCGGTAGGCCGCCGACCGCATCAGCGGGTGGTGGAAGCGCATGCGCGGACCGAACTCGATGACGCCCGCCGCCTCGGCAGGCGCCAATGCGTCCACGGGTATCCCCAGGTGCGCCGCCGCCCGCAGGAACAGTGCCGCGTCGCCGACCGGCTCGGCGGCCGCGATCAGCAGCAGCATCCTGGTCTCCGCCGGTAGCGACTGGATCCGGCGGGTGAAGCCTTCCTCGATCTGTCCCGCCGATGACCGTGTGCCGGAATTCCAGTAACCGCCCGACAATTCGGTCGGCGGCACGTTTCGCGGCACCTCCAGCAGTGCCAGCGGAATACCTCGGGTCTCCGCGACGATCCGGTCGCGCACGCGTGGGTCGATGGCGCCCAGGATCACCGAGTCCAAGAGGTCACGGGCATCGGTGTCCGAGAGGCCGCTGACCGTCAGCCCCGGCAACCCGGTCAACGCCGCGGCGCCGGTGTCGCGGGCCGCGAACACGAGCGCGACGGGCTCGGCCATGAGCCGCCGACCGACGAAACCCAGTGTCTGCACAGTCACCTCGTCGAGCCACTGCGCGTCGTCGACCACACAGAGCAGGGGCTGGTCACCGCTGGCCGCCGCGAGCAGGCTCAGCACCGCCAGCCCGACCAGAAACCGGTCAGGTGTTTCACCCACACCGCGCCCGAAGGCGACATCGAGCGCCTCCCGCTGCGGTTCTGGCAGCTCGTCGAGACGGTCGAGCAACGGCGCGCACAATTGCTGCAGCCCGGCGAAGGCGAGTTCCATGTCGGATTCGACGCCCGCCACCTGGATCCTGCGGAAGCCGCTCGCCTGATCGGCGACGTATTCCAGCAACGCGGTCTTACCGACGCCGGCCTCTCCGCGCAGCACCACCACCTGACATGTGCCGGACCGGACGGTTGACACCACCTCGCGGAGTCGTGCAC
>CAMFLL010000004.1 GCA_945957405.1 uncultured Mycolicibacterium sp. | reverse complement strand
CCCAACGCCGGCGGCGTCAACAACTACCACCACCCCGAACGCCTCCTCGACAACCGGGACGAGCAAGAGCCCCACGACGAGGAGTAAACCACCACGCCCGCTGAGCCGTTGCGACGCAACGGCTCACCGGCATGCCTTGGGTACGAAAAGCAGAATAGAAGGCGAGTCCTGCACGATGGTGCCGCCGGAGCGCTCAGATGCCCTTCCATGTTTCATTCAGTTCTTTCGCGACGTCGATCACCTGGGCATCCTGCGATTCGGGTGCGTCGATCTGTTCGCACACATGTGCCGCGATGAAGCGCCGGATCTCGGCGTCGACACCCCCGATGATGCGCACCAGTTCGCCGCGGATCGATTTCGACTCGACGTGGACGCTGATATCGGACGGCCGCGGTTTGGCCACATCGATGATCAGCAGTAACGGTTCGGCGGCACGCGCGGTAGCCCGTAACGAGATTTCGCCGTCGACGCTGAACCGTTGCTTGTCCAGCCGCAGATCGATCAGCAGGTCGATCTTCAGCGGAATCCGGATCGTGAATGTGATGGTGTCCCCCATGTGCCGGGTCGCCTGAGGCTCCCGGATGGTGACCTTCGCGGTCACCCGGGCGATGCGGCCTGGTCCCTGCGCGAACGGACCCATCTCCAGCTCGTCACCGGCGATCTGACCAAAGGCCGCGGCCACCCGCTCCTCGGTCACCGCGACCTCGAAGAACCTGCGTCCCCACTGCTCGTAGGTCATGTAGTCATGCATCGAAAACACCCGCCATAGTCCTGCTACGTTCTCACGTCCGCTCCCAGGGACCAATCGACACGCAGCGAACTCCTGGTCGAGCACACTGGTTGGGTGACCACCGCCGAAGCCGCGAGCCCGCCGTTCGGGACACTGATGCGCCACTGGCGGCGGCGTCGTCGCCTCAGTCAACTCGACCTTGCGATCGGTGCCGACGTGTCGTCGCGGCACGTGAGCTTCATCGAGACGGGACGTTCGGTGCCGAGCCGTGCCATGGTGCTGCGCCTGGCGGCGGCGCTCGACGTCCCGCCACGAGAACAGAACCAGATGCTGCTGGCCGCCGGCCTGGCGCCCGAATTCACAGAGCGCTCACTGGACGACCCGGAGATGGCCGCGGTTCGCGACGGGATCGACCAGGTACTCGCCGCCTACAACCCCTACCCGTGCCTGGTCGTGGACCGCTCCTGGAACATCGTTCGGGCCAACCCCGGTATCGCCGTGATGCTCGGGGATGTGGCGCCCCATCTTCTCGACCGTCCCAACGCACTGCGCATCTCGCTGCACCCGGACGGTCTGGCCGGACGGATCCAGAACCTGGCCCAGTGGCGGCACCATGTCATCGAGCGTCTCCGCCGCGAGGTCACCGCCAGCGGCACCGCTGAATCGGCGGAACTGCTGGCCGAGATCGCGGCCTACCCGGGTGGGAGCGACGCAAGCCACGACCTCGGCGGTGTCGCGGTACCACTGCGGCTGGCCGCAGCGGATGGCACGGTGCTGTCGTTCCTGAGCATGGTGACCACCTTCGGCACCGCCGTGGACCTCACCGCGGCGGAGTTGAGCATCGAGGCGTTCTTGCCCGCCGACGCTGTCACCGCGGAGGCATTGCGCTGATCGGCGCCGGCGGCGCTCTGCTTGGATAGCTCTGTGCTGCTGTCGTTGATCGCGTGCGTGTTGGTGGTCGCGGTATGGGCGTTGCTGGCCCGCAGGCTCGAGCAGTGGCGCATCACCGTGCCGATCCTGTTCGTCATCGCCGGTATCGCCGTGGGGTTCTCGACCCAGAGCGCCCTGGCCGCCACGCTGAATACCGAAGTCGTACAACGGACCGCCGAGATCATCCTCGCGATTCTGTTGTTCGTCGATGCCACCGAGGTACGCGGCGGCCTTTTCGGCCGCGATCCCCGATCGGCCGCCCGGATGCTGCTCATCGCGGCGCCGCTGAGCCTTGGACTGTCGGTGCTGGCCGGATCGTGGCTGCTGCCCCACCTGTCGTGGGCGGTGTTGCTGCTGATCGCCTGTGTGGTGGTGCCCACCGACTTCGCTCCGGCAGCGGCGACGCTGCGTGATCGCCGTATCCCCGAGCGAGTCCGCGATCTGCTGAATGTCGAGGCGGGCTACAACGACGGCATCGTGTCGCCGATCTTCATCTTCGCGCTGGCGCTCGCCGGCGACCACACTGATGCCGACACTCCGTTGAAGGCGTTCGGCGAGGCAGCACCTGACGCCGTGATCGCGGTGATGGTGGGGGCGGTGGTCGGCGCGGCGATCGCGTTGGGACGCAACCAGGCCGAGCGTCGGGATCTGATGACCGCGCAGGCCAAGAGGGTGCTCCTGGTAGCCGCTCCCCTGCTGTCCTACGGCCTCAGTATCGGGTTGCACGGCAACGGCTTTGTGGCCGCCTTCGTATCCGGCATCGTGTACCACTACATCCGCGGGTCCGCCGATGTGGAACGCGAGATCGAGTTGATCGACGACATCAGTTTCCTGCTGACCGTGGCGATGTGGTTCGTGTTCGGCAGCGCCGTCGTGCTCGCGCTCTCGAACGGTGTCCCCGTGCACATCCTGGTTTTCTGCGCCTTGGCGCTGACGGTGATCCGGATCGTACCGGTGCTGCTCGCCATGCTGCGGTCGACGTTCAGCTGGCATGACCGCCTGATGGTCGGCTGGCTCGGCCCGCGCGGCACCAGTTCCATAGTCTTCGGCCTCTTGGCGTTCAACCTCCTCGATACGGCCGTCGAGGACGACGTCCTGCTCATAACTGTGGTCGTGGTGCTGGGCAGTGTCCTCCTGCACGGTATCGGCGCACCCGTCGCGGCGCGCACCTATGCCCGTCGATCCGCACCGGAAGGCCCGTGATGTCACACACGTTCACCATGTCGCTGCGGGTCCGCTATGTCGAATGCGATATGCAGGGGCGGGTTTTCAACGGCCACTACCTCACCTGGATCGACATGGCGCACATCGATGCGATGAGCGAGGTGGCCGGCGGCCATGAGGCATGGGTCGGTGCGGGCGTCGACGTGGTGGTCGCCGCGGCCGCTCTCCAGTTCAAAGCGCCCGCCACCTACGACGACATGCTTACCGTTCGCACAGTGCTGTATCCGCCCGGAAACACCTCGCTGCGAAGCGATTACACCATCAGCCGCGGCGACGATCTATTGGCTGAATGCACCATGACGCACGTGTGCGTCGACTCCACGACGTTCAAGAAGGAGCCCTGGCCGGACTGGCTTCGGGCCCGACTCCCGATCTGACCGCCGGGTTCACGGCGCATCGGCCTTGTCGAGCCACTCGGTGATGGCGGTGACCGCGTCCCGGAAGAAGATGCCGTAGCCGCGGTCGGCGACGTAGCCGATATGCGGTGTCGCGATCACATTGTCCAGCGTCCGCAACGGGTGATCGGCCGGGAGCGGTTCCACGTCGAACACATCAAGGGCGGCTCCGCCGATCGACTTGCTTCGCAGTGCGGTCACCAGGGCCTGCTCATCGACGATCGGGCCGCGGGACGTGTTGACCAGCAACGCCGTCGGCTTCATCACCGCGAACTCGTCGGCCCCCACGAGACCCCGGGTGCGCTCGCCGAGCTTGAGGTGAACGGTGAGCACGTCAGCGGTGCTGAACAGCGTCTCGCGGTCCACGAAGGTGGCCCCAGCGGCCGCCGCGGCGTCCGGTGTCATGTTCTGGCTCCAGGCGATGACGTCCATCCCGAACGCCGCGCCGATGCGCGCCACCTGGGGCCCGATGCGACCCAGCCCCAACACTCCCAGCACCCGTCCCGACAGTTCGCGGCCCACCGACACCTGCCAGCCGCCGTCGCGCACCGAGGTGGCCTCCGCGACCAGGTTCCTGACACCGGAAAGAATGAGCGCCCAAGTCAATTCGATGGTCGAGGCGACCGAGCCGCCGGTGGTGCCGACGTGGATGCCCCGTTCGGCGGCGGCCGCGGCATCGATCGAAGCGTTGAACGGGCCCGTCGAGGCGATCATCCGCAGCTTGGGCAGCCGTTCCAGGATGGCGCGCGGCAAGGGTGTGCGCTCCCGCATGACGAAGACGACGTCGAAGGGCTCGAGCCGTGCAACCAACGCGTCGGGCTCGGCGACGTGATCGGTGAAAACGGTGATGTCAGCCCTGGCCGCAACCGGCGACCAATCGGCCAGCGTCAGTGCCACGTTCTGATAGTCGTCGAGGATCGCCACCTTCATGGTCATCACTCTTGCACTGCCGGTCGGCGCCGGGATAGTCGAGTATGCCGCGCCAATAGTCTTCGGGGATCTCGCCACCGGACCGCAGCACAAGCGCGAGTCCCGTGGCCATGGCGATCCCGAGCAGCCCGAGCCACAGCCCGGCCAGCCCGATCAGCACCCACGCCGCCACGGTCAGTGCGGGCCACGGCGACACCACGATCAACACCGGCGCGAAGAAGAAGCCGGTGCCGATGTACCAGGACGACCCCGCGCGATCCGACTTGAGCACGAATCGCAGCCACCGAGGTATCGGAGGTGGGTTCTCCTGGTGTCGCAGGCTGTCATGTCTCACATGTCCACCGTCCCGCAGGCGCCGGGCTGTGGCAATTACCTCGGACGTAGTTGGTCGCGCCCACACCGTGTTTCATTCACGTCCAGGCCGGCGTCATGGGCAGTAGGGTCGTCTCATGAGCCATGATCATGACCACCCGAATCGCGAACTTCCCCCCGGGATGATCGAACAACTCGAAATCGCGTATTCGGGCATGGTGTCCTTCGGGCAGCGGCCGTTTCTGACCGAGCCTGAACAGCTGGACTCGTGGCGCCCGGACGTCGCCATCGTCGGCGCGCCGTTCGACATCGCCACCACCAACCGCCCGGGCGCACGGTTCGGCCCGCGAGCCATCCGTGCCACGGCCTACGAGCCGGGGACCTACCACCTCGACCTCGGCCTGGAGATCTTCGACTACCTCGAGGTGGTCGACTTCGGCGACGCGTACTGTCCGCACGGGCAGACCGAGGTGTCGCACGCCAACATCCGTGAGCGGGTGAGCACCATCGCCTCCCGCGGGATCGTGCCGGTGATCCTCGGCGGTGACCACTCCATCACGTGGCCCGCGGCGACGGCCGTCGCCGATGTGCACGGCTACGGCAACGTCGGCATCGTGCACTTCGACGCGCACGCCGACACCGCCGACATCATCGAGGGCAACCTGGCCAGCCACGGCACCCCGATGCGCCGGTTGATCGAGTCGGGTGCTGTGCCGGGCACCCACTTCGTGCAGGTTGGATTGCGGGGCTACTGGCCGCCGCAGGACACCTTCGAGTGGATGCTCGAGCAGGGCATGGTCTGGCACACCATGCAGGAGATCTGGGAACGCGGTTTCAAAGAGGTCATGGCGACCGCGGTCAGCGAGGCACTGGCCCAGGCCGACAAGCTGTACCTGTCGGTGGACATCGACGTCCTCGACCCGGCGCACGCCCCCGGCACCGGCACTCCGGAACCCGGCGGGATCACCAGCGCCGACCTGCTGCGCATGGTCCGGCAGCTGTGCTACGAGAACGACGTCGCCGGTGTCGACGTCGTCGAGGTGGCGCCCGCCTACGACCACGCCGAACTCACGGTCAACGCCGCGCACCGCGTGGTGTTCGAGGCATTGGCGGGGATGGCGGCGCGCAAGCGCGATGCGGCGGGCGATCAGGCCGGCCCGCCGTCACCGCAGGGTCCCCGCGCGCAGCGCTGACGTATCAGGCGCCTGTCCAGCAGCTGATCTCCATCCCGTCGCCCTCGCGGACCGGGAAATTGACTGTGACATAACTGTTTCCGGGATCTCGGACATAATCGGTATACGGTTTGGTGTCGGGCTGACCGGTGTTGTCGGCCAGCACCAGCGCACCCGGTGACAGTCGGGGCTCGAGGAGTTTCAGCACCTCGACGTACAGATCTTTCCACCCGTCGAGCAGGACGAAATTCACCGGACCGTCGAGCTCCCGCAGCGTGCGCAGCGCGTCACCCTCGAGCACGGTGATCAGGTCGTCCAGCCCGACGTCGGTGAAAGTTGCGGTGGCCCTGGCGATCTTGGCCTCGCTCAGCTCGGTGGTGACGACACGGCCGATACCGTTGTCACGCACCGCCGCCGCCAGATGAATCCCCGAGATACCCAGCGACATGCCGAATTCGACGATCGTGGCCGGGCGGGTGGCCCGCACGAGCGAGTACAGCAACCGGCCCGCCTCGGGCGTGACCGGCATGTAGACATCGGCCAGTGCGTCGGCCCGCTCCTTGGCCGAGGCCGCCGCGATCCGTTGCCACTCGTCGCGACTGATCTGGCGGCGGGCGAACTGATCCTTCGATTCGTCGTACATCCGCTCGAGCGCTGCGGCAACTCTGCTGTCCTGAAGTGTCGTGGTCATGAGGCCACGGTAGCCAGCGTTGCTATGTCAAATAGCGGTACGTCGGTGAGCCGGGCTCGAGCAACTCGACGTGGCATTCGGAGTCGTGCATGCGGGCCAGTAGGCCGTCGAGATCGGCCGCCGAGCCCATCTCGATACCCACCAGCGCCTCGCCGGTCTCCCGGTTGTTGCGCTTGACGTATTCGAACAGGGTGATGTCGTCGTTGGGGCCGAGCACCTCGTCGAGGAACTTGCGC
This sequence comes from uncultured Mycolicibacterium sp., assembly GCA_945957405.1. GTDB lineage: Bacteria > Actinomycetota > Actinomycetes > Mycobacteriales > Mycobacteriaceae > Mycobacterium. The sequence continues at coordinate 45,163 of CAMFLL010000004.1, read as the reverse complement.
AGTGCGCCCGGCTCCTGGGGGAAGTCGACCAGGAAGTAGTGCTTGAGCCCGAGGTGCACCAGCGACCGCTCGAGCACCTCGCCGTAACGCGACACGTCGTTGTTGCCGCCCGAGATCAGGCAGACCACGGTGGAGCCCGCGGTGATGTCCGCCTCGAGCAGCGCGGCCACCGACAGCGCACCCGCCGGTTCGGCGATGATGCCCTCGTTCTGATACAGGTCGAGCATCGCGGTGCACACCGCGCCTTCGTCGACGGTGGTGATCGACACCATGTCGCCGGCCGCTGACAGCGCTTCGAACGGCAAGGTCCCGGCCCGCGCGACGGCGGCGCCGTCGACGAACTGGTCGACGTGCTCGAGCACCACCGGCCGACCCTCGGCCAGCGCCGCGACCATCGATGCCGCGCCGGCCGGTTCTGCACCGAGTACCGACGTGCTGGTGGTGCGTTCGGCCAGATAGCTGGTGATACCGCTGATGCATCCGCCACCGCCGACGGGGACCACCACGAGATCCGGTTCACCGTCGAGCTGGTCGAGCAGTTCGACGGCGATGGTGCCCTGACCCGCCATGGTGCGCAGGTCGTCGTACGGCGGTACCAGGGTGGCGCCGGTGCGCGCGACATCCTCGAGGGCGGCTTCGGCGGCCAGATCGTACGTCTTGCCGCCGACGATCAGGTCGATGTACTCGCCGCCGTGATAACGGATGCGGTTGCGCTTCTGTTTGGGAGTCTTGGCCGGAACGTAGACGCGGCCGTGCACGCCCATCGAGCGACACGCCAGCGCGAAGCCCTGTGCGTGGTTGCCTGCCGAGGAACAGACCACACCGGCGGCCTTCTCCTCCGCCGTCAGCTGCATCAGCAGGTTGTAGGCGCCGCGCACCTTGTAGGAGCGCACGATCTGCAGGTCTTCGCGCTTGAGGTAGACCAACGCGCCGGTCAACTGCGACAGCCGGTCACTGAACTGCAGCGGAGTGGGCGTCACCACCCCGGAAATTCGTTCCGCGGCCGCCTCGATGTCCGCCGCCGACAGAGAAAATGTCGACGGTGCGGTACGAGAGTTCTGGCTCAGGTCAGCGGACACCGGTCAATGGTGCCACGGAGCTTTTGGCCGAGAAAAATCAATTCCGCGGTGTCAACACGAAGACCGGGATCTGGCGGTCGGTCTTGGTCTGGTATTCGGCGTAGTCGGGCCACGTCGCGACGGCGCGTTCCCACCACGTCGCCTTCTCGTCGTCGAACACCTCCCTGGCGTCATAGTCGCCGGTCGCGGTCCCGTCCTGCAGTTCGACGTGCGGGTTCGCCTTGATGTTGTAGTACCAGACCGGGTTCTTGGGAGCCCCGCCCAACGACGCCACCACGGCATATTCGCCGTCGTGCTCGACGCGCATCAGCGGTGTCTTGCGCACCTTGCCCGATTTGGCACCGATGGTGGTCAACAGGATCACGGGACGGCCCTTGAGTTCGGTGCCCTCGGTACCGCCGGACGTCATGTACTGCTCAGCGTTCTCCCTGGCCCAGTCGGAGGTACTGGGTTCGTAATCACCTGACAGAGGCATGTAGCCAGACTATCGAAGTCGAGTAGCCACATCCCGCGTTTCGGCTGGCCGAAATCTCTTGTACGAGCTATCGTCACTTCCATGACCACCGCCGAGCAGTTCCGCGCAGTCGTCACCCAGCCCGCAACGCGGGAGGTTTCGATCGCCGGTGTGCCGTGGCCCGCCTACAAGGTGTTGGCCCTGGTGGTGGGATTTCTGGTGTTTGCCGTCGTCGGTGTCCTCACCACCAGCGCCGGGCCCGCGGTGCTGACCGCGGCCGCGGTGGCCACCGTGGTGTGGCTGGCCGGCGGAGTGGCCGCCCGCCGCTAGTCAGCGCTTTTCGAGCAATCTCTTCAACGTCGCCAGATCGGCCGCCACCGCCGCGACATCGCCGTCGAACTCCGATTCGGTCATGCCTTCGCGGCGCCGCACACTGAACACCACTTCACAGTCGGCCTGATCACCGCCCCCCGGCACCACCCGCATCGGGTTGTAGAACGCCGTGCCGTCCGGTAGCCGCACCGTGTGATCGAGCACGCCGTAGTCATTGTCCGGGGCGAAGACGACCGTCACCTCCCCCATCGGCGACGTCGTGGTCCACGTTCCGTCGACCTCATGGATCTCGCCCTGCGCCAGGCCGGCGGCCCACAGGGGCAGATGTCGGGGATCGGACGCGAAGCTGTATGCCCGGGACGCGGGTACACCGATCCAGACGCTGACATGTCGCGATATTCGATCAGCGGGCAATTCAGAACTCATGCACGAGAGCGTAATCCCAACGCGCTGAACGATTTCGGCGAATCGTTCAGTCGTCGACCAGGAGTAGATTGCGCAGGTATGGGGATGGCGACCGACACCTTGACACCACTGGAACAGACCGCGCTGCTGACGGTGTACGCGCGCGCCCTTGACAGCCGCGAACCGCACCCAATCCTCGGTGACCGCCTGGCCGACGACGTGGTCGGCCGGCTCGACTACGACTTCGCCGGGCTGGGAGTACAAACCAGCGTGGTGTGCCAGACGGCGCTGCGGGCCAAGATGCTCGACGTCCGGGTCCGTGAATTCGTGCTCCGCCACCCCGATGCCGTCGTCGTCGACCTCGGCGCGGGCCTCGACAGCGCCTTCTACCGGGTGGCCCCGCCACCGTCGGTGGATTGGTTCAGCGTCGACCTGCCCGGCGTCAGCGCACTGCGCGACGCGGTGTTGCCGCGCGATGCCCATGCGCATTCGGTGCCGGTATCGCTAGCCGACCGACACTGGCCGGACAGTATTCCGGGTGACCGTCCCGCGATGCTGATCGCCGACGGGCTGTTGGCATTTCTCTCCGAGCCGGTGATCGTCGGATTGTTCCGCCGGATCACCGAACATTTCGGCACGGGCGAACTGGCGTTCAACGATTACGGCGGGATCGGCTGGGTGAGCCGGGCGGCCATCAAGCTCTATCCGCAGAAGATGTTCAAGGACGTCGGAGGCCAGTGGGGGTATCTCGGGTTCAAGGACGCCCACCATCCCGAGACGTGGAATCCGGCCATCCGCCTGGTCGAGGAAAGCAGTCTGACGCACGAACCGGAGGTCGACCTTTTCCCGACGTGGCTACGGATCGCCACCCGACTGGCCGGGATGTCCAAGGCCGGTGCGCGGCACGGCCGGATCCTGCGCTACGCGTTCTGACGTCGACTCAGCCGCCGAGGCAGCCCGGCCCGAGCAGCGCCTTGAGGTCGCCCATCAACGCCGGTGACGGGGTGACCCGTAGCGCCTGATCGAGTTCCAGGGTGGTGATCCGGTCCCCGCTGATCAGTCGCAGATGTACCTGCGAGGTACCCGGATGGCGGGCCAGCACCTGCTTGAGCGCACTGACCTTGTCCATGGTGCACTGGCGCGTGGGCAGGCTGACCGCCACCGGACGGTCGGCCTGGGCGTTCGAAAAGTCGGGCACCACGAGGTCGTGGACGATCAGCGACCGCCGGTCATCGCGGATGGCCACCTTGGCCTTCAGCAGCACCACGGCGTCGTCGGCGATCTCGCTGCCGTACACCGAGTAGGTCTGCGGGAAGAACAACACCTCGATACCACCGGTGAGGTCTTCCAGTTGCGCTGACGCCCAGGGCAGCCCGTTCTTGTTGACGCGACGGTTGACCGCCGCGAGGATGCCGCCCACCTGCACCTGGGCGTCGTGCGCGACATCGCCGTCGAGGATGGCGGGCAGTTGGGTGTCGACCTGGTTCGCCAGCAGATGCGCCACCCCGTCGAGCGGGTGACCCGACACATAGAGGCCCAGCATCTCGCGTTCGAGCGCGAGCTTGTGCTTGTCCTCCCACTCCTCGTCGGGCACCTTGATGGTGAAGACCGGGTCGCCGCCGTCGGTTCCGTCATCGCCAGACCCGCCGAACAGGTCGAACTGGCCCATCGCCTCGGCCTTCTTGGTGCCAAGCACCGAATCCACGGCATCGGTGTGCACCAGGAAAAGGCCCTTGCGGGCGTGTTTGAGCGAGTCGAACGCTCCGGCCTTGATCAGGGATTCGGTGACCTTCTTGTTGCAGGCCGCCACGTCGATCTTGTTCAGATAGTCGGAAAAGTCGGTGTAGTGCCCCTTGTCGGTGCGGGTCTGCACAAGGGACGCAACGACATTGGCGCCGACGTTGCGCACCGCGCCGAGGCCGAAGCGGATGTCGTCGCCCACCGAGGCGAAGTTCTGCACCGACTCGTTGACGTCCGGTGGCAGCACGGTGATACCGAGGCGGCGGCAGTCGGCCAGATAGACCGCCGCCTTGTCCTTGTCGTCACCCACCGACGTCAGCAGGCCGGCCATGTACTCGGCGGGATAATTCGCCTTGAGGTAGGCGGTCCAGTAGGACACCAACCCGTAGCCCGCGGCGTGCGATTTGTTGAACGCGTACCCGGCGAACGGAAGAATGGTGTCCCACAACGCCTTCACCGCTTTTTCGGAGAAGCCGTTGGCGGTCATGCCCTCATAGAAACCCTTGTATTCGGCCTCGAGGACCTCGAGCTTCTTCTTACCCATGGCCTTGCGCAGCGCATCGGCCTTGCCCATGGTGTACGAGGCGACCTTCTGGGCGATGAACATGATCTGCTCTTGATAGACGATCAGGCCGTAGGTCTCGGCGAGGATGTCCTTGAGCGGTTCTTCGAGTTCGGGGTGGATCGGCTTGATAGCCTGCCGCCCGTTCTTGCGGTCGGCGTAGTCGTTGTGGGCGTTCATGCCCATGGGGCCCGGCCGGTACAGCGCGAGGACGGCGACGATGTCGTTGAACTCGGTGGGCTGCATGCGACGCAGCAGGTCGCGCATCGGGCCGCCGTCGAGCTGGAACACGCCGAGGGTGTCACCGCGACCGAGGAGCTCGTAGGCCTTCGGGTCATCGAGTGCCAGCGTGTCGAGGTCGAGGTCGACACCGCGGTTGGCCTTCATGTTGGCGATGCAGTCGCCGATGATGGTCAGGTTCCGCAGGCCCAGGAAGTCCATCTTCAGCAGGCCGATGGCCTCGCACGACGGGTAGTCCCAGCCGGTGATGACGGCGCCGTCCTGCGGCCGCCGCCACAGCGGTATGGCGTCGATGAGCGGTTCGGAGCTCATGATCACCGCACAGGCGTGCACACCGGCGTTGCGGACCAGACCCTCCAGGCCGCGCGCCGTCTCGTAGATGGTGCGCACGTCGGGATCGGTGTCGATCAGCCCGCGGACCTCGGCGGCCTCCTTGTACCGCTCATGGGCCGGGTCGGTGATACCCGACAACGGGATGTCCTTGGCCATGATGGGTGGCGGCAACGCCTTGGTGATGCGGTCGGCGATCGCGAAGCCCGGCTGCCCGTAGTGCACGCGCGCTGAATCCTTCAGCGCGGCTTTGGTTTTGATGGTGCCGAACGTGATGACCTGGGCAACCCGGTCACTGCCCCACTTGTTGGCCGCGTAACGCAACATCTCGCCGCGCCTGCGGTCGTCGAAGTCGATGTCGATATCGGGGGCCGACGGGCGCTCGGGGTTGAGGAACCGCTCGAACAGCAGCCCATGCGGGATCGGGTCGATGTTGGTGATACCCATCGCGTAGGCCACCAGCGAGCCGGCCGCCGAACCGCGGCCCGGTCCGACCCGGATGTCCACCGACCGGGCGTAGTTGATCAGGTCGGCGACGATGAGGAAATACGCCGGGAAGCCCTTGTCGCAGATGACCTTGATCTCGTAGGCGGCCCGGTCCGTGTACTCGGGCGGCACACCGTCGGGGAATCGCCGGCGCAGGCCGGCGTCCACCTCGTGGGTGAGCCAACTGCCCTGATCATGGCCGTCAGGAACCGGGAAGACCGGCATGCGGTCCTTCGGTGTCCACACGTCGGCGTAGGACTGCACGCGTTCGGCGATCAGCAGCGTCGAGTCGCAGGCGCCGGGCACGTCGTCGTCCCAGATCTGACGCATGTCGGCGGCCGACTTCAGGTAGTAACCGTCACCGTCGAATTTGAACCGGTTCGGATCCGACAGCGTCTTGCCGGTCTGGACGCACAGCAGCGCCTCGTGGTTGTGGGAGGCGTCCCGCGTGACGTAGTGGCAGTCGTTGGTGGCCAGCGGCGGGATGCCCAGGGTCTTGCCGAGCTGCAACAGGCCTTCGCGGACGCGGCGCTCGATCGACAGCCCGTGGTCCATCACCTCGAGGAAGAAATTCTCCGGGCCGAAGATCTCCCGCCATTTCGCCGCGGCCTCCAGCGCCTCACGGTCGTGGCCGAGGCGCAGCCTGGTCTGCACCTCACCCGAGGGGCAGCCGGTGGTCGCGATGATGCCCTCGGCGTGTTCGGCGATGATCTCGGCGTCCATGCGGGACCACTTGCCCAGCTGCCCTTCGAACGAAGCCAGGGACGACAGCTTGAACAAGTTGCGCAGGCCCGTCGCGTTCTCGGCGACCATGGTCATGTGGGTGTACGACCCGCTGCCGGACACGTCGTCGGACTTCTGGCCGGGGTCACCCCACAGCACGCGCTTGGTGTCGAACCGCGATGCAGGTGCGATATAGGCCTCGACACCGATGATCGGGGTGATGCCGACCGCGGTGGCGGCGTTGTAGAACTCACTGGCGCCGAACATGTTGCCGTGGTCGGTCATACCGATCGCGGGCATCTCGAGCCGCTGGGCCTCGGCCAGCATGGGTTTGACCTTCGCGGCGCCGTCGAGCATCGAGTACTCGGTGTGGTTGTGCAGATGCACGAACGAGCCAGAAGAAGCGCCACTGTTACCCATAGGCCCGTCAGTCTAAAACGGCGCACCGACACCGCCGGGCGTGTCGCGGTGTGTGCTGTGGCGTGTCTCTGGCGTGTCTGCCGGGACCTGACCCGCACGCGGCACAGTGCACTATGCGCATCAGCACGCTGCTCATCGAGTATCCCTGGTTGGCGCTGGTGCCGACGCTGCTGTTGGCCGGTGCGTGGTGGCGGCGGCGGCGCCGCGTCACACTGATCGCCGCCTGCCTGTGGGCGGCCTACCTGGTCTGGGAACTCATGGTCGGCAGCGACGGACCGGACGCCGATATCCGGATCGACCTGCTCGCCATCTATCCCCTGCTGGCGGTGATGACCGTGGTGGGGCTATGGGCCGCCAGGCCCTGGCGGCACCCCTAGAACGGGCTGTTGGCCACCAGGTCGTACCTGAAACTCACTGGCGTATCCGCACTTCCGTCGGGCTTCTGCGGCCGGTACTCGAAGTCGACTTTGGCGAAGCGCAGCGTCACCACTTCGGCGTACGGCTCGTCGTCGCCACCGGTGTGGGTGACCCCGGTGACGAGGACGTCACTGAGCTTGACCACCAGATGGTCCGTCTGGCCGGCGCCCGCCCGGCGATGGCTGATCGTTGCGTCCCTGATGTGGACACCTGTGGCGCAGGCCTTCAACAGCAGCGGCGTCGCGCGGTCGATACCGTGCGTGATCGAAAGATCCTGGAACACCGCCTTGCCTGCACCGCCGCCGCCACCACCCCCTGCGGACGATGTGTGGCTGACGCCCCAGGAGAACGACAGCACCTCGATCTCGTCGGGGTGTTTCGCGTCCTTGGATTCCCCTTTGATATCGCCGATTCTGGCGAATATCTGTTGTGCTGCCACGCCGACCCCTCCCCCGTACCCGTGGCGAAGCCTAGCCCCACCCGTGATGTCTCGGTCATGTTTCGTCGCGCAACAGCCGCGCCATCTCGGTGGACTGATCGGCAGTCAAATCACCCGACAGTTGCAGGGTGGACCCGTTGATGGGCTCCTGGATCTCGGGGGCGGAGACCACCACGCCGGCACGCACGAAGGCCACCTTCTTGCCGATCTGTGCGGTGGTGAACGTGTAGAACGCCTGCGTGGACTCGGGCGTCATCGCGACCTGCACCAGGTAGCCGTTGGTGATGGGCGACAACAGCGAGTCGACGCGGGTCAGTTGCAGGGCGGCGCCCTCGGGCCCGAGCGTGTAGAGGCCGGTCTTGCCGAAATCGCAGGTCTGCATCTCGGCGGTGGGGGCGACGGGAACCACCGGCGGGCACAGTTCGGGGGCGATACCTTCGGCGTTCAGGACGGGGCGCACCTGCAGCGGTGCGATCGCCGGCCCCGGGGGCGCCGATGAGGTGGCGCTCGACGTGGGGCCCGTCGCGGCGGATGAATCACCACCGAAGAATCGCTGCGGCAGCGTGCCGAGGACAGGCACCACGATGGCCACACCCGCCAGCACGGCCATCGCGGCGATCATCAATTTCCGGCGCCGCGCCGCCGCGTTCCGCTCGATCTCACTGGGCATCGCGGCCAACTGTAAGGCCCGGCAGCACCGTTGCGGCGCTGAACCCGATCCGCCCGGCAGCTACGCGGGCGCGGTCTCCACGGTGGAGCCGCGACGGGCGCGGCGGATCGCGTCGACCGTGAACACCACCAGCGCCAGCCAGATGAGGGCGAACCCCGCCCAGCGGGCCGGGGGCATGGGCTCGTGCCCGACAACGACACCCCATGTCATCTGCATCGCCGGGTTCAGATACAGCAGCAGGCCCAGCGTCACGAGGGGAAGGCGCTGCGCCGCGGCGGCGAACAGCAGCAGCGGGATGGCGGTGACCGGTCCGGAGATCATCATCAGCGCGGTGTGCCACGGGCCGTGGCCGATGAAGGTGCCATGTCCGCTGAGTTGCAGCACCGCGATGAAGACCACCGCAGGCGGCGCGGCCAGCCCCGCCTCGACACCCACGCTGACACTGGGGTCGACGGGCACCACCTTCTTCACCGCCCCGTAGAGGCCGAACGAGCACGCCAGCCCCAGCGCGATCCACGGTGGCGCGCCCACCTCGATCGCCAGGATCAGCACCGCGACGATCGCAATCACCAAGGCCAACAGCTGAATTCGGTTCAGCGACTCTTTGAAGATCAGCACGCCGAGCGCGACACTGACGAGTGGGGTGATGAAATAACCCAGCGCGGCGTCGACAACGTGACCGTTGTTGACGGCGTAGATGAAGATGACCCAGTTCGCGGAGATCAGCGCCGACGAGCAGGTGAGTGTGAGCCATGTGCGTGCGCTCATCCCGCGCAGGTCGCGCACCCTGCCGACCGCGATGATCACCACGGCGACCGCCACCGCGGTCCAGACGATCCGGTGCGCCAGCACCTCGAACGCGCCCGCCGGTTCGAGCAACGGGAAGAACGCCGGGAACAGCCCCCACGACCCGTAGGCGCCGATGCCGTACAGCAGGCCGCCGGTGCGCGTGCCGCGCTCCGCGGCCGTCACTCGTGTCGACCGAGCACGTCCAGTGCGTGCTGCAGATCCGCGGGGTAAGGGCTGGTGATCTCGATCCAACGGCCGTCGGCGGGGTGGGCGAACGCCAGCGACCGCGCGTGCAGCCACTGCCGAACCAGGCCGAGGCGTTTCGCCAGGGTCGGGTCGGCGCCATAGGTCAGGTCGCCGCAGCACGGATGGTGCAGCGCGGCGAAATGCACCCGGATCTGATGCGTGCGGCCCGTCTCGAGATGGATGTCGAGCAGGCTCGCGGCCACGAACGCCTCGATGGTGTCGTAGTGGGTGATGCTGTGCCTGCCGCCCTCGGTGACCGCGAACTTCCAGTCGTGGCCGCGATGCCTGCCGATGGGCGCGTCGATGGTGCCGCTGGACGGGTCAGGATGGCCCTGCACCAGCGCGTGGTACCGCTTGTCGACGGTGCGTTGCTTGAATGCGCGTTTGAGCACGGTGTAGGCGCGTTCGGACAATGCCACCACCATCACCCCGGAGGTGCCGACGTCGAGCCGGTGCACGATGCCCTGACGCTCGTGGATGCCCGACGTGCTGATCCGGAAGCCGGCGGCCGCCAGGCCGCCCAGCACCGTGGGTCCGTGCCAGCCCACAGTGGCATGGGCCGCCACCCCGGGCGGCTTGTCGACCGCGACGATGTCGGCGTCCGAGTAGAGGATTGTCATCCCCTCGATGTCCTGCGGCGTGTTCTCGACCGGCGCGGGCGGTTCCGGCAGTCGCACATCGAGCCAGGCACCCGCGACCAGCCGCTCGGACTTGCCGACCTGGACACCGTCGAGTTCGACCCCGCCCTCTTCGGCCAGGGCAGCCGCGGCGGTGCGGGACAGGCCCAGCAACCGGGCCAGGCCCGCATCAACCCGCAGGCCGGCCAGGCCCTCGGGCACCGGCATCGAACGATCTCCGGTCACTTACGAATCGGTCTCCGGTGCCGGTTCCGCGCCGGATTCCGGTTTGCGTCTGCCGACGGTGTCGAAGTCGAAACCGAACAGCGACAGCGTGACCAGCAGGATGGCGCCACCGACCACCGCCGGATCGGCGACGTTGAACACCGGCCACCAACCGATCGACAGGAAGTCGACGACGTGGCCGCGCAGCGGACCCGGAGAGCGGAAGAAACGGTCCACCAGGTTGCCGAGAGCACCGCCGAGGATCATGCCGAGCCCCAGCGCCCACCATGGCGACACGAGCCGGCGGCCCATCCAGACGATGCCGATCACCACGCCGGTCGCGACCAGGGTCAGCACCCAGGTGTAGCCCGTGGCCATCGAGAACGCCGCCCCCGAATTGCGCACCAGAGTCCAGGTCACGGTGTCGCCGATGATCGACACGGGCTGCCCCGGTGTCAACAGCCTGACCGCGAGCACCTTGGTCACCACATCGAGGATCAACACGACTGCGGCCACCCCCAGCAACAAGCGCAGACGCTTGGGTTGCCCGGCGGGTGTCACCCCCTCGACTGCACCGGCGTTGTCGTCCGGCTGCGCGGGGCTGACCCGTTCGACGGAGCCGGATGTTTCGTCAGTCACCACTCCATCATCCCCTAGGCATTCCCCTTGCCCGCTTCCGCACCATCCTGCGGCATGATCAGCGCATGACTCGCGTCGTCGTCATCGCCACCGGTGGAACGATCTCCACCAGTACCGACGCCGACGGCGTGAGACGGCCCAGCCACAGCGGGTCCGAGTTGGTGTCCGCGGCAGGCGACGTCGGCGGAGCCCCCGACGTGACGGTCCGCGACGTGCTGGCGGTGGACAGCTCGCTGCTGACACCCGCGGACTGGGACACCATCCGCACCGCCGCCGAGCAGGCCGTCAGCGACGGCGCCGACGGTGTGGTGATCACCCACGGCACCGACACCATGGAGGAGACCGCGCTGTGGCTCGACCTGACCTACCGGGGCGCGGCGCCGATCGTGTTCACCGGCGCTCAGCGCAGCGCCGACGCACCCGATGCCGACGGCCCACGCAACCTCGGTGACGCGCTCGCGCTGGCGGCCCGCCCGCAGGCGCGCGACCAGGGCGTTCTGGTCAGTTTCGCCGGCCGGGTGCTGGCCCCGCGGGGCCTGCAGAAGGCTGCCACTCATGACCTGACCGGGTTTACCGGCACGGAAGTACCGGGCCTGGACAAACCGCGGCCGTTCCTGGCGGCGGTGGAGGCGGCCTCGGCGCCCCGGGTGGACATCGTGGCCGCCTACGCGGGCAGTGACGCCGTGGCCATGGACGCGTGCGTCGAAGCAGGAGCTCGGGCGATCGTCCTGGAGGCGGTCGGATCGGGTAACGCCGGCGCGGCGGTCATCGAAGGCGTGCGCAGGCACTGCCGCAACGGTGTGATCATCGCGGTGTCCACGCGGGTACCGGACGGGCACGTGCACGCCGGTTACGGTCCGGGGCGCGCCATGGTCGATGCGGGTGCCCTCGAGGTGCCCAGCCTGCGCCCACCACAGGCGCGGGTGCTGCTGATGGCGGCCCTGGCTGCCGGGCTGCCCGCTCCCGAGGTCTTGGCGCGGCTGGGCTAGTCGCCGCGCAGCTCCGACTCCGCGAGATAGTCATCCCAGGCGAGGCTGTCGACGGGGTTCGCCGACACCACGTCGGGTGTGTCGACAGCGAACGTGCGCGCCGACCCCGGCCCGGTGCCGCGGGTCTCGAACCGCACCGTCATCACCCCGTGGCCGGCGCCCTGCACCCAGCCGTGCCCGAATTCAGGGTGCGTCACATCATCGCCGACCCGCCAGCCACCTGCCTCCGGTTCGGGGCTGGGCACCGGCACGCGGGTGTCGCCGATCGCACTGCTGTCCAGGTCCACCTGCTCGAGTTCCGGGAACAGCGACTCCTGCTGCACGTCGGACAGACCCGAGAATCCCACGCCGAGCAGTCGGATCGGACCCACCTCGATCGGATCGAGCAGCAGCCTGCGCGCCGTCGCGATCAGCGTCGCAGGCTCGACGGTCGCGTACGGCAGTGTCGCCGACCTGGTCAGGGTCGTCATATCGGTCTTCTTGAGTTTCACCGTCACAGTCCTGGCTCCGCGGCCATCCCGCATCAGGCGCTGGTGGGCATGTTCCGCGATCGGCCCGGTGGCATCGCGGAGCTGATCGAGGGTCGTCAGGTCGGTGGCGAAGGTCGACTCGGCACTGATCTGTTTGGCCTCGGCACGTTCGGCCACCGGCCGGTCGTCGATCCCGAGCGCCAGGCGGTGCAGCGCGGGGCCGATGGTCGCACCCAGGATGCTGGCGACCTCGGTGTCGCTGAGGGCGGCGAACTGACCCACCGTCTCGATGCCGAGGCGGTGGAGCTTGTCCTCGGCCACGGGTCCGATCCCCCACAGTCTGCGCACCGGCAGGCCGTCGAGAAGAAGTCGCTCCTCGGTACGGTCGACCACCCGGATACCGTCGGGTTTCGCCAGTCCTGACGCGATCTTGGCGATCTGCTTCCCTGACCCCGCACCCACCGAGGCGATCAGCCCTGTCACCTCCCGGACCGTGCCGCGGAGCCGCTCGCAAAATGCGGCGACCTGCGCAGCGTCGGCGCCCGCCAACTCGGCGGGCTCCCCGAACGCCTCGTCGAACGACAGCTGTTCCAGCACCGGGACTTGGGCCCTGATGGTGTCGAACACCCTCCGGCTCGCGACACCGTAGACCACCCCGCGCGGCGGCAGGACCACGGCACCGGCCCCGACCTGTCGGCGCGCCTGGTGCATCGGCATCGCCGACCTCGCGCCGAACACACGTGCCTCGTAGCTGGCGCCGGCGACGACGCCGCGCCCGCCGAGGCCACCCACCAGCACGGGCCTGCCGCGCAGCGTGGGCCGGGTCAACTGTTCGACCGAGGCGAAGAATGCGTCCATGTCCAGGTGCAGGACCCACCGCGCCGACGCATTCACGACTGCCGATGCTAAATCGCCGGAGTCCGATCGCTCCCGTTAGCCTGACATCCATGGACGACGTCCCGATCCGCGACGACACCATCCGACTGGGGCAGTTCCTGAAGCTGGCCGGGCTGATCGACAGCGGCGCCGACGCGAAGTCGGCCATCGCCGACGGCCTGGTGACCGTGAACGGTGAGACGGAGACGCGGCGGGGACGTCAGCTGCGATGCGGAGATGTCGTTGCCTTCTCCGGTCGACGTGCGTCGGTGTCGCGAGCCTGACCGTCGCGACGCTGACCCGAAAGTGCTCGAGCCACAGTGCATGCCGTATCACCGACGGCGCGAGCCTCTTTCACCGCGCGCGCGACGCGGCGGTTCGCCTTGTCGACCTTGTCGGCCAGTGATGCAGCGATGGTTGCGTGCTTCTTCGTCGGCCCGGTCGTCTTCTTCGATGTGGCACGCGAATTGGCCTGCTGCGCCGGGGTATCGAGCACGGGCTCGGTCAGTGGCGCGTAGCCCGAGCGGTCGTATCCGCCGTCGACCACCGGTTTGAGCTGGTCGTTGAGTTGATCCGCGACACCGGTGAGGCCGACCCGGCGAAGCGGCTCCAACAGCGGCAGCTTTTCCGTCGGTACCAGGACATACGTCGTGTCGCCGTCCTTGCTGACCAGATTGTCCGGTGAGTTCACGTCAACGTCGGTGTAATCGGTGTGCACATACCAGTATCCGGCCAGCGCGTTGGCCACCGCGAGACCGTTGCGCGGATCCTGCGGCCAGTCGGCCTCCGCGTCGTACTCACGCGCCACATCGACAACCTGATACCCGGTGTCGGTCGGCGTCGCGCTGCCTACCCCCAGGGTGGGCGCCAGACCACCTCGACCGCGTTGCGGATTCCCGAACAGCACGAAGGTCATGTCGTCGGCGGGCGGCGCATCGGTGTCTGCGGCGTGCTCCTGCAGCCACGTCGTCGCGATGATCCCGCCCTGCGAGTAGGCCATGACGACCTTGTCGTCCGGTGTGGCCGCAATCGCGTCACGTAAGGCCAGCGCGCCCTGGTCGAGGGCGGGCTGCCCTATTGCACTCGACGGATAGTCCACCGGCACACAGGTATTGGGCGCCGCACACAGTGCACCTCGCAGCTCCTGGTCCATCGGCGTCGCGACGATGAGCCCGTTACCGCTGACGGTCAGCACCGTTGCCGCCAGTGCTGTCGGGGCGCTCGCCGCGGCCCCGGCGATGGCCGCCGACAGTGCCGCCGCGGCCCTCACCATGGTCTTCTGGTTCGTCATCTACCTACGCACCGCCGGCGAACGAATAGTCGTCGAGCGGAAAACGGTCCTGCTCGGACACCGCGTTGCGTACCGACGTGGGCCGGAACAACGGCGCCTCACCACGCTTGTTGATCCAGTAGGAGCGTGAGTTGGTGCAGTCGCCCAGATGGAACACCGAATCAGTGAGCAGATCCGTCATCCGATCCAGGAACTGCGTGTTGGCGTCCTCGGTGACCTCGAATGTGGTGGCCTGCCGGCGATGCAGCTCGCCGAAGAGCCGGCGGATGTGCCGCATCTGGCATTCGACGGTGGTGAACCACGACATGCCCACCCAGGCATACGGGCTGGCCAGCGTGAGGAAGTTCGGGAAGTGCGGCACGGTCACCCCCTGATAGGCCTGGAACCTGCCGTCGCGCCACCATTTTCCGAGGTTTCGGTCACCGCATCCGATCACCTCGATCGCCGGCAGGTTGGCCTCCCAGACGTCGAACCCGGTGGCCAACACCAGGGTGTCGATCCGTCGTTTGACCCCGTCGCGGTCGACGATGCCGTCGGGTTCGATGCGTTCGATACCCGTCGTCTCCAGGTGCACGTGCGGTTTGGCCAGCGCGCGGTAGTAGACATTGGAGACCGTCGGCCGCTTGCAGCCGTAGTCGTATTCGGGAGTCAGTTTACGCCGCAGCCTTTTGTCCCGAATCGCGACGAACCGGTGGAACCTGGCCACCTGGGCGGCGCCGGCGTTGATGTGCTTGAAATACCGGTACTTCCACATCGCGACCAGCATCAGGAATTCCATGCTGGCGTCGCTGACCCACCGCACCGCGCGCTGCGTCACCGGCACCCGGGCGAAGAGTCGCTGCAGGATGCCCGGGAAGCCGACATCCAGTTTCGGCATCACCCAGATCGGTGTGCGTTGATAGACTGTCAGCTCTGAAACCTGCTTCGCCAGTTCGGGGATCACCTGCACCGCAGTCGATCCGGTTCCGATGATCGCCGCTCGCTTACCGGCGAACCGGTAGGCGTCGTTCCAGCGCGCGGTATGGATAACGTCACCGCCGAACGTGTCGATACCGTCGATATCCGGCATGGCGGGTTGGGACAGGAATCCGGTGGCACAGATCAGGAATCGTGTCGTCAGGGTGTTGCCGTCGGCGAGGGTGACCTGCCAGAGCTGGGTGTCTTCGTCCCAACGCGCGCCCTGCACAACGGTTTTCAGGCGAAGATGGCGCCGGATATCGTACTTGTCGACGACGTGCAGCGCATACGCCTTGAGTTCCTGGCCCCGCGCGTAGAGCCGTGACCAGTTCGGGTTCGGCTCGAACCAGTACGAGAATGTGGTCGACGGAACATCAACTGTCAGACCGGGATAGCGATTGACGTGCCAGGTACCTCCGATGTCGTCCTCACGGTCGACGATCACGATGTTGTCGTAGCCCAGCCTTTTGAACTCGATCGCCGCGCCGATGCCACCGAAACCTGCACCGACGATCACGATGTCGAACCGTTGTTCTGCCATCATCAGCTGTCCGTATGCTCGGCGCCATGGATCTGCGAAACGCACATGTTCTGCTGACCGGCGCGTCCGGTGGTATCGGCGCCGCGCTGGTGTCTGCCCTGGCGGCGCGCGGCGCGCGGTTGATCCTCACCGGGCGCCGGTCGGACATCCTCGAGGAGATGGCGGAAGGTGTTGGTGGACAGTCGATCACGGCCGACCTGACCCAGCCCGGCGAACCGGCCCGGGTGCTCGCCGAAGCCGGTCGTGTCGATGTGCTCATCGCCAACGCAGCGCTGCCTGCGTCGGGCCTGCTGTCGGAGTACACCGTCGATCAGGTCGACCGTGCCCTGGCGGTCAACCTGCGAGCGCCGATCGTGATGGCCAAGCTCGCAGGTGAGCACATGGCGGCGCGCGGCGCCGGTCACCTGGTCTTCATGTCGTCGCTGGCCGGAAAGAACGCCTCGGCGCACACGGCGCTGTACAACGCCACCAAGTTCGGCCTGCGGGGTTTCGCCTTGGCGCTGCGTGAGGACCTCAAGCCCCACGGTGTCGGTGTGTCGACGATTCTGCCGGGGCCCGTGCGCGATTCCGGAATGCTCGCCGACACCGACGTGAAGGTGCCGCGGATCGGCACCCGGTCCCCCGCCGATGTCGCCGAGGCCACCGTGGGCGCCATCGACAGGAATCGGGCCGAGGTGGTGGTGGCGCCGTGGAGTCTTCGGCTGGCGGGCGCGCTCGGCAACCTGGCACCCGACGTCGCGGGAGTGGTGCAACGCCGCAGTGGTGGCGAGAAGATCCTGGCAGCGGTCAGCGCCGCGCAGCGCACCAAGCGGTGAGCGGCCCGGCGAGACCGACGTCACTTCTTGCTCTCGCTATCTTTCGAATGTTTGCCCGTATTGCCCTTCTCGCTCTCTTTGGTGTTGTCCTTGGCGTTGTCCTTGGTGTTGTCTTTCGTGTCGGGCTTGTCGGGTGCATTTCCGGCCTTGGACGGCACCCGTGACTTGTCCGGCTTGAGTCCGTCCGCGATCTTTGCGGCACTCTTGCCCATCTGATCGCTGACATCACGCAGCGAATCACGCAGCGGGCCGCCGGGCCGCTTCGGCTTGGTTGGGCCGGGCGCCGCCGAGGTGTCGTCGGGCCGTTGTCCCCTCATCTTGTCGGGTGCGGTGTCCAGCGGTGCCGCGGCGCCCGACTTGTCGCGTGGACGAACGCCCGAGAACAGGGCCTTGGCGGTGTCCACCGCGTTGTTCTCGACGGTCGCCGGAGAGTCCGGTTTCGATCCAAGGGCGGGCAGCGACGAAAACGCCTTCACGCGCTGCTGGTCGGATGCCGCCTCGATCGGCGTCGCCGCGTCGCGCTCCGATGACGGGGTGTTCCGCACGGGCGCCAGCACCGCACTCTGCACCTGCGCTGCCAGTTCCTGGACAGACTTGACCACGGCCTGCACGCCGGCGACATTGCCCGCGGGGTCGAGTTGCCGCGCCACGTTCTGCACTGTCTCGGTCAGCCGTTGGGCGGCCAGGTCGAGATCCGGTTTCGCGGAGTCCGGGATGTTCGGGAACGAGTTGATCCAGTCCGCGCCCTCCGACTGTGCGTCGTCGTAGATCTGCGCCCAGGAATCCGGGCTCCAGAAGTTGTAGACGGGGACGTTGTCGGCGTTGTTGACGCCCGTCGCAGGATCCGGCGCGGGACCGCCGACCCAGTCCTGGTCAGTCAGCTCCTGGCCCAGGTCGAACAGTGTGTAGTACCTACCGAACAGCGGAAACTTCGGCAGTGAGTCGGGCGCTCCGGGAACGACGACCTGGCACGGCAGGCAGTAGGTGCCGGGTACGAACGGGTTCAACGAGTTCCACGTCGCCGTCGCGGCGGCGTCGAGCGCGGTGGCCCACTCCTGCGGTGTCGGCGCGGGCAGCGTGCTGTCGGCCGGCTCCTGGGTCAGGGTGTTCCAGAGCGCCTTGGCCGGCCCCAGCGGGTCCAGCGTCCAGGTCTGCCCGGCCCAGGACGGTTGCACGCTGGGATCCACCGGGTCGATCGGATTGACCAGGTCTTCGGAGAACGTGTAGCCGGTCAGCAACTGCCAAACCGGCACCTGGAAGTACTCGTGGAAGTAGATCGGGTCGGTGCAGGGTCCCGGGACGCCGGTGCAGTCGGGGGTCATCGGCGCCTCGGCGGCGAGCACCAGGCTCAGCTGGTCGGCCAGCGCCGCCGCCACTTGCGGCACAGGCATCATCAGCAGGGTCAGCGCCTGAACCTTTTCGAGATCCTGCTGATCGAAGCCCACCACGTTGGTGGGGATGTACAGCCACCAGTTGCCCGACTTGTTCAGCGCCTCGGTGGTCTGGTTGAGGGCCTGATACTCCACTGCCGGGATGTTGGCGAGGGTCTGCACGATGTTGGCCGGGATGTAGGCGATGGAGTTGGCCGACAGTTGCACCAGCGCTTCTCGGGCCGCAGCCTCGACTTTCGCGTCGAGCAACGCGGGCGGCTGCGGTGTCGCGGCGACGCCGCCCACCCCGACACCGACACCTACCAACACCGCACCGGCCAGGGTCAACCCGCGCACCGACGGACTCATACCGCCCCCTCTGTGTGTTTGTGATCCAGGTACCCGACCCGTGTCCATCAACCTATCCGATCGAGATTGCTGAAATCTATCCTGGTTAACCATTTTCCTCACTCCGATCGCGGACGGAGCCAGGACCGCGCCCCATAGGTGTTCAGGTGGGTTACGTCCCCCACCGGTTTACGAGTTGACGGTCCGTAGCGACCGCGGGGCCACCCCAGCGGCACGATGCACAACGGGGTCACGTTGAGCGGGAGGTCGAGAATCCGGCGGGCCGACGTCAGGTTCCAGAGCGGCATGGTGACCAGGGAGGCGCCCAGCCCCATGGCCCGGGCGGCCAGCAGCAGGTTCTGCACGCTCGGATAGATGGAGCCGTAGTAACCGGATTCGGCGGGATGTGGCATCCGCAGTCCGGGCAGCCGGCCTTCCCGCACACCGAGTCGCAGACACGCGACGACGAGGACGGGGATCTCCGCGAAGTGGTCGACCTGCCACTGGACGGCACGGACGGTCCGCGCGGCCGAGTCATCCTGGGTCACGAGATGACGAAGAGCGAACTGCGAGTACGCCTTCCACGCCTGCCGGTATCGCCGCGCGAGCTTGGCCTTGATCTCGTGGTCCTTGACCACGATGAATTCCCACTGTTGGCCGTTGTTGCCGGTGGGCGCATGCTGGGCGAGCTCGATGCATTTGAGGACGAGCTCGTCGTCGACGGGGTCGGG
Organism: uncultured Mycolicibacterium sp.; assembly: GCA_945957405.1. Taxonomy (GTDB): domain Bacteria; phylum Actinomycetota; class Actinomycetes; order Mycobacteriales; family Mycobacteriaceae; genus Mycobacterium. The sequence continues at coordinate 25,961 of CAMFLL010000004.1, read as the reverse complement.
CAGCACCCGCCGGATGGCGCGCTGAGTCATCATCACGTCGAAAAGCGGTGTGTTGAGTCGCTCGAAAGCTTCCCTCGTCGAGGGAGTGCGATCGCCGCCGGTAGGGGCGTGTTCCGGGACGGCGCTCATCGGCCCTGGATCCAGTTGGTGGTGAAGCGCTGAATCGCGGGCAGCAGCTGGGTGAACTGGTCACTGATGAAACTCTCCACGCGACCCCCGATCAACGGCACCCTGAATTCGACGGTCCCCGAGAAATCAAGCTGCGACCCTTCGCCGCTGGGTTGGAGCACGGCATGACCGCGACCCGAGCCGGGGGCTCCGGCGACGTCGATGTCGATGGTGCCGAGCACGCGGCCCTGACCGTCAGGGGTCCACTGCTCGGTACTGTGAACCAACAAATCGCGGCGGTAGATCGTCGCGATCAACGACGGCAGCCCGTCATGCCGGAGATCCTGGACGGTCTTCACCGTGATGGTGCCGCCGCCTGCGACGGTCAACTCCGTCAACGTGGTACTGGTGCCGAGCGCGACAAAGCGGTCGTGCCAGTAGGTTTCGTTGCCGAATGCCTGCCGCACCTCCTCGACACTGGTCGGCGATGTCACCGAGACGGCGAATTCACGTGGCACGGCGTAACCCCACCCTCGCGCCGAACAACTGGTCTGCCAGTCCGGCGGCGAATCGGCCCGCGTCACGCAGCTGATCGTCCTGCACGTTCGTGGGTGGCATGGGAAACCCGAGATAACGGTCGCGGTACCGGCCCGACCCCAGGTAGCTGGTCAACGACAGCATCGAGAACAGCTGGTTGCCTGGGTAGCTGTAGTGCACCTCGCCGGCGAACCGCCCACCCTGCCACTGCGCCAGCTTGCGAACCTCCGAGAGGTTCTGCCGCCAGTTGTGGCGGCACACCACGAAAACGGCAAAGCGCTTGCCTGCAAGCAATTGTCGCGCATCGTCGGATTTGAGGAATGAGCGGATCGGCATGCTCGCCGCACTCCACCAGGTGGGCGAGCCGATACAGATCAGGTCATAGTCACCGGCACGCGCGCTGACCGGAACGCGGATCTCGCCGGTTGCCCTGCGGGTCTGTGCCGGCAACACGCTGAGCATGTCGGGCCAGACCCGGCGCATCGGAAATCGGGAGAACCGCTGCGCGAAGCGCTTGTCCGTGAACTCGATCGCGGCTTCGTCGACCTCGCAGCCCCGTTCGGCGAGTGTCGATCCGGCAGCCTGGAGCACACGTCGGGACTGCCCGGAGTAGCTGTAGTAGAGCAGCAGTACGCGCGGCGGCGCGAGACCACCCGCAGCGCCTGTCGTCTCCGTCACTGGATTCCCTTCTTGGAGTGGTGGGCACGTAATCGATTAATCCACAATGGCGTTCGGCTCGACGAACGCCTATCGTCATGGGCATGACCGACAAAGCCACCGTTGATCTCAGTGGTGCCGCCCAGACCATGCTCACCACGCTGTACCTCAAGGCGCTCGATGCGGAGTTCGAGCGCCCGGTACTGGGTGACCGGTTTGCCCGCGGCGCGGTCGACCGCCTCGACTACGACTGGCAGGACCTCGGGATCACCGGCCGCTGGGCGCCGTTGGTCACGGTGCGCACCGCCCAGTACGACATCTGGACCCGGCAGTTCCTGGCGGTGCATCCGGAAGCCACCGTGGTGCACATCGGTTGCGGACTGGACAGCAGGGTGTTCCGGGTCGATCCCGGGCCCGGAGTCGACTGGTACGACGTCGATTACCCGGCGGTGATCGGACTGCGTCAACGGGTGTACCCGATGCGGCCGGGCTACCACCTGGTGGCGACGTCGGCCACCGACCCGTCCTGGCTCGATGACATTCCCGCCGACCGGCCGGTGCTGCTGCTCGCGGAGGGCATCAGCATGTACCTGACCGACCGGCAGGGTACCGATCTGCTGCAGCTCGTCGTCGACAGATTCCCGTGCGGCGAGATCCAGATCGACTTCTACAACTGGCTCGGTATCAGAACGCAGAAGGCGCACAAGCTCAACCGGAAGTCCGGCTCGACGCTGCACTGGGCCGTCAACGATCCCGAGGACGTGCTGAGCAAGGTGCCCGGCCTGCGCCTGCTGGCCGCGGTCCCGTTCTTCGGGGCCAGCACATTCGACCGCTCGTCGCTGCCCTTCCGGATCGCCCGCCGGCTGGTGCGGGCGCTGCCACCGGTACGCACGTCGCTGCAATATCATCGCTACGCCTTCGGCCCCGTCACCTGACTCCGGCTGTGTGGTGCTCGTACAGCCTGTCGAGCTGCGCCCGGATGGCATCGATGGACTGTTCGGGATCTGGTCCGTGAGTGTGGTATTCGACCATCAGCTGACCGGCGAAGATCTTACTCGTGTACATCTCAATGCCCGAGCTCACTTCGAAGAACAACTCGCCGTGCACCGACGTCAGCTCGACATCGGCGGGAGTGCGCATGGGCGGGACGATTCCGTTGTCGGTCAGCATCACGACATCGGGCAACCCGGGTGGATTGCCGACGTACTGTGGGCTGAAATGCAGCAGTGACTGCTGGATGACCCCCTCGGCGAGATCGTCGCGGAAAGTCTCGGCGATGGCCCCGGCGAGATCGAGAACACTGGTGCCGGAATCGATCTCGGCCAGATAGGTGGCGACCCCGACAGGATTCGTGCACGCCGTCGCGGACACCGGCGGCGACAGCACGTACCTGAGGTCGACCGGATAGAGGTAAGGCACCGGGATGTTGCGTCGTCCCCGCAGCTGCCACTCGGCCATCAGGATCGCCGCCGAGAGCACACCGTTGAGACTGACCTTGTTGGCGCGGCAGAAGTCGACGATACCGCGGGTCTGCTCCTCGCCGAGCTGACACCATGCCATCGGAACTCGCACGGGTGCAGTGGGTTTGACGTCGGCCGGTGCGCGCCGTGACGGCGGCAGCTCGTAGGCGAACATCGCAGGCATGAAACGCTCGAGGCCGGAACGCCGCAATTTGGTGATACCGCGGTCGGCGAGGACTGTCTCCAGTGGCGCCGGGGCGGCCTGAATGGCCGGTTGCCGCGGTGTGGTGCCCGCGATGAGATCGGTGTAGTAGGAGAACAACTCCTCGATGAGGCTGAACTGGTGATGGCCGTCGGCCAGGCAATGGTGGACGTACAGCGTCGGTTGGACCTCACCGCCGCGGATGACCAGGCGCAGATGGACCAGCGTCTGCGACTGGTCGAACCGGATGGGTGCCACCACCTCGTCCGACTCGGCTTCGGTGATGATGATGCCCGGGTGCATGAGATCGTCGACGACGATCTCCCATCGCCCGTCCCGGTCCCGTTCGAGGCGTCCACCGAGCACCGGATGCACCTCGAGGAGCATGTCGAAGGCGCTCGACAAGGCGTCGATGTCGACGGGGCCGCGCAGGTGTGCGCCGAGTCCCACGAAGTTGTGGGTCTCGGCGAACATCTCCTCGCTGCGAGCGAGCTTGCGAATGCTCGAGGATGCGAACATCTAATCTCCTTCAGCCACGGGTGCTCGCTTTTCGGTAGCCGATCGCCAGCGGCAGCGCGCACAGTGCGATGAGGCCACCCGACCAGGCCAGCAGCCCGAGCAGCGGTTCGAGCACCGGTCCGCCGACGGACAGACCGCGCATCACCTCGACGGTGTAGGACAGCGGTTGGTGCTCGACGGCGGGCTGCAACCACGTCGGATACTGATCCAGGGGAACGAATCCCGTGGAGAAGAACATGAAGAGCCCGGATACCAGCGCCGTCGCCTCCACCACGAGTGTCTTCGCCGAGAACAGTGCCACCGTGATGACGCCGACCGTGAAGGCGAGACCGAACAGGCACGGTATGAACACCCACCCGATCGCGGCCAGTACCCCCTGTTCGAACCGGAAGCCGAGCACCAACCCGGTCACCATCAGGGCCAGGGTCGCCGCGACGATCCGAACGCCCTCACCCAGCAGGCGCGACAGCACACCCGCGGCCCGGTGTACGGGCAGCACCCACAGTCGCGAGAGCAGGCCGTCATCCCGTTCCCGCATCACGCCGAGGCCACCGACGGTGGCGCCCTGGGTGGCTGCCACCATCGCAACCAGCGGTACGCTGCCGTACAACGCGCTCTGGCCGGTGACCTGCGAAATGCCATCCCCCAGAACGATGTTCAGCGTGGCGAGGAACGCGACCGGGACCAGCAGCGTCTCGGCCATGGTGGCCTGGTCCCGAAACCAGCGAAGCAGCACGCGGTGCGTCAACACCCGGGTGTGGACCAGCAGGGCGCGCGGTGAGTTCTCCCACCGGGCGCCGTTGCCGACGCGGTGGCGGCCACCACCCAGTTTCGGCGGTGCGACGCGTTCGGGTGCGACCGTCATCAACGCCTCCTGCGCGCGACGACCGTGTGCCCCACCAACGCGACCACCACGAAACCACCCACCCACGCCAGTGACGGGCCGACCACCGACCACGTCACCTCGCCGGCCGCGGGTGTGCTGTCCCCGGCCAGTGCCCGCAGCGCGAAGACGAACTGTGATATCGGCTGGTCGCGGACAAAGCCCTGGATCCATGTCGGGAACCGTTCGATGGGTTGCACGCCGACCGACAACAGGCCGAAGATCAACTGCGGCAGCATCATCATGTGGGTGGTGGCCTCGGGGTTCGCCGAGGCGGTGCCGACCAGGTCGCCGAGGAACGCCAGGGATGTGCCGATGGCCAGCACCAACAGGCAGAAACCGATGGTGTGCGCCGCGGTGCCGTAGAACCGGAATCCGATCACGTGACCGCACACCAGCGAGATCCCCAGCGCCACCGAGCAGCGGTACAGGCTGGCCGTCATGCGCGCCGACAGCGGGGCCAGACGCGCGATCGGCATCGCCCGGAATCTGCGGTTGATCCCTTCCACCGCATCAGTCGCCGATCTGAACGCCGCGGAGATGGCCGCAAACGTGTTGGCCTGCAGCGCGATCAGCGGCATCAGGTACTGCGCGTAGCTGCTCATCTCCTGCGCGTAGACACCCATGAACTGTTTGAGCGGAATGTAGAAGCCCACGGTGAACATCACCGACGCGGCGATCTGGGTGATCAGCTCACCGTTGCGCAGGGTCGGCACGATGCCGCGGGTGGTCAACACCCACCACTGCTGGACTGTTGACGACACCGGCCGGCGCGCCCAGATGTCGATCAAGTGAGCGCTTCCTCATCCTCACGGGTGGCCGTGTCACCGGTGAGCGCGAAGAACACCTCGTCGAGCGACGGCCTACGGAGCGCGATGTCGGCGAGCTCGATGTTCCTGGCGTCGAGGCGGGCCAGCGCGGCCACCAGCGTCTTGCTACCGTCCGGCGCGGGCATCGACACCCGGTCGGTGTCGGCGCTGAGCGCATTGGCCTTCTGTTCGGGCAGCAGCGGCGCCAGCACGTCGATGATGAACGGCAGATCGGCGACATGCCGTGGGACGATCTCGCAGTAGGTGGTGCCGGCCCGTTCCTTGAGCTGATCGGCGGTACCTTCGGCGATCACGGTGCCACGGTCGATCACGACGATGCGGTCGGCCAGCGAATCCGCCTCTTCGAGGTACTGCGTGGTCAACAGTGTCGTGATGCCGACATCTTTGAACGTCGACACCAGATTCCAGACACTCTGCCGGCTCCGCGGATCGAGTCCGGTGGTCGGCTCGTCGAGGAAGACCACGTCGGGGCGCACCACCAGACCACAGGCGATGTCGATGCGTCGGCGCATACCGCCCGAATACGTGCCGAGCCTGCGGTCGGCGGCGTAGCCGAGATCGAACTGGTCGAGGAGATCGGCGGCGCGGGTGCGGGCGTCGGCCTTGCGCAGGCCCTGCAGGCGACCGAACATCACCAGGTTCTCGCGGCCGGTGAGCAGTTCGTCGAGCGCCACCTGCTGCCCGGTCAGCATGATGCGCCGGCGCACTCCGGCCGGATCGTCGACGACGTCGTGGCCGGCGACGATCGCGCGCCCGGACGTCGGCTTGCTCAGGGTGGCCAGGATGTCCACCGTCGTCGTCTTGCCCGCGCCGTTGGGGCCGAGCAGGCCGAGCACCTCGCCCTTGCCGACCTCGAAGCTGACGCCGCGCAACGCCTCGACCGATCCGAACTTCTTGGTGACGCCGTCGACGACGATCGCCTTGTCACTCGCCTTGTCATGGACGGGCATTGGCTTCTCCCAGTTCGAGGTCCGGCGTCGGGAGATCGGGCGAAGACAAGTCGATCAGCTCGAGTTCGTCACTGGCCGTTTCCATCTCGTCCTCGACGATCGCTTCGCGGGCCAGGCTCGCCAGCGTCGACGAGAACGCGTCGGCCAGCGCTGCGATCCGATCCGGCTCCACCCGGCGGGTGTCATACCACCAGTCCAGGTGCAGCACACCGGCACTACGGTAGACGCGCAATTCGATGGCGTGGCCGAGCCCAGCCGTCGCCTCGCGCACCGGAAGCGCGGTGTCGGTGTCGAACTGAATGGGAGTTGCGCCGGATTCAGCAGTGGGTGAGTCCGGCGGCAGATCGGGGATCGCCCCGGCGTATGCCAGGTGGATGTCGGCAGGTGCGACGCCGGACAGACGCCGCGCGGTGGGACCGTACAGGTGACGGAGCAGCCCGTAGCCGATCCCGTAATGCGGCACCGCAGCCAGTCTTTCGTGCACCGCGGCCAGCTGATCACGAACCTGCGCCCCATGATCGCCGGCGCACGTCAGGGGTACCGGATACACGGCGGTGAAGAGGCCGACGGTGCGGCGCGGATCCACCTCGGGTCGCAGCACCGATCTGCACGAACCGGCCAGGTCGACGGCGAGCACACCCTCACCCGCGGTGGCAGCGACCGCGCGACCCAGTGCGGCCAGCAGCAGATCGTCGATCGGCGCCTTGAGGCGGCGCCGCGCGTCGTCGATCTCGGTGGTCTCGGCCACCGTCAGTGCGGTCGACAGCGTCGCCAGGTCGGCACGCGCCGGTGGGCCCGATGCCGGACCGGCGATGCGCAGCGTGGGACTCGTGGCGGCATCGGTCCAGAATTCGCGGCTGTCGATCACCGCCGGATGCGTCGCCAGCGCGCTACTGAGCTGTGACCACTCCCGCCACGACGGGCCGGCGGACTGCAGTTGGATCGGCTCACCGGCCAGCCGCTGACCGAAGGCGGTGAACAGATCGGTCAGCAGGATGTCACGCGACGACGGGTCACCGACGATGCCGTGCACCCCGAGCGCCAGGAAGCAGGATCCCCCTGGACCACCGGTGACGTGTACGGCCAGCAGCATCGGCGCGGCACCGTCCACTCCGGTGATCTGCTGGTCCAGGATCGTGAGCACCGCAGCACGTTCCTGCCCGGCGGCCACGCCGTCGGGCAGGGTCGCCTGTGCCAATGTGGTGAACTCGCCCGGTTCGTCGATGTGCTGTTCCCAGGAGTCGGCGCGCCGCACCAGGCGTAGCCGCAGGCCGTCGTGGTGCCCGGTGAGTGCCGTCAGCACGGCCGCGATATCGTCGGTGGAGACATCCGGGCGCAACCGCAGGATCAGCGGTATCCGCCAGGACCCGGAGTCGGACAGTCCGTGTTCGGTGAACTCGAGCACGTTCGGTGGAAGCGGTGGATGTGTCGTGTCGGACACAGACTGCCTGGTGAGCCCACCCTCGGCGTAGCGGGCCGCCAGCCGTTTGGCGAGCGCCGCGACGGTCTGATTCTCGTAGAGATCCTGCGGCGTGAGGTCAAGACCTTCGTTGCCGGCGGTCATCGCGACGCTGATCGCGATCAGCGAATCCCCACCGAGTTCGAAGAAGTTGGCGGTGCGGTCGATCGACGGGATGCCAAGGCACTGTGCCCAGATCCGCTGCAGCGTCGTCTCGATGGGCGACCGGCCGCCGGTCTGCGTGACTGCGGCGTGCCCGTTGTGTGCGGGCTGTCCTGCTGCGCCGCTACCGGTGTGCCCCGTCCGTGCGGCGCTGTTGTACTCCACCCAGTGCCGTTGCCGCGCAAAGGGGTAACCGGGTAGCGACACCAGGCGGCGGCGCGCGCTCGTCGTTCGCCGTGCGGGCAGGTCGACGTCGACACCGGCGGCCCACAGCTGACCGAGACCGAGCAGGAAGGTGTCGTGGTCGTCGCGGTTCTGCGCCTGATGCCGCATGAGGCGCACAGCGCGGTGGCGACTTCCCCACCGCGGATGACGCGCCGCGGACGACGTCAACGTCCCGCCGGGACCCACCTCGACGACGACCCGGTCCGCGTCGGCCAGCACGGTCGCCAGTTCGTCGGCGAAACGCACGGTGGCCCGGATCTGGCGTGACCAGGTGGCCGGCTTGGTCGCCTCGCCCGGCGACAGCCAGGTGCCGCTCACGTTCGACAGCAGTGGGATGTGCGGTTCGCGCAGGCTCATCCGCGAGAGCGCGCCGGTGAATTCGGGCACCACCGGGTCCATCAGTCGCGAGTGGAACGCGTGCGATGTGCGGACCCGACGCGCGGCCACACCCCGGTCGGCCAGTCGGGTCGTGAACGCCGCGATGCCCTGCTCGGAACCCGCGACCACGCAGCCGCCGGGATCGTTGACGGCCGCCAGGTCGACGTCGTCACCGAGATGTTCGGCGATGTCCTCTGGGCTCAGCGCCACCGCCACCATGACGCCACGTGGTGCGGCGTGCATCAGCCGGGCACGCACCGAGACGGCCTTGACGGCGGTCTCGAGGTCGAAGACGCCGGCGTAGGTGGCCGCCGCGTACTCGCCGATACTGTGCCCGGCCAGTGCCGCGGGCCGCACGCCATACGATTCGAGTGTCTTCGCCAGTGCGTACTCGACGGTGAACAGCGCGGGCTGCGCCCGATCGGTGCGCTCGAGATTGCGCGCGGTCCCGTCGAAGATCTCCGCGCGCAGGTCGATACCCAGCTCCTCGGCGAAACCCGCTGCGGCCCTGTCGAAGTACTCGGTGAACACCGGCTCGGTGTCGTAGAGTCCCCTGGCCATGCCGACGTGCTGCGCGCCCTGGCCCGGGAACAGCAGCACCACCCGGTCGGTGCCGGCGACCGATTCACCGACGAACACCGTGTCGTTGATCGTGTCGTCATCCGCAGCGGCCAGCATGGCCGCTGCGGTGGCCCGGTCCCGTGCGACGGCCACCAGGCGGAACTGCTCCGGCCGTCGCCTGGCCAGCGTGCACGCGACGTCACCCAGGTCCAGATCATCGTTCGCCGACAGTTCGGCAGCCAGCGCGCGTCGCCCCTCCGCGAGGCTCTCGGCACTGCGCGCGGACATCGTCAGCACCTGCGGGCCTGTGGCGGGTGAGCCGACCGGCCCCGCCGGCGCCTCTTCCAGCACCATGTGGACATTGGTCCCGCCGACACCGAACGAACTGACCCCCGCCCGGCGGACACCGTCGGTGTCCCACGGCTGATACCCACTGCGCACCTCGAACGGGCCACGCTCCAGGTGCAATTCGGGGTTGGGACTGGTGTAGTGCAGTGTGCCGGGGATACCACGGTTCTCGAGGCAGAGGATCGTCTTGATCAGGCTCGCGATACCGGAGGCCACCTCGAGGTGACCGATGTTCGACTTCACCGACCCCACCACGCAGGGCCACCTGCGCACGTCTTCGGACAGTTCGAAGGCCTGGCGGAGCCCTTCGATCTCGATCGGATCACCCAGCGGCGTTCCGGTGCCGTGACTTTCGACGTAGCTGATGGTGGACGCATCGACCTCGGCCACCGCATGCGCCTCGGCGATCGCCTCGGCCTGGCCCGCGGCGTTGGGTGCCGCGTAGTTCATCTTCGTCGAGCCGTCGTTGTTGACTGCAGAACCGCGGATCACGGCGCGGATGCGGTCACCGTCCTCGAGGGCGTCCTGCAGCGGCTTGAGCAGCACCACCCCGACACCACTGCCGAATATCGTGCCGTCCGAGCGCGCGTCGAACGGCCGGCAGTGTCCGCTGGGCGACACCATCGAGCCCGGTTCGTGCCAGTAGCCGACGTGGTGCGGTACGCGGATCGAGGAGCCGCCGGCCAGCGCCATCTCGCATTCGCCGTTGAGGATGCTCGCGCACGCGAGGTGCACGGCCAGCAGTGACGACGAGCACGCCGTCTGCACCGCGAGCGCGGGCCCGCGAAGGTTCAACTGGTGCGCGACACGGGTTGCCAGGTGGTCCTTGTCGTTCTGCAGCGACAGGCTGACCATGTCGAACGATGCACCCTGCCCGATGACCCGGTTGGCGTCGACGTGCGAGATGAGGTTGTGCAGCAGATATCCGCTGGTCGAACTGGTTCCGAATACCCCCATCGACCCCTCGATGGCGCCGGGGTCGAGTCCCGCGTCTTCGATTGCCTGCCAAGCAGATTGGAGGAACAGGCGGTGTTGTGGATCCATCATCCGGGCCGCCTGCGGGGTGAATCCGAAGAACTCGGCATCGAACTCCTCGATACCGTCCATGAGCGCGGCACGTTTGACGTAATTGCGGCTGGCGAGCGCCTCGTCGCTGACCCCGGCGGCCGACAGGTCCTCATCCGACAGCGTCACGATGGATTCGGAGTCGGCGCGCAGGTTCCGCCAGAATTCGGCAACCGAACGGGCACCGGGAAATCTACCGGCCATCCCGATCACCGCAATCGCCGTGGCCGGCATGGTGTTTGGCGCACTGGTCGTCATATCGTCATCCTGCCTTCCGGCGCAGCGCGGCCCGTTGGCGCGCGGCGGCTCGCTGTGCTGTCCGGTCCCGCAGGCCGCCGGCGGGCGGCGTGGGTTCGGCCGCGGCGATACCGAGCTGTCGTACCAGGTCATCTGCGAGGTCTTTCGGGGTGGCGCCCTGCAGCAGGAGCGCAACGGGCGGCTCGACACCGAAGTCGGCCCGCACGGTGTTGCGGATCCGGACCGCCATCAGGGAATCCAGACCCGTATCGGTGAGAGGTTGCCCGACGTCGATCGCGGTCTCGTCGGCGTAACCCATGATCGCCGCGACCCGCGCACGCAGCCGGGCCAACACCGCCGCGGTGGCCTCCGCCGGCGGCATCGTGCGCAGGGTCTGCACGCCGGCCCATTCGGAGTCGTCGGTGCGGTCGAGTTCGGCCACCAGACCGGCGAAGAACCCGAGGTCGGCGATCTCCGGGAGAGCTGCGGCCGCACGGTCGAGTCGTAACCGCGCCACGCCGACCTGTGCGACGTCGCCGGCCAGCATCGCTTCGATCGCCTCGATACCTTCCGCGGGGCTGATCGGATCGAGTGCCTCCATCCGCAACCCGCTGGCCACTCCGACGTCCGACCACTGACCCCAGTTGATCGCCGTCGCAGGCAGTCCCGCGGCGCGGCGCCAGGCCACCAGTGCGTCGAGCCAGGCATTGGCGGCCGCGTAGGCGCCCTGCCCCGGCGAGCCCAACAACGACGCGACCGACGAGAAGCCGACCCACCAGTCGAGGTCCAGCCCGGCGGTCGCCTCGTGCAAGCGCAGCGCGCCCACCGCTTTGGGCGCCCACACCCGCGCGAGGCAGGCCGGATCCAGGGAGCTGATCAACCCGTCCTCGATGACCGCCGCCGAATGCAGGACACCGCGCAGCACCTTACCGGTCTGCCCGGCCGAAGCGACCAGTCGCGCTGCGACTCCCGCTTCGGCGATATCACCTGCCACATAGTCGATTTCTGTTTGTTCACCGAACTGCGCGAGCGTCTGGCGCACCGATTCCGACGGCGCGCTGCGGCCACTCAGCACGATGCGCCCCGCGCCGCGGTCGGCCAGCCATCGCGCCATCACCAGCCCGAGCCCGCCGAGCCCGCCCGTGACGACGTAGGCGCCGTCGTCGCGGACAACCGGGTGCTTGCCTGTGGACGGCGCCGCGGCCCGCGCGAGGCGTTCGACGTAGCGGTGCGACCCGCGCCACGCGATGACGTCATCACGTCCGTCAGAACCCAACTCACCGCTCAGTGCCGCCGTCACGGCGCCGGAGTCGTCGATGTCGAGCAGCGTCGCCCGCAATTCGGGGTGCTCGTAGGCCAGCACCCGGACCAGGCCGCGTAGTGCGCCGATCGCCGGGTCGCCGGCCTCACCCTCCGTGACGGCGAGGCCACTGCGGGTCACCAGCCACAGCCGGGGTGCTTGGCCGTGCCATCCCCCGGCGATGACACGTACCGCCACCGCTGCTTTCCAGATCAGGTCGCGGGCCCGCGCCGATGCGCCCGTGACGTCGGCCGGGTCGAATGCCGCCGTGTCGATGAATGCCACGACACCGACCGGTGGCCGTGCGGCATCACCCGCGGTGATGGCGAAGGCCTGGACCACGGCAGCCTCGTCACCGAGGTCTGCGGTGATCACCCGGTGCTCTGGTCCGTCCAGCTGGCGGGCGAACCGCTCCGCCAGCGCGGTGCCCGCGTCGTCGTGGCCCAAGGCGAGCCAACTGCCGTGCGCCGGACCCGACGAGGCCGGCGCGGGTGTCGGAACCCAGGTGGTGTCGAAGATCTTCTGCTCGAGTGGCAACGGCACGGTACGCCGCTGCACACGGCGCAGGTACACGCCGGTCAGTTCGGCTGTCGGCGTGCCGGATTCGTCGGTCAGCATGACGCGACCGATCGCGTCGGCGCCGTTGTCGGCGAAGGACACCAGTTCGGCACGGCAGCGCGCCCGCCTGCCCACCGGCGCGAAAACCCGCACCGATTCGATCGACACCGGCAGCACGGTCGCGTCGGCGGCGTCGGCCAGCGCGGCAGGCGGCATCGCGGCCGCCAGGCCCTGCAGCGCCGCGTCGAGCAGCACCGGATGCAGCCGGAAAGCGCGGTTGGGTAAGGCCTCGTCGGGCAGGACGATCTCGACGTCGGACACGCCGACGGGATCACGCACGATCCGGGTCAGCGCCGCGAACGCAGGACCGTGCCATGCCCCGGTGCGGCGTAACGCGGTGTAGAAATCGGCGGGTGCCAGCACGGATGCGCCGTCGCCGACCGGGCCGAGGCGTTGGGGACGCGCACCCGGTTGCACCGCGTCGGCGTGCGCCACCGCGTGACGGGTCCACACTCCGGACTGGTTACGGGAGTGGATCTCCACCCGCATCCCACTGCCGTCGGAGGGCCGCAGCTGAGTGGTCAGGCTGATCATCGCATCCACCGGCAACATCTGTTCGACTTCCAACCGGCGCAGCGTCACCCGCTCGACGCCGGCCCCGAGGGCCTGGCCGGCCGCGGCCAGCGCCATCTCGGTGAACGCGGCCGCGGGCAGGATCGACTGACCGTGCACCTTGTGGTCGGCCAGCCACGGGATGAGCTCGGCGCTCACATCGGCACGCCAGATGTGTTCTCCTGACGGGGTTTCCACGTGCGTGCCCAGCAGCGGGTGCTGACCCGCGGCGCCGCACGTGACGATGGGTGCCAGCCAGTAGGCGGTGTGATGCCACGGCGCAGGCGGAAGATCTGTCCGCCGACCCCGCTCGCTGCCCGGCACCGCTGACTCCGGGCGTGCCAACCGGAACGCGGCGATGTTCGCGCGCACGGTGCGGGTTTCGTCCTCGTCGCGGGTCATGGTGGACAGCACCCGGACGTCACCCCGCGGCCGCGCCACCGCCAGGGTGTCGGTCACGGCGTGCGCGAGCAATGGGTGCGGGCTCACCTCGATGAACACCGCGTGCTGCGCGGCGGCCGTCTGCACTGCCTGAGTGAAGCGGACGGGGCGGCGCAGGTTGGCGACCCAGTAGTCCGCGTCCAGGGTGGGCGCCGTACCAGGCGAATCGGCGGTGCTCAGCAGCGGGATGCGCGGTACGGACGGTGCGAGGTCGGCGAGCGCCGAGCGGAGTTCGCCGAGGATCGGGTCGACGGTCGGATGGTGGGAGGCCACGTCGACCTCCACGCGGCGCGCCAGCTTGTTGGCGGCCTGCACCTCGGCGATGACGGTATCGATCTGGTCGGGGGGTCCGGCGATGACGGTCTGCCGCGGCGACGCGTGCACCGCCACCGTCAGGTCGGGTCGGTCGGCGAGCAGTGCGGCCGCACCGTCGGCATCGACTTCCAGCAGCGCCATGGCTCCGCGACCGGAGAGCCGTGCCATCAGTTTCGACCGCGTTGCGATGACCTTCAAACCGTCCGCAGCGGTGAGACCACCGGCGACGACCGCAGCGGCCACCTCCCCCATCGAGTGACCGATGACAGCGTCCGGTTCGACACCATGCGATCGCCACAATGCTGTCAGCGCCAGCTGGACGCCGACCAGCACGGGCTGGATGCGGTCGATCCCCTCCACCGGTTCACCGGAGGAGAGCACCTGATGAAGTGAGAAGCCCACTTGGGCAACGAAGTCCGACTCGAGCTCCGCCACGGCCGCCGCGAACGCCGGCTCCTCGGCGAGCAGCCGCCTGCCCATGCCCGCCCACTGTGACCCCTGACCCGAATACACGAACACCGTCCCGGGGCCCGGCGTCCCGTGCTCCGGGCCCACCACGCCGACGGCGGGCTGCCCGGCGGCCAGCGCGCGTAGACCGGCGATCGCTTCGGAGGAGTCCCTGGCGCAGACGGCCGCCGACACGCCAAGGCGGCTGCGCCCTGTGCGCAGGGAGTGGGCGACATCGTCGAGCGGCGTATCGGCGTCGGTGGCCAGCCAGTCGGCCAGCGTCTGTGCCCACGCGCTCATCCGGTCGACGGACTTGCCCGCGACGACGAGCGTCGTGACACCTTCGGTGCTGCCACCCGCTTCGAAGTCGGGCCCCTGTTCGAGGACGATGTGCGCGTTCGTGCCGCCCAGGCCGAAAGACGACACACCAGCGCGCCGCGGCGATGCCGTGTCGGGCCACGCGGTGGCCTCGGTGGGGACGAACAGTCGGGTGGGACGGGCGTCTATTGCCGGATTCCATCGGGAGAAATGGAGATTGGGGGGAATCCGGCCGTTGTGCACGGACAGTACCGTCTTGATGAAACCCGCGATACCGGCGGCGGCCTCCAGGTGGCCGAAATTGGTCTTCACCGCGCCGAGGGCGCAGGGTGCATCACCGTGGCCATACACCGATGCGAGGGCGTCGAACTCGATGGGGTCGCCCAGCGACGTTCCGGTGCCGTGCGTTTCGACGAAGCTCACGGAGGTGGCGGGCACATCGCCGGCCGTCAGTGCCTGGGTGATGACGTCACGTTGCGCGGGTGCATTCGGGGCGGTCATCCCGTTGGACCGGCCGTCCTGGTTCACCGCCGAGCCGCGGACCACGGCCAGCACCCGGTCACCGTCGCGCACCGCGTCGGTGAGCCGTTTGAGGACGACCACCCCGGCGCCCTCGCCACGGACGAATCCGTCGGCGCCGGCGTCGAAGGCGTGGCAGCGGCCGCGCGGTGAGAGCATGCCCCACTTCGCCAGTGCCAGTTGCGTTTCCGGCCGGAGAATGAGGTTGATCCCACCGGCCAGGGCCAGGTCACTCTCACGCATGCGCAGGCTCTGACAGGCCAGGTGCACCGACACCAGGGACGACGAGCAGGCGGTGTCGACGGCGACGGCGGGCCCGCGCAACCCCAGCAGGTAGGCGATCCGACCGACGGTCACGCTGTGCGCGTTACCGGTCGCCGAATAGGCGTCGATGGCGTCGGGGTTGGCCGCCGATGCCGCCTGATACTCGTTGTAGTACACGCCCATCATCACGCCGGTGCGGGTGCCGCTCTGCGCGTCAGGTGCGATACCGGCGTGTTCCAGCGCCTCCCAGGCGACTTCGAGCAGAACGCGCTGCTGCGGGTCCATCGCCTCGGCTTCCCGTGGAGCGATACCGAAGAAATCCGCGTCGAAACCCGCGACGTCCGACAGAAAGCCGCCCCACTTGGATGGCATCCGGCCCGGCGCCAGCGGATCGGCGTCGTAGTACTCGTCGGCATCCCAGCGATCGGCGGGCACCTCGGTGACGGCATCGCGCCCCGCGGTCAGTAACGACCAGTAGTCCTGCGGGCCGCGCACACCGCCGGGAAAGCGGCAGCCGATCCCGATGACGGCGATCGGTTCGGCACCGGCGATACGGGCCGCCTTGGTGAACTGCTCGCTCAGCGCACTGCGCTGTGCATCGGTCATGGCCGACACCCTGCTGAATGTCGTCTTCATCGAATACCACTCTCACTGCCGGCTGACACCGACTCCACGTGGGCGAAGAGCTCATCCAGCACGCTCATCGACGCGTCGTCGACCGTGCCGATGTCCTCGGTCACCTGTTGCGATTCGCGCTGCGGGGCGAGCATGTCCGTGAGCAATGCCGAAAGGGTGGCGATGGTGGGGTGGTCCCACAGCATCGTCGCCGAGACGTCCAAGCCCACCAGCGCCTTGGTGTCGCGCAGCACCGCCATCGCCATCATCGAATCCAGACCCAGTTCAGGGAACGGCTGGTCCACCCGCACGGCGGCCGGTGGCATCCCCAGCTCGCGGGCCAGGATTGCCTGCAACCTGGACTCCAGCTCCGCAGTGGTCTCATCGCTGGAGAGCAGTCCCCAGCGCGGTGCGTCGGGTGTCACCGGTGCCGAACCCGTTTCGGCGGCGGCATAACGCAAGCCACGCACGTCGAGCCAGGTGGTGCCGTCGCAGGATGCGGCGACGATGTCGACGGTGAACCCGGCGGCGTTGCCGCCGCGGCGCCGGATGCGCACCGTGGCGCCACCGCCCGTGACCGCGGTGTCCACGCGCATGCCGGTGACAGCGGCGGGGAACATCAGGCCGTCGTGTGCGCGGTCGGCCAGCCTGGCCAGATGCACGACGGCGTCGATCAACGCGACACCGGCTGTCGCCGTGGGTAGTTCGACGTCGACATCGGTACCGCCGGGCACCGGCCGATGCCCCACCACCGACCACGGATACGGCCGGCCCTCGATACCCCATGCCGCCTGGAGTTCTGCCGCCGATTCGGCGTCGAACGCGGCGATCTCCACGGAATCGACGGGAAGATCGGCGATCTCGGTGCACTCGTGCACCAGCCGCGCGCTGACATGGCGGACCCACCGGCTGGTGGGAGTGTCCGGGGACGGCGACGTGAACACGCACACCGAGTCGCCGTCGGCGCTGACGTGGACGACCTTCGGCTGGTCGAGCACGACGGGATAGTCGAACCGGATGTCGGCGGCGCCGGTTGCGCCGAGCTGGTCGCCGACCGCCGCGAGCGTGTGCAGCAGCACCGACGCGGGTACCACGTCGACACCCCGGACCCGGTGCTCTCCCGGGTACGGCCGCTCCGCCGCCGAAAGGCGTGCCCGCCAGACTGTTCCCTGTGCCGACACCCGCGGGCCGAGCAGTGTCCCTGGCGCGGGCTCACCGAGATCGTCGGGGATCAGG
The DNA here is from genome assembly GCA_945957405.1 of uncultured Mycolicibacterium sp. Lineage (GTDB taxonomy): Bacteria > Actinomycetota > Actinomycetes > Mycobacteriales > Mycobacteriaceae > Mycobacterium. The sequence continues at coordinate 8,755 of CAMFLL010000004.1, read as the reverse complement.
GCACCGTCGTCATCACCGATCAGCAGGTCGTCGACGATGTGGAACGCCGTGCGGGCGCGGTACGAATGGGCCAACTGGTCCCAGTCGGCCGCGGCGACGATGGGATGAACACCGGCGTCGGGACTGAGGAGCGCGGGTAGGGCGCCGATCGCGACGGCGTTCGGCATCGGTGTGAGCCCCGCTGCGGCTGTCGCGGGCTGGGCGTCGGCCCAGGACTTCCACAACCCCCAGTCGACCACGGTCGCCGGCAGTCCGACAGCGTGGCGCGCCTGCGCGAACGCATCGGCGAACGCGCCCGCCGCCGTGTAGTGACCGAGCCAGCGTGACCCGAACAGCCCGGTGACAGACGAGAACAGCACGAAATGACGCACCGGTGTGGTGAGTGTCAACCGGTGCAGAACGCCGAGGGCATCCACCTTGGGCCGGAACATCGCCGCCACGTCGGCGTCCGAGAGTTCGGTCAGCTGGCCCGCCCCACCCGAGAGTGCGGCGAGGTAGACGCCGTCCAGCGCGGGCAGATCGACGCCGAAACGCTCGAACAATGCTGTCATGGCGGCCTCGTCGGCCGCATCGGCAATGACGGTGACCAGGGAGCTGCCGCCCTGCGCCAGGGTGGCTCGTAATTCGTCGAGTACCGGGCTGGTGTGCCGGGCGACGGCCACGACGGTCGAGGCGCCCATCTCACCCAGCTGCCGGATCAGGTCGGGGCCGACGTTGCCAGTGGATCCGATCACGAGATGACTTGTTCCGCTTCGCAATCCGGTTACCGCGGTTGGCGGCGTCGACCGCCGCAGCCGAGGGACGTGGCGACGACCCGCGGCGTACACCACCTGGTCGTCGCCGTCGGCCGCGGCGACCTCGCTGGCGACCTGCCATGCGACCAGTTCGGCCGGTGCCGCGACATCGACGTCGACGATGCGGCCCCAGATCCCGGGGTTCTCGACGGCCAGGGTGCGGCCCAGTCCCCAGAGGATCGCATGCGCCGGGTTGGCACGGTCCCTTGCGGTGACGGCCTGGGCGTTACGGGTGAGCATCACCAGCTTCGGTCCTGACGGGGCCGCGGCCAGGGCCGTCGCCAGACGCTTGGCGGTGTGGAACGTCCGGTGTGCCTCAGCGACATCGAACGGGTCGGCCGGCACCGGTGGTGCATAGAGCACATGGTCGACACCGGCGATGTCGGCAGCGGACACCGTGCCGTCGAACTCGGTCACGTCGATGACCCGCCTCGCGCCCAGCAGTGCACCGAGGGCGGGACCGGACTGCGTACCTGCGAGCACCAGCCATGACGCATCACCTGGGCCGGATGCGCCGAGTTCACGGTTCGGCCAGCCGAGTTCGAGGAACCAGTCGTCGGGGGCACCGGAGGGTGACGCGGCGGGGTCGGCGGCCGAACCGTCACGCAGCGACTTGCCGGGCCGCTCAGGCACGCAGACCCAGTGCCGGGTGTGGTGCCACGGCCGGTGCGGCAACCGGATGTGCGGCCCGGTCCGGCGCGCACTGGTCGGCGCTGCGCCGGTGTGGGTTGCCGCGAGATTGGTGTGGAACGTCAGGACGTCATCGGTGTCCCGCGCCAGCGTGCCCAGGCTGTGGTGATGTGCACCGGCCAGGATGTCGTCGAGAGCATGGGTCAGCACCGGATGCGGGCTGATCTCGATGAAGGTGCCGTGATCGGCGCCGGCGGCCGTGACGACGTCGCTGAACCGCACCGGATTGCGTAGGTTGGCACACCAGTATCCGGCGTCCAGCACCGCGTCGCCGGGTGCCACGTTCTCCAGCGCCGTGCTGAGCAACGGGATCACCGGCGGCCGGGGGGTCAGCCCGGACAACGCCGAACGCAGCTCGGCCAGAACGGGTTCCACCGTCTCGTGGTGCGAAGCGACGTCCACCTCGACGCGGCGGGCCAGCAGGTCACGGGCGGCAACGACGGTGATGAGCGCGTCCACCTGGTCGGGCGGGCCCGCGATCACGGTCTGCCGCGGTGACGCGTGCACCGCGACCGAGACCCCCGGGTAGTCCTTGATCAGGCGCCCGGCGGCGTCGACGTCGAGTTCGACCAGTGCCATGGCACCCTGACCGGACAACCCGGCCAGCAGCCTCGACCGGGTGGCGATCACCTTGAGGCCGTCGGCGGGTGTCAGCGCACCGGCCACCACGGCGGCGCTCACCTCACCCATCGAATGACCGATCACCGCATCGGGTTTCACGCCGTGGGCACCCCATAGTGCGGTCAGCGCCAACTGCACGCCGACGAGCACCGGCTGGATACGTTCGATACCGGTCGGCAGGTCCCCGGCGGACAGCACGTCGCGCAGCGAGAAGCCGACCTGCTCGACGAAATCCGGTTCGAGCTCGTCGACGGCGGCCGCGAAGGCGGGTTCGGCGGCCAGCAGCTGCCGACCCATCCCGGCCCACTGTGAACCCTGCCCGGAGTAGATGAAGACTGTGCCGGGCCTGCAGTCGCCCTCATGGACCTCGACCACTCCCGGCGCCCGGTATCCGTCGGCGATCGCCCGCAGTCCGGCGACCGCCTGCCGGTGTGCCACCGCGGTCACGGTCGCGAACAGCGGGTACTGCGCCCGGTGGTGGTCCAGCGTGTGGGCCACGTCGGCCAGCGGCGTGGCGGCGCCGGGCCCGGCCAACCAGTCGGCCAACGTGGCGGCCCAGCCGGCCAGCCTCGCTTCGCTCTTGCCCGAGATCACCAGAGTGCTCACCGCCGGTTCGTCGATGGACTCGGCGGCCACGGGATCCGGTGCCTGTTCGACAACGATGTGGGCGTTGGTGCCGCTGACCCCGAACGACGAAACCCCGGCCCGGCGCGGCTCGCCCGTGGCGGGCCAGTCCATGGGATCCGCGGCGATGGTGAAGCGCGTCGCGCGTTCGGCGGCGTGCGGGTTGAGTCGCTTGAAATGCAGCTGACGCGGAATGTGAGCCTGCTTCAGGGCGAGCACCGTCTTGATGAACCCGGCCACTCCGGCGGCCGATTCGAGGTGACCGAGATTGGTCTTGACCGATCCAAGCACCAGCGGCGACCGCTGGCCACGATCACCGAAAACCGCTGCCAACGCGTCGAGTTCGATCGGGTCGCCCAGCGGGGTCCCGGTGCCGTGTGCCTCGATGTAGTCGATGTCGCCGGGCTGCAGGCGGGCGGCGGCAAGCACCCGGCGCAGCAGTGCCTGCTGTGCCGGACCGTTGGGCACGGTCTGTCCGCTGCTGGCGCCGTCCTGGTTGACGCCGCTGCCCCGGATCACCGCGAGGACCCGGTCACCGTCGCGCTCGGCGTCCTCGAGGCGCTTGAGCACCACCACGCCGCAGCCCTCGCTGCGTACGTAACCGTTGGCATCGGCATCGAAGGCCTTGCACGACCCGTCGGGCGCGAGCATGCCCCACCGCGAACAGGCGATGGTGTTCTCCGGGCTGAGCATCAGGTTCACACCGGCGGCCAGCGCGTTGTCGGCCTCCCGGCGCCGCAGGCTCTGGCAGGCCAGGTGGATGGCGACCAGCGACGACGAGCACGCGGTGTCGATCACCACCGCGGGCCCGTTGACGCCGAGGAAGTACGACAGCCGACCCGCCGCGAAGTTCGCGGCGTTACCGAACGGGATGTAAGGATCGACGTCTTCGGGGGCCAGCCGGCCGGCGAAGGTCAGCGAGTAGTCGTTGGTGGTCATGCCGACGTACACCGCGGTCGCGGTGCCGCGGACGTGTTTGGGTGTCAGCCCGGCGTCTTCGAGTGCCTCCCAGCTGACCTCCATCAGGAGGCGCTGCTGCGGGTCCATCCCGGCCGCCTCGCGCGGCGAGATGCCGAAGAACTCGGCGTCGAACTGGTCGGGCTGCCACGACGTCAGGAATCCGCCTTCGCGGTTGCAGATGGTGCCGGGGACCGTGTGGTCGGTGTGGTAGTACGCGTCGGCGTCCCAACGGTTTTCGGGCACCCGGATCACACCGCTGCGCCCCTCGGTGAGCAGCTCCCAGTACTGGTCGGGGTTGTCGGCGCCACCCGGGAAGCGGCACCCCATGCCGATCACGGCGATCGGTTCGGTGTCGGCTTTCTCGGCGATCGCGAGCCTGGCGGTCAGGTCGTCGATCTTGTGCAGCGCCTCGGCGATGATCGCCCGGCGGTCCGGTGCGGCGGAGGTCATCGGGTGTCAGCCCAGCCTTTCAGAAAGCGCTTGTAGCAGTTCGTCTTCGGAGAGGCCATCGGCGAGGTCGGCACCGTCGGCATCCTCGGCGACCCCGGTGAGTTCGGGCATGGTGGATGCCAGATACCCGGTCAGCGCTTCGACCGTCGGGTAGTCGAATACCACCGAGGTGGGCAGCGGCTCTCCGAGCGTCTCGCTGAGCGCGCGTTGCAGCGTCACCGTCATCAAGGAATCCATGCCGAATTGGAAGAACCCGGTGGTGGGCTCCAGAAGCCGGGTCGACTCGAGTCCCATGACACCCGCGACCAGGGAGCTCACGTGATCGGTCAGCAGGTCGTGCCGCTCGTCGGGGGCACTGCGTCGCAGCCGGTCACGGAATTCCGTGTCACCCGAGGGGATCTGGCCGTCGGTGACCGCGCCGAGCAGGTCGTCGAGGATCCGCAGCGGCGCGCGGGTCCGGTAGGCCGCGGCGAGACGAGGCCAGTCGGCGTCGGCCACGATCGCGCGGGCCGAGGCGTCGGGCCGGGTGGCCCATGACAGTGCCCGGATGGCCGTGTCGTCGGGCATCGGACGCAGGCCGGACCCCGCGGTCACCTGGTTCTCGAGGTCGCCCTGGTGTTCGGCCAGGGACTGCCACAGGCCCCAGTTGACGGCGGTGGCCGGCAGCCCCGCCGCCCGGCGCGCGCAGGCGAACGCATCCTGGAATGTCGTGGTCGCCGCGTAGTGGCCGAGCCACCGTGATCCGGTGAGCCCGGAGATCGACGAGAACATCACGAACCGGCGCAGCTCCGGGCAGCGCAGCGACAATGTGTGCAGCACCGCCACGGCGTCGAGTTTCGGCCTGAACATCGCCGCGACGTCGGTGTCGGACATGTCCGCCAGCGTCACCGGGCCACCGCCGAAGGCCGCCAGGTAGACACCTGACAGCGCGGGCAGGTCGGCACCGAACCTGTCGAACAGTGCCGTCATGGCCGTCCGGTCGGCTGCGTCGGCGGCCACTGTCACCAGTTTGACACCTTGGGCGGCAAGCGTTTTCGTCACGTCGTCCAGGCGGCCCCCGGGTGCGCGCGACACCGCGACGATGGTGCGCGCACCGGTGGCGGCGAGCTGACCGATCAGCGCCGGGCCGATGTTGCCGGTCGCCCCGACCACCAGGTGGGTGCCGTCACCGTCGAGCCGGGCGGCCGGACCGGTCGGGGTCGAGCGATACCGCAGACGCGGTACGTGGCGGGTGCCGGCGCGGTAGACGACCTGATCCTCGGTGCCGTCGGAACCCGCCTCGGCCAGCAGATAGCGTGCGCACAGCGTGGCGGGCACGGTGTCGTCGACGTCGGTGACACCGCCCCAGACCTCGGGGTGTTCCAGTGCCACGGTGCGTCCGAGGCCCCACAGCACCGCGTGCGCGGGGTTGGCGCGGTCACCGTCGGCCACCGGCTGGGCATTGCGGGTCACCAGGTGCAGGCGGGGTGCCGAGGGCGCCGCGGCCGCGGCCGACACCAATCGGCGCGCCGTGTCGAACAATCGGTATCCCGCCGCGGCGGCAGTCTGGTCACCGTCGACCGCGGGCGCGAACACCACCCGGGTCGCCGCGCCCAGTGCCGCGGCCAGGTCCGCGTCGCCCGCGGGAGCGTCGTCGAGCGCCGTCACCTGGGAGGCCACGCCTGCGCTGTCGCGTAGTTCGGCGGCCAGGTCGGGGTCGCCGATGACGAGCCAACTGTCCTCGGCGTTGTCGGGGGCGGGCGCGGATGTCGCGACCCAGTCCAGTTCGCACAGCCACCCACCCGGCATGCCGTCGTCCGTCACGGGCACCACGGGGACGACGCGCGAATGGGACGCCAGGGGCGGCGTGACGCGCGTGCGCATCCAGTACGCGTTGTGCTGCCACGGTGTGCTGGGTAGTACCGGATGGGGTTCGGCCGGATGGGTCGTCTGCGGCGGCCGGTGGGTGTGCACGGCATTGAGGTTGGTGCGGAAAGTCCAGGTGTCGTCGGCGTCCTTGGTGAGCGTGCCCACGCTGTGGTGATGGCCGAGCGGTTCGACGGTCTCGGTGATGGCGGCGGTCAGAGTGGGGTGCGGACTGACCTCGACGAATGTGGTGTGCTCGGCGGCCGCGGCGGCGAACGCGCGGCGCAGCTGCACCGGCTGACGAAGATTGGCCACCCAGTACTGACCATCGAGCCTCGGCGATGTGTCGTCGACGACGGTGGAGTAGAACGGGACACGCGGTTGGCGTGGCGCCAGATCGGCCAAAGCCGAGGACAATTCGGGCAGGATCGGGTCCATCAAGGCGGTGTGCGAGGCCACTTCCATATTGACCCGCCGTGCGAATTTGCCCGCGCGCAGCACGTCCTCGATCACGGCGTCCACGGCGGCGACCGGTCCGGCGACCACCGTCTGGCCGGGCGACGAGTACACCGCGACAGTCACACCGGGATGGTCGGCCAGGTGTGCCGCGGCGGATTCCGCGTCGAGGCGAAGCAGTGCCACCGCGCCCTGGCCCGCCAACCGGGACATCAGCGTCGATCGGGTCGCGATCACGCGCAACCCTTCGGCCCGCGTCAGCGCACCCGCGACGACGGCGGCTGTCACCTCTCCCATCGAGTGGCCGATCACGGCGTCCGGATGCACACCGTGGGAACCCCACAACGCGGTCAACGCCAGTTGCAGACCCATCAGGACGGGCTGCACCTGCGCGTCACCCCTGACCGGTTGCCCGCTTTCGAGGACGTGTTGCAGCGAGAAGCCAATCTGTGCAATGAAATCCGGCTCGATCTCGGCGACCGCGGAGGCGAAGGCCGGTTCGTCGGCCAGGAGGCGGCGACCCATTCCGGCCCAGTGCGAGCCCTGACCGGAGTACACAAACACCGTGCCGGGTCCACAGGGCCCGTCGTGCGGCGCAACCAGACCGTCGGCCCCATCGCCGCGGGCCAGTGCCGTCAAGCCCGCCACGGCCTGGTCCCGTTCCCGCGCGCACACGGTGGCGAACACCGGGTGCGGGGTGCGGTGGTGATTGAGGGTGTGCGCGACATCGCGCAGCGGGACGTCCGCGCCGGTCCCCGCCATCCAGCGGGCCAGGCCGCCGGCCAACGACGCCACCCGGCCCGGCGTCTTTCCCGACACGACGAGTGTCGTGATCGCGTCATCGGGTGCGGCCTCGGGTGCGCCGCCGAAGCTCGGCGCCTGCTCGAGCACGATGTGGGCGTTGGTGCCGCCGAAACCGAAGGACGACACCCCGGCGCGCCGGGGGCGGTGCGTTGCCGGCCAATCACGCAGTTCGGCAACCACTTCGAGGCGCAGCGCGGAGAACGGTATGTGCGGATTCGGGGTCCGGTAGTGCAGGTTGGCCGGGATGGCGCCGTGCCGGATCGCCAGTACCGATTTCATCAGGCCAACGACGCCCGCCGCCGCTTCGAGATGTCCCAGGTTGGATTTGACGGCGCCGATCAACAGCGGTGCGTCGACCGCACGTCCACGACCGAGCACGGTGCCCAGTGCCCGAGCCTCGATGGGATCACCGAGCAGTGTCCCGGTGCCGTGGGCCTCGACGTAGTCGACGTCGCGAGGCGACAGGCCTGCGTTGGCGTACGCCGCCCGCAGCACGTCCATCTGGGCAGCCGGATTGGGCGCCAGCAGCCCGTTGGAGTGTCCGTCCTGATTGACCGCGGAGCCACGGATCACCGCGACAACGGGGTCCCCGTCACGGCGAGCGTCGCACAGGCGTTTGAGCACCACGACACCGCACCCTTCACCGCGGACGAAACCGTCGGCGTCGGCGTCGAAGGCGTGGCAGGCGCCGGTCGGCGACAACGCACCGGTCTGGTCGAAACCCTGGAAGATCGCCGGGGACAACAGCAGGTTGACACCGCCGGCGATGGCGACCGTCGATTCTCCCGATCGCAGGCTCTGGCACGCCAGGTGCACCGCCACCAGCGACGACGAACACGCAGTGTCCACCGTCACCGATGGGCCACGCAGATCCAGCGCGTAGGACAGGCGGTTGGCGATGATGCTCAGCGCGCCACCGATATTGGTCCAGGCGTCGACACCGGGTAGATCATCCGCGGCCAGATATCCGTATTCACTGACGCATGCCCCGACGAACACGCCGGTCGGCGAGCGCCGCAACGAACTCGCCGGAATGCCCGCATGTTCCAGCGCCTCCCAGGCGACCTCCAACAGCAGTCGTTGCTGGGGATCCATCCGGGTCGCCTCGCGGGTGGTGATCTCGAAGAACTCGGCGTCGAACTGGTCGATGCCGGACAGGTACGAACCCCACCTGGTGGTGCGGGCCAGTGTGTCCCCGACCTCGGGCGTGCCGTCATCGAACGGTGCCCAACGTTCGCCCGGCACCTCGGTGATCGAACTGCGCCCGTCGCAGAGGAACTCCCAGAGATCGTCGGGGCCGCTGATGTCGCCCGGAAACCGGCAGCCCATGCCGATGATCGCCACCGCGCCGTCGTCGCCGGCCGGTGCGGCAACCGGCATCGGCGCCATCTCTGGTTCACGATCGCAGAGGTAGCCGACCAGTGCATTGATGCTGGGGTGCTGCCAGATCTCGACCGGGGACACCGGCCGGCCGGTCAACTCCGACAGTTCACCGGACAGCACCACCGAAT
>CAMFLL010000003.1 GCA_945957405.1 uncultured Mycolicibacterium sp. | reverse complement strand
CGCGACGGGTGGGTGGATCAGTCACGATCGTGACGAAGTAGTGCCGGAGCCGGAACCGAGCGAGATTGCAGTGGGGTGCTACTGCGCTCGGTGCACCGAACACGACTGACGATTTATCTGTCACAACACCAACGAAGAAGACACGAAGTGTCCCGACAACTCGTCGTGTTCTCCAGGGCAGCTATGACGCACAGATGGCCGCGGCTGTATGGCGACGACCTCCCGACGCCGCGACGCGGCCACAATCGCCGTCCCCGTCGACGCGAAGGGAGACAATCATGTTGGACCGGCTTGCGCGACTGGCCGTCGCCCGGCCGAAGGCGGTTCTCGTCGCCACTGTGGTGCTCATGGTTGCCGCACTCGGGTGTGGGTCGGGGATCAGCGAGCGGCTGTCAGGCGGCGGCTTCTATAACGCTTCTTCAGAATCGCAACGCGCCGCTGCCGCGCTGGAGCAGCGTTTTCACGTCGGCAAACCGAACCTGGTGATTCTCGCGACTCACACCGGCGGCGGTTCTGTCGATGACCCCGGCGCGGTTGCCGCCGGCGAGGCGTTCACTCAAGAACTTGCCGCCACGCCTGGCATCACGACAGTCAGCTCGTACTGGGGACCAGGCCGGTCCGAATTGCTCCGTAGCAATGACGGGACGAAAGCGCTGATCGTGGCGCACGTCGAAGGCGATGAGCGCGAGTTTGCGGCGACCGCCAGACGTCTGATCGCCACCTACCGCGACACCGAGCGCGGTCCGCTCAAGCTCGAACTCGGCGGTGAGGCGGTCAGCTACGACGATGTGACCGACCAGCTCAACCACGACCTGGCGCTCAGTGAAGCAATCGCGATGCCGATAATCCTGGTGTTGATAACGCTGGTGTTCGGCAGCCTCGTCGCAGCCGGCTTGCCGGTCGTGATCGGTGTGGTTTCGATCGCGGGTTCACTAGGCCTTCTTGCGTTGTTGTCGGTTGTCACCCCGGTGTCCAACTACGCGCTCAACGTCACGACGATCATCGGCCTGGCTCTGGCGATCGACTACAGCCTTCTGGTGTTGACGAGGTTCCGGGAGGAGCGAACTCGGTCTCAGTCCCTCGACGATGCGATCATCGAGTCGGTTCGAACCGCCGGCCGCACAGTCGTGTTCTCTGCGACTGCGGTGGCGTTGTCGGTGCTGGCTCTGCTTGTCTTCCCGATGATGTTCCTGCGTTCGATCGCCTACGCCTGTGTCGGCGTGATACTGCTCGCGACGGTGTGCGCGCTCGTCGTCATGCCTGCCATGTTGCGACTTCTGGGCCCCCGAATCGACTCGCTCAACGTGCGCCGCGTGATTCCACAGGTATTCGGGCGTCGCGCATCGGCCGAAGTGCGGGCTGAGGAAGACGGGTTCTGGTTCCGCAGTTCACGGTTGGTCATGCGTAGGCCGGTAGTGATGGGGGGCGCAGTTCTGCTCCTGGCTTTTGTGCTCGCGGCACCTTTCGGTGCCATCCGCTTGACCTCATCGGATGACCGGTCGCTGCCGGCGACCATTGAAAGCCGAAGTGTGGGCGACGTGATCCGCTCCGAATTCCCGGCACAAGCGACCGCCGCGATGGATGTGATCCTCGAAGGCTCCGCGAGCGCAGATCAGCTGGACGGGTATGCCGCGTCGCTGTCGCAGTTGCCGCACGTCGTCGCCGTCAAGCTGGGAATGACGCGCTATGTCGACGGGCAACGGATTGGCGAGATGCCGGTGCCCGACGCGAATGGCACCTATCTGCGGCTACTCCCAGACGTCGATCCCTACAGCGACGCGGCCGGCCAGCTGCTTGATCAGGTACGCCAAACCCCAGCTCCAGATACCGTGCATGTCGGTGGACTCACTGCGGAGAACGTCGATACCAAAGATGACTTGTTTGACCGAGTTCCGTTGGCCGCGGCGCTGCTCGTGCTGGCGATGTTCGGCGTGCTGTTCGCCTTGACCGGAAGCGTTGTACTGCCGATAAAGGCGTTGCTGCTCAACGTAGTCAGCTTGTCGGCGACTCTCGGCGCGATGGTGTTCATCTTCCAGGAGGGTCACCTCAAGTGGCTGGTCGGGGATTTTGCTGTCACCGGGACATTGGCCACGCCGACGCCGATCCTCATCATCTGTCTCGCGTTCGGGCTGTCCATGGACTACGAAGTGTTCCTGTTGTCGCGCATCACCGAGGAGTATCGCGTGCACGGCGACACCAACCTCGCGGTGATGAGCGGGCTGCAACGCGTTGGCCCCGTCGTCACTGCGGCGGCACTGATCATGTCAATCGTGTTCATCGCGATGGCCACATCTGCGGTGTCGTTCGTCAAGTTGCTAGGCGTCGGGTTGACGTTGGCAATCCTGTTTGACGTCACACTCATTCGTGCGGTGCTCATGCCCGCCGCGATGAGGCTGATGGGTCGCGCGAATTGGTGGGCGCCTCATTGGCGACGACCTCCCGCACATCTGCTCGTGAGCGGGGCTCGTCGTCAGCATCAACTGACAGTGCGCCAATTGACAGCACAATTGGCGGCGAACTGACATGCGAGCATTACAACGCGATGCATTCGAAATGACTACACAGCAACGCGCGCTGGCGGAGGTCGCAGCGCAAGCGTCGGCGATGACCGAAAGGCTGTTGGCCGGCAATTCAACCGGCGATCGCGCGATGGGGACGTTCGTCGACACGTTCTTCGCCATGATTCCGTTGGACGGGTCCTCGCGCAGCATCAACGGCATCGTCATGCTGCCCGTCCTCGTGTTCGGCGCCGAGACCGCTGCGCCGCTGCGCGCGACACCCGTGGCGCTTATTCACACACTGTGGTGGGCGGCGGCACGGTATCTGGACGACATGATCGACAATCCGCAAGTCGCTCGGTCCGATCCCGCGGAATTCAACCGCGGGGTGATGACCTCGATCGCGGTGGGTAACTATCTGCCGCTCAATGTCATTGGCGACCTGGTTGTGTCCGATGCCGTTCGGTTCCGGCTGATGACCGAGTACAGCAACGGGTGTATCGACGCACTCGGCGGGCAACTGACCGACCTGGTACTCGACGCGGAGACCGCAACTCCCGACGATGTGCTGCGCAACTACGAGGGCAAGACGGGCGCGCCCTACGGGATGTCCGCTGCGCTCGCCGCGCAGTTCGCGGACTGCGATACCGACCGGGTCGATGCCTGGCGCTCGTTCGGTCGAGCACTCGGAATGCTTCGTCAACTGGTCAACGACCAACGCGACCTGGCCACCGAGCGTGACGAGGATCTGCGAAACGGCACTGCGACCTATCTGCTCGTTCATCTACTGGGCACCGTGTCGACTGCTCGACGCGCGGCATTGATCGGCCTTCACCGGCAAGCGCGCACTTCGGAGGAGGCGCGGGCGGAACTGAAGCAAGCAATGTTGGCGGCGGACATCGTTTCCAGCTACGCAGCGACGATCCAGCCCATCATCCGCGCCGCTCGCGACACACTCGCGTCGCTGGATGGTGACCCGCAGTGTGTCACTGAACTGGCCGAGCTCATCGACGAGACGATTTCCTACTTCCCGCAGTTTCAACTCCGATGAGGGATGGACCCATGAACACCGACGAATGGATGAGCGCGCTCGAGTCGTGTTGGCGACAACGGGATCCAAATGCGATCGCCGGCCTCTTCACCGACGATGCGTACTACCATCGCGGTCCGTTCGGTGAGCGGCATCGTGGACGCGACGCGATTCGCGCACATTGGGCCGAGACCTTGTCCAGACAAGTCGACCCGCGAATCTGGTTTGGCAGTGCGGTCGAGTCCGCGGACCGCGCCGCGGTGGAATTCTGGTGCATTCTGCGTGACCCCGCGACGCGCGAACCAAGGACCGTATCCGGTTGCGTCACACTCCGATTCGGTTCGGACGGTCGCTGCTCGGTCTTTCACGAGTATTGGCAGGCCGAGTTGAACGCGGCCATCGAGCCGGCAGAGGATTGGTTCTCGTGCGGCCTTCTAACCGACCGCTCCGACGACGGCGAAGGCAACCAGCGTGCCAAGTAGGCCGAGGGTTGATACCGCTGCGGGCCATCGATTGTCCCTGTGGCTGAGGTACTTGATGCCGAATCCGGCAACAGCGATCGCAGGCAACGCGACGAATGCCTTCAAGAGCGGCGAAACAGGCGCCGCGATGGCGAACAGTGCGACGGCAATCGGCCCAGTGCCGATCGTAAGCAGCGACGTTGCACGATAGCCAATCGAATTGACGTAGCTTCGTTCGCCCGGCGCAGGCCGGCGGACAAGCTTCTTTCCGAACTCGACCTGGCCGGCGCACAGTGTCAGAATCAGAATTCCAACCCCACCAACGACTGCGGTCGGCGCATCGGCGCCGATCTTGGCTGAGGCCGCGAGCAGATACCCATAAAGCAGTAGTTGAACCGGAAGGCTGACAAGTAAGTTCAGAACGAGGTTGTCACCGCGGGTGGCCGGGAATCGCCGCCCGACAGCCATCAGCGCCCCGGTGTAGAGAAACTGGACGACGAGGACCAACAGTCCACTGGGGAAGAACAGATTCGCAACGACGATGACCGTCAGGCATAGGGCACACAGAGTGGACAGGTCCCGATGCGCAACTGCGCCAGAGGCCACCGGGCGCTGTGGGTTCGCAATCCGGTCATAGTCGCTGTCACGGATGTCGTCGAGGACACGCATGATCAGCAGGTCGGCGAACAGGGTCACCGCGACTATCCCCAACATCGGCATCGCACTGGCAGGAATCCGCTCCCCGGCGAGCACGGTGAACAGACCGATTCCTCCGACGCCGAGCGCCAAGACGTACACGATCGCAAGAACGGGCGGATACCTGGTGAGAATGAAGTTCGAGATACCAACCGCAGCAGTCATTGTCCACCGCCTCGCCAGGTCACCGGCAGATTCCGAACACCGCGGGTGAACATCTGTGTTTGCCACTCGATCTCGGACGAAGTCACGAGAGCTAGTTCGTTCAGTCGGGACAGCACGGTTTGCAAGCCAACTTGGAGTTCGAGTCGAGCGAAAGCCATTCCTATGCACTGGTGCCGACCGTGGCCGAATCCGAGGTGCGGGTTCGGACTCCGCTGAGGGCAGAACTCGTCAGCGTTCGGGAACACATCGCGATCGCGGTTGGCGACATCGAGTATGGGCACGACGACTTCGCCCTTTGCAATCAGACGGTCGCGCAGCTCCACGTCCGCGGTGGCGATGTGCGGACGCCCCGCCGTGCCACCGATCGTGCCGCCAAACCAAACCCAGCGCAGCAGCTCCTCGACCGCGGAAGGAATCTGCTCGGGATGTCGGCGAAGCGAATCCACCAGTCCGGGATGCTGAAGTACCTCAATGAGACTCAGTGCGAGATGGCTGGCGGTAGTCTCTGCGCCTGCCATGAGCAGACCCATGACGAGCATGATGATCTCTGCTTGGGTCAATCTGTTTGAGGATTCGTCCTGCACCAGGGCATCGATCAGCCCGCCCGCCTCCGCCCGGTTACGCGATCGACAGACTCGACTTTCGAAGTAGTCGTGCAAGTCGCGATTTGCTTTCGCGACCTCGTCACGTTGGTAGTTACCAGCTGACCATGCGACCGATATTCGCGGCACGAGAAAGGACAGATCGGCAGTGTCCAACCCAAAGAGGGTCATGTGCACGAGGTTCGGAAAAGGCTGGCAGAACTGTGTGAGGAGGTCGGCTGGTGGGCCCGCCGCGAGCAGGTCGTCGAGAAGTTGATCGGCAACGCGGCCAATGAGCGGCCGAGCCTTCTCAGCGCGTCGCTTCGTGAACCATCCTTGAACGGCCTGGCGCCGACGTGTGTGGTTTGGCGGATCCGAGGTGATCAGTGCCAGAGGCAGATCGGCGCCCGGCCCAACAGTAGGCCCGTGAAATTTCGCCCGACTGAAGCGATTGTCACTCAACACGGTTCGTACGTCGCACTGACGAGTTACGGCAATCGCCGCCGTGCCGTCAGGCAACGTGATGTCGAGGGTCGGCGAGTTGCGAAAGAGATCGACGTGATGTTGCGGGAGCGAAGTATGCGGACAGCTGTCTAGCGGCAATAGCATGATGTCACCGCGGTCTCTGCGAGTAGGGGCGGAGGATGCGTACGCTGCCCGATCTACCGTCGATCTCGACCTCGTCGCCGTCGGATATCTTGGAGGTCGCGCCAGCAACCGCTACTACGGTCGGGATGCCGAGCATACGTCCTGTTATTGCGGTGTGGGAGACCATGCTGCCGCGCTCGACGACGAGTCCCGTTGCGTTGAGCATCAGTGGTAACCATCCAGGATCGGTTTCGCGGGCGATCAGTATCCGCCCAGCGCACTCGCTCGATGGAACATTCGGTCGCAGCACCAATTTCGCTCGACCACGGGCGATCCCGGCGCTCGATGGAAGACCGCTCAGTTCGGTGCTGGAACCCGAGGTCGCCGATGTGGGAGCCCCTCGACCAAGGTAGGCAGCAGCGATCGGCGGCGGGGCAGTCGTGAGACTGGCTGCGAGGGCGGGCCGATCGCACGATCGTAGGTAGGCGTCTTTTCGGATCCGTGCCAGGACACGAAGGTCGGGGTATGTGGAGGTGCCGTCGAAGGCTCCCAACAATTCCTCGGCCTCCAAATGAACATAGTCCTCAGGTGAGTCCAGACACCCTGCAGCGGCTAGCTCAGACCCGAGTCGACGCATGACCTCCCGCGAGAATCCGTATAGCTGGGTGCGGCAGAACCGGGTGTCCTCGCGGGCTTTCGTCAAGAACCTACCCGCCCGCACCGCGGCGCGCAGAATGGCGCGTCTCCATCGTGACAGGCAGATGCGGTGCAGTTCATTGAGTGCGGCTGTGGCCGCATTCGATTCCTGAAGCCGCGTCCGCTGCATTGTCGCTCCCGCCGCAACGAACGGCCGCAGGGCGTCGATGACCATCTCAGGTCTCTGGCGTGGCGTCGGCTCCTCGATCTTGAGGTCGTGCATGGCGCGGTCGCCGAATTTCCTGAGGTGCGTGATGGCGTCGGACTGCAGTTTGCCGCCGTAGGCTCCTCGTGCGATGCGGTCCCACGTATCGCGTGCGTCGGCAGTCAGCACTCGCGCCGCCAACGCGGGATTCGCGTTTATCTGCTCGGCGAGCGCCACCGTGGAGTGCACCGACTGCAGCGTTCGGTTCGGCGGCCCTCCGGGCAACAGCATAGTGAGGTCCACCTCAGGGGAGTCGGTCCACCGCTGCAACAGCATGCTCGCCGCGACATAGCCGGCCAGGGCGAGATAGCCGGATAGAATTGTTATGCCCCAGCGTGATTCGGCTTCCGACCACAGTCGACGGTACATCTCGATTATCTCTTCAACCGGCTTCTGCGACAGCCCCGTCCCGACGATGTGCTGGGCATCCCACCAGACCAAGAATCTCCGCAACTTGCAGGGAAAGCTCATGGCGGCCCATATCAGTCGCGGTGAACTCCCGACGATGCACGTAATGGCATGGCGGTCCAGCACCCTACCCGGGTTGGGATTTCGTTCTGGCAGCCCCAACGACCGTTCCCACATCGGACGAAGCACATCCCATCCGGGGAGCTGGCCGTGCAGTGCGTACCACGCGTCTAGGCGGTAGTAAGCCCGCCCGTCGAGGTATCCGATCATGCGACGAAGTTGGTGCTCCCGACTCCGCAATTGGTTCTCGGGGACTCCGACGATGCGATAGAAGTCGCGGAAGCTCATGCGGTAGAAGACTCGTGCGTGCGAGTACGTCATCGCGGTGGTCACGCCCGGAAAGCTCTCAGTCAGATTGTGATTCGTCCATTCGATCGTGACCGCGGGCGTTTGGGGCGACGTGGCCGGCCGTGCCTGCACCAGGTGAATCGCTGAATCGGCCGTGACGACGCCCTCGATGTCCTGAGGTCCGGACAATAGGTGCTCGGTGGTCTGCGCCAGCGCTGCGATCTGACTGATTTGCGCATCGGAGAACACCGGTAGGTCGGCGAGATCGTCCGGCACCCGATATTCGGCAACGCCACCGCCCGGTGCTCGGCGGAGCATTCTATCCTTATGAGAGATGAGCCGCCCGATTCCGTCCGCGCGTACGAAAAAGTGGTCGATGTCGGCACGTTCAGCTACCGCACCTTCTCCGATGCCGTAGACCGCAGCGACCACAGTTCCTCTGGCCCCGGTAGCAGGATCGTGGGTGAACGCGACAAACGATCGCTCGCCATCCATCATCTGCTGAATTCCGACGCAGATGCTGAGGACCCGGGGATCGATTCCTCGCCGCGCGCGATAGAGTACCGACCTGACGCTGAAAAGTGATGCGGTACAGACTGTAACGGCACCGATGAGCGCGTCGGCACCAACGTACAGGTAACTGTCTGTGAGGCCGGCAAAGGGGTCGGCGGCATCATCTTCGCCCGGCTGTGCGTGGCGGCCGACCACGCATGCTCGGACTGCGACATCGGGTGAGCCGAGGGTGGCGTATCTGTCCCGGATCTCGCATTCTGTCTCTGGCATGAGGCGCAGGTGTTCGGCAGCGCCGCGAGCCGACTCGGCCCAGGCAGTCAATGTCTCGACACTGGCGCCGACACCAGGAAAAGTGCCAACCACATCAGCTATGGCTGTCCACGGAGTCTCTCTGACGACGCAGAAAAACGGCGGGACGGAAACTCCGGCATCGCGCAACTGTTGCTGGCGCGCGAACTTGTGTCCAACCACACTGGCGTCAGCCAGTTCTGCAGGTGCGTCGATGATCTTGATCATCACCACACCCCCGGCACGATCCGGCGTCGGGTGTTGGCGAAAGCGCGATATTGGGGCGATTCAGTGAGGATGTCTTCTTCGATCCTGATGCGCCAGAGAACCGCAGCGACAAGGAGAGCCAGTGCCGCGATACTCGCAGGACTCGACAGGTAAGCGGCAAAACCGATGTTGGCGAGCAACATCCCGGCATAAGCCGGATGGCGCAGCACCCTGTATGGCCCGGATGAAATCAGACCGCCCTCGGACATCCGTACCACTCGGTGCGAGTATCTGACGCCGAGTTCGTGAATCGCCCATGCGCGCAACGTCACACCCGCGACGAACACCCCCGCAAGTACGATAGCGAACATGTCGGTCATCACAGGCGCCGAGTACGCAGCCGTAAGTGCCGTCGTGACTCGCGCTACCGCGTATGGAACGAGGGTGCGAGTCTCCGCGGCCGACTGTGTTGGTGTTCCGACAGTGATTCGTGCTTCCGAAAGCACCCACGCCAGATATGCGGCGACGAAAGCCGCTGCAGCGAGGTGCCCGCCGCCAAGCTGTGCCGCGACTGCGATGGTGAGGCCGAAAACGGTCAGTACCAACAGAGTACGAAGAATGTACATGGCGACTCGATCAGTCATCAGCGGCCTCCATCGAGTCAGGTTCTAGCCCGCGCGCAATTGCGCATACTCGACTTCGTCGACGCACCGGCTCGCGATGACGATCGAGCCGACTTTTATCGCTCGATCGTCTGCTGCGTGCACGTCAATATGGAGTTTGCGCATTTGTTCTGGCGGGGTGGGCTGCCACGACAACACCCGCGTCATGTGGCCCTGTGGCACCGCAGTGGGCACGTCTGCGGTGAGCCCGACGAATATCATCTTCGTCCCCATTGGCTGCTGACCCCACAAGTGAAGAATCGCGATGACGAACTGACGGGCAGCCTCGATGATGGAGGCAACCGCGCTGGCCCGCGGCGGTATTCCGCCAATGGCCGCCTGCTCGTGTACGCGGACCCAGACGCATCCGGCGTCGACTGTGAGCGGACCGACTGCGACATTTCCGGGCTCGGCACGGTGCACCAGTTCACTTGGGATCAAGCCGTTCCCGAGTGCTGGCAGCGAGGCCAGCTCCGCAGCCGGCGCGCTCTCACTTCGGCTCAGCAGGCCTCTCGCTACACTGTGACCTGATTGGATGAATTCGAATGTGCTTCCATCCATTTCGCGGGTCGCACTCACCTCAACTGGGGCGTCGAGCTCGCAGAATTTCGTAAAGGTGAGACGGAAGCTCACATTGGCCGGCCGCAACATCGCTGCGTGCTCTGCCAATTCAAGACCAGCCACCACCAGCAGCATTCCCGGCACGTGATCGAGCGGATGGTCGAAGAACACAGGGTCTTGAAG
Organism: uncultured Mycolicibacterium sp.; assembly: GCA_945957405.1. GTDB lineage: Bacteria > Actinomycetota > Actinomycetes > Mycobacteriales > Mycobacteriaceae > Mycobacterium. The sequence continues at coordinate 42,333 of CAMFLL010000003.1, read as the reverse complement.
ATCCACGCGGACGTACCCGCGAGACACGCCGCCGCTTGGTGCCACATCCAGGGTGTCGATTGTGCGTCCGGGAATCACCCGAGGCGTACTCGGTGCAAGTGCATGCATCGTTGCCTCCGTTCGTTCACGCCGTCTGGAGATCCGGCGCAAAGGACCACTGCAATAGGGATCCTCACTCGGATTCGGGGGGTTGCTCTCAGTAGAGCCCTACGGCAATCGACGCTCGCCGCGGCGCGATACTACTGAATGCCGCTGAGCCACGACCACAGATCGGACTTAAGTAGTATCGCGCCGAAGTCGTGCGAGATAGCCGTGGCGCACTACTGCGCTCCGCGCACCACACGGCGGCGACGATTTCTGTGGTGAAACGAAACGCCGGACCAATGGCTGTGTTTCGAGGACATCGCAGAAGGAATCATGATGGTTGAGGCAAGTACGGTGGTCGCATCCGGCGGCCTCAGCGTCGCGCATCCTCCGCTGACCAGCCCATCCGACCAGTTGCTCCTTGTCGCCGATCGGTTGCGCGAAATCCTCGTCAATGGTGGTGGTTTCGATGCAATCTACCGCCACATCCTTGCCGTCCCCGGTAAGCGGGTTCGATCCGCGATGGTACTGGCCTGCGCCCGACTGCTGCCTTCGGCTGCCTCGGTGCCGTTGCGCGACGCCGTCGATGTGGCGTGCGCGATCGAGATGATCCACGAGGCGTCGCTCGTTCACGACGACATTTGCGACGGATCGCTCTTGCGGCGCGATGCGCCGTCAGTACCGGCCGCGTTCGGCGTCCGCATCGCAGCCCGGGCGGGATTCCATCTGGTCGGCAAGGCTTTACAGGTGCTTGCACGAGTGCTGGCAGCCAACCCGGCGGTGTTCGCGCAGCTCGGTGAGGTCCCCGGCGTCACCTACCTCGACAGCATTTCGGACCTGTCTTTCGGACAGCTCATCGAGACCCTGCCACCCGCCGTCGACGACTCCACCATGCGCAGGCACTACGAACTCGTGGCCGAGGCTAAGACTGGCACGCTGTTTCGGCTGGCCTGCTCGTACGGCGGCACGGCCGGCGGCCTCGACCCCAATCAGCTGCGCGCCCTGATGGGATACGCAGACCAACTCGCCCTCGCCTTTCAGATCATGGATGACGTCCGCGACGTCGAGGGCGGCCCCTCGCTGGGCAAGGAGGCCGCCGGCGACCTTGACCGACGGGTACCGACCTGGCCAGTGATCGAATGGCTGGCCATGCGGCCCGGGTCCCATGAAATGTGGCTCTCCAGAATGACTTCCAGTGCCGACCTGCAGGCCGACCTAGTCCACAGCGGGGCCACCCGAGCTGCGCGCGTCGTCGCCATCAACGCCGCCCAGACGGCCTGCCGGGCGATCGATGCATTCCCGCCCTCCCCCGCGCGTGAGCAGTTGCGCGAACTCTCGGTGCGGGTGGTTTCGCGATGAGCGGGGCGCCGCTCGGAACCCTTATCGACGGGCTGTGGCGCCTGCACCGCACGCCGGACTCGGCTGCGATGCGGGCGGCCCGGTCACCGGACGAGTTGTCCCGGCTGGCCGTTGTCCTGGCGGTCCGAAACCTCGGCATCGCGGCCGGTTTCCTTCCCGCGGACCTACGGTCGGAGGCCACCGCCGCCCTGCTGGCCTGCCGGGTACTCCGCGCCTACGAAGACCTGAGCGCCCGCCCGCTGGCGGCCGGCGCTGTCGTCACCGCCGTGGACTACCTGAACGGCGATACCGACACACCGCCACCGCCACTGCAAGCGATCGCCGTCTGCGACAGCGATGCGGTCGACCTGGTGCTGGCCGAGCGCATCCGCGACGTGCGGGAGCTGCTGTCGGAACTGCCCTTCGAAGCCCGAACAGGGATCCGCCGAATGTTGGCTGATGTCGGCCAAGTGATGGCACTAAACGCGGATTCCCCGCTGCCGCGCACCGCCTACGGCGAGGGCGTGCTCGGACGGGTGATGCTATATGTGTGCTCACTAGTCGCCGAAGATGCCTGCGCCGTGGCCGATCTGAGTGAGCTGGCTGGGTGCATCGGCACCTTTGCCCAGCTGGCCAACGACTTGCGCGACGGCGAACTGGCGCCGTACGGCGTCGGCGACCGCGAGGAACTGACCCTGGCGGTCATGCAACACGTGCTGGCCCCCGCGCTGGGCAGCATCGCCCTGCTGACCCGGCTCGGCCCGTGCATCCACAGTCGCGGCGCCCGGGTGGCCCTGGCCTATATGACCATCACGACGACCGCGTTCTTCTGCGCGGCCGTCGGAGCGCCCGCGCCCTACCGGCGACCGGTGCGGCTGGCCGCGGCGGTGCTGGCCTCCGTCTCAGCTGCTCGTTGGACCACGATGCTGAAGCGAGTGCGCTGTTCCGTCGATGGGGCGATCCACCGTCTGTTAGATGCGTCGCCCCACCCCTCCGGGAGAATTAGCCCTGCTGCCCGATGGGGGGAGGCCGACCTGCTTGCCCTTGGTGATCTGCACACGATGCCGCCCGCTGTGGGCCCGCTTATCGTCGGCGCAACATTTGCGCTCGTCGAAACCCTGCCGGGAGAACCACTGACCGGCGAACTGCCCGATTTCCAGGTGCGCCGCATGATGATCGCCGACCATCTAGCCTTCGGCGCCCTGGAACGGGTGCGACCCTGCGACTCGAACGCTGTGCGGGCCCTCGCAACGCAATTCCAGCTCGCCGCCCTCGACCCGCTGTCTAGGGAGCAAATCCATAACCACCAAGTCGACCAGGCTTGACTCGCCCACTGCAAATACTCTGCTGCAGATTGTCATTCGCCCAGCTCCGGCTCGAGGTCACCCGCCCGCTCGACCCAGAAACTAATGTTGGTGACCAGGTCATCGGCCGCGAGGCCGAGGTCTGCGTGAATCGCACTACGCGCGGCATGAGCGAGGAACCGTTGCGGCACACCGATACTGCGCATCGGTATGTCGATCCGCGCCTCCCGCATCCGGGCCGCCACGGCCGACCCAACCCCGCCGTGTAGCCCCGAGTCTTCCAGAGTCACCACGAGCCGCACCTTGCCGGCAAACTTCACGACTTGCTCGGGCACCGGCAACACCCACCGAGGATCCACTACCGCGACGTCCACGCCGCGATCCCCGAGTGTCGCAGCCGCCGTCAACGCGATTGTCGCGAGCGGCCCGACCGCGACAAGGAGAACATCCGGATCATGCGGGCGACAGAGCATATCCACGCCCTCGATTCGTTCTACGGCTTTGATATCGGCGCCGACTGATCCTTTCGGAAACCGGATCGCGGTAGGGCCGTCATCGACTTCGAGTGCCTCGCCGAGCTGTTCACGGAGCGAGGACGCATCCCGTGGGGCGGCGACTCGCATGCCAGGGACCATGCCCATCAGTGACAAGTCCCACACGCCGTTGTGGCTGGCGCCATCGGGCCCGGTGACGCCTGCACGGTCGAGGATGAATGTCACCGGCAGTTTCAAGAGTGCGACGTCCATCATTACCTGGTCGAAGGCCCGATTGAGGAACGTCGAGTAAATGGCGACCACCGGATGCATGCCGCCGAGCGCGAGCCCCGCAGCGGATGTAACAGCGTGTTGTTCAGCGATCCCTACATCAAACATCCGGTTGGGAAACCGCTTTCCGAACGGCGCCAAACCGGTTGGCCCCGGCATCGCGGCGGTAATTGCGACGAGGTCGTCGCGGCGGCTGCCCCATCGGAGCAGCTCACTGGCAAAGACGTCTGTCCATTGCCTTAGATCGGTGTTGGCCTTCGGTTTGCCGGTTCGAGGATCGACCGGTCCGCATGCATGCATACGATCGACCGGATCTTCCTCCGCTGGACGGTATCCCATTCCCTTGCGGGTGACCGTGTGGACGATAACCGGGCTACCCACGCCCTTCGCCATCCGTAGCGCCTTCTCGATCGCGAAAATATCGTGTCCGTCGACTGGGCCGAGATACCTGACGCCCAAGTCTCCGAATAACGTCTGCGGACTCAATGCATCCTTGAATCCTTTTGTTGTTGCCTGCAATCGCGAAAAGGTGGGACGCGCCCGCAGGCTGGTCAGAAGCTCGGCAATGCCACCGACCGTCGGTGCATAAGACCTGCCGTTGTCATTGACCACGACAATGACAGGACGGCTCCTGCCGGCAGCGATGTTGTTCATCGCCTCCCAGCACATTCCACCGGTGAGGGCACCATCACCGACGATCGCAACCACGCGGCGATCTTCACTACCGGTCAATTCGAATGCCTTTGCCAACCCATCCGCGTAGGAAAGCGCGGCCGACGCGTGCGAAGACTCGACCCAGTCGTGCTCGCTTTCTGCGCGCGACGGGTAGCCTGACAGGCCGCCGGAGGCTCGCAGATGGTCGAAGTCTTCTTGGCGGCCCGTCAGAAGCTTGTGCGGGTAGGCCTGATGGCCGGTGTCAAAAATGAACGCGTCGCGCGGCGATTCGAAAACACGATGGAGCGCGATGGTCAACTCGACCACACCGAGGTTAGGACCAAGGTGTCCTCCTGACACCGACACCTTTTCGATGAGGAATGCTCTCATCGCATCTGCGAGTCTTGTCAACTCATCGCGCGATAATCCTTGCAAGTCATGCGGACACCGGATCCGGCCCAGGATCGCCAAGTGATCGGATGGACTGGCCAGCGAAAGTGGGTCAGCGCTGCGGCGGCTGTCGCTCGCGACCGATGTGCTTGCCCCACCCATCATCGTCCCTTCCGCGATGTCGTTGCGAAACGACGCCACAGGGTCAGATGTTTCGCTCCACAGTGGGAATCGTGGTTGCCCTGTGGAGCGACGACCGCAGTAACCTGCCACTGCAATCTCGTCCAGTCGCGGCTTGGTTCTACTTAGCGCGCGGCGGCATCGGCTACCTCCTCGGGCGAGGTGGACGGCACAGATTCCGACGGCGGTGCAACTCACCAGAGCGCCGACCCATCGATGACGGCCTGGTCGTCCGGAACATCTGGCTGCTTCGGCTACGGGCGCTGTTGGCACCGGCTCACGCGACTTGACGAGAACTCTTGGTTTCCAAGGACATATCGCCTGGGCCGAGGAAATGACGTGACGGCGCTGCCATTCTCTGAGGACGACCATCTCAGTACTGCCAACCCCAAGGTGGTTGTGATTGCAGTACCGCGCTACTGACGCCGCGCCGGCGCCGGTGGGCAACGTTTGACCGGACCCCCGTGCCGTCGGAAGGCGCCGATCATGAACAAGCGTGGCGTCAGAAGCGTGCTCGGATTGACGTTGGTGGGCGTGCTGGGGCTGACGTCGATGACGTGCCCGACGTTCGCCTCCGGCGCCCAGACGGCCCTGATCCTGGGCGGCACCGGAGGCCCCACGCCTGGGCAACGATACGTGGATGCCACCGAAAAGCTCTATCTCGTCCCGAAGGGCTACGGCAGTTACACCCCAAAAGTGGTGACCACTCCCGAAGAGGCGTACCCGATCACCGGGGTCGACAGCATGTTCGTGGACGACTCCGTCGCCCACGGGGTCAACGATCTCGACACCGCGATCAAGGAGCAGTTCGCCGCCGGCAACAACGTCGTCGTGTTCGGCTACTCCCAGGGCGCCGCGGTTGCGTCCCAGGAGATGGCACAGCTTGCGGCGTCGAGCAATCCGCCGCGTTCCGACCAGCTGAGCTTGGTGTTGGTCGGTAACCCCAGTAACCCCAATGGTGGCCTGAACCAGCGCTTCCCTGGGGTGTTCCTACCCAGCCTGGGCACGACATTCAACTACACCCCGACAGCGAGCAACACCTATCCCATCGCGGTGTACACCCAGGAGTACGACGGTTTCGCCAATTTCCCGCAATACCCGCTCAATCTGTTGGCCGACCTCAATGCCTTCCTGGGTATCTTCACGCAGCACTTCGGGTACCTGGACCTCACCCCAGAACAGATCAACTCGGCCATCGCCCTGCCGACGACAGGCAATACCACCACGCAGTACTACATGATCCCGACGGAGAACCTGCCGCTGCTGGTCCCGGTCCGCCTCATTCCTGTCATCGGTAATCCACTGGCCGATCTCTTGGAGCCGGACCTGAGGATTCTGGTGAACCTGGGCTACGGCAACATCGAGAACGGTTGGAGCCCGGGACCCGCCGATGTCCCCACACCGTTCGGCCTGTTCCCCACCGGCATCGACCGCGCCGAGTTGTTCGCCGCCCTGGCCGCCGGCGCGAAACAAGGAATCGCGGACGCCCGCGGCGATTTGAAAGAGCTGACCTGGTTCGACAAGTCGTCACTGTCGTTGTTCCTGTCGGGCATGTACACCGTTGGGTGGTCCGCGAGCCCCGACCCGTCGTTGTTGCAGGGGCTGGCCGGGCTGGCGACACTCGGCAACGCAGGCGTCCCGGTCACCCCGGCCGGCGGGCCCGCCAAAACCCTCGCCGGCGTCATCGCCGGTGACATCGCGGTCGTGAAGCCGTTGGCCGACACCGCTCGCGCCATCGGACTCGCTCTCCCTAAATACAACAAGCAGCTGTTCACCAGCCAGCTTGCGGCAGGCCATCCGGCCAAGGCAATCGGCCTACCCATCGCCGCCGACTTGGCGCTAGTTCCATACGTACTGATCGTCGGTGCCGTCTTCCCTGTTGTGGGGGCTGTGGCAACCACAGCGACACAACTCGCCCAACTGGTGGGCGTCAACCCCAATCCCGAACCCGCCGTCACGGTCGACGCTGAGTCAGCCGTCATCACTCACGCGACCGCCGCCGCCAACGCCAACCCGGCACCGCCGACACGTTCACAGCACGGCCAAAGTTGGCGTAAATGGGCCTCCCGCGCGGAAATTGCCGGGGACGCCGGCCCGCAGTCCAGGACACCTGTCAGCCTGAAGACCGCCCTCAGCAACAGCCGGGCACACACCTTGGCCGTCACCACACTCAACCGGGTGAAAGCGCTTGGCAGCCAGCAGCGCAAACACACCCTGGGCGATATCGGGGCGAGAAAGGCACCAAAGGGATTCGGCGTCAAGGGAATACGTGGAACCACCGACCGAGCAGCCGCAAGCGAGCAGGACCACTCACAGCCCTAGGCTACCTTCGCTCGCCGACGCAGAATGAGCGAGATGGCCCAGATGCCGAGGCCTACGAGCGCAAGCACTACACCGAGGATCGCGACACCACTCCAACCAGCCCGGGCGTACAACACCCCTGAGAGCGCCGATCCGATTGCGCCACCGAAGAACACACTGCCGATGAAGACGGTGTTGAGTCGCGATCGCGCTGAGGGCCGGAGTGCGTAGATCTCTTGCTGGCTGAGCACCAGGTTGCCCTGAACCGCAAGATCGAGAAGAACTCCCGCGAGGGCGAGAACGACGAGATCGCGAACGCCGAGACCGGCGATGGCCATTGCGACAGCGGCCAGCGCGAAGACGACGCCGGTCGCGGGCCGGCCAAGACCGCGATCGCCGATTCGTCCGGCGATCGGTGCGGCGACGGCGCCTGCCGCACCGACGAGCGCGAAGATCGCGATCTGCGTCTGCGAGAGGCTGTGCTCCTTGATCAGCTCGTACGTGACCGAGGTCCAGAACGCCGAGAACGTCCCGAACATGAGAGCTTGCATCGCCGCGCGGCGCCGCAGTGCCGGCTCCTCCCGGATGATGTGCCAGATCGACATCATCAGGCTGCCGTAACTTCCCGCGTGGTCGGGTTCGCGTCGCGGGAGAGTCAGCGCGAGAACGATCGCCATGATCAGCATCAGCCCGGCGGAGACGAAGTAGACCGAGCGCCATCCCCAGATGTCGGCGAGGAAGCTGGAGAGGCTGCGCGCGAGCATGATGCCCAGAAGCAGTCCGCTCATGACCTGCCCGACGTAGCGTCCACCCTGCCCTTCCGGCGCCAGGTGCGCGGCGAGCGGGACCACGATCTGGGCGACCACCGAGGTGAAGCCGAGGATTGCGGAAAGCACCAGGAAGAGCGGCAGATTCGTCGCCAACCCGGCGACCGCTGACGCGACGGCGGTCACGAGCAGCACCCTTGAAGCCAAGGCACGGTTCTCGATCAGGTCACCCAATGGCATCAGCACGATGATCCCTGCTGCGTAACCGATCTGTGTCACGGTCACCACCAGCGACGCGGTGCTGTCCGACACCGTGAATGTCTCGGCGATCAGGTCGAGCAAGGGTTGCGAGTAGAAGATGTTCGCGATCGATACGCCCGATGCGGCGGCCAGGATGAACGTCAGCGTTCGGAGTCTCCGCGCACTGATGCCTGGTTCCACTGCGGCCGTTCGGCTTCCAGAGCTCATTGCATGTCCTTTTCCTGCGATTCGAGCGCCACTCGCTGGCGCAGAGATCGAATGAGAACGATCATTCTCACTCGCAGGCACTACTGTAGAGAACGACCATTCTCACGGCAAACCGAGGGGACCACCATGGCGGCGGATGCCTCCACCGAGGAGTCGATGCGGGGACAGTTGCTCGATGCCGTCGAGCAGGTGTTCTACGCTCGCGGCATCCAGGCGGCGAGCATGACCGAGCTCAGGGATGCCGCCGGACTGCCGCTGCGCCGCATCTACCAGCTCTTTCCGAGTAAGGACGAACTGATCGTCGCGTTCCTGCGCCGGCGGCACGAGCGGATGATGGCAGCGATCGAACAGCGTGTAGCCGCGGCTGAGTCACCCGAAGAACAGGTTCTGGCGATCTTCACGCACCTCGACCTCTGGTTTCACGAGCCGTCCTTCCGCGGCTGCCCGTGGACCAAGGCCTACAGCGAGTTGGGCCCGACGAAAGCTGCCGTCGCCGCCGAGGTCAGTCACCACGAACACGAATTCCGAGCTCTGGTGACCCGAATCGTCCTCGACGCCGGCTACACCGGCGAGATCGCGGACGTGATCTATCTATTGGTGGCGGGTTCCGTCACCACCGCCGGCGTCCAGCAGTCACTCGGCGCCGCCCTCGAGGCGCGCCGTGGCGTGGAGATGCTGCTGGCCGGCGCCTGAAAGACGTCAGTTGTGAACCGCGGTGCTGCGGTGCGGCACCGAGACGCCACCCGGGCTGTTGACGCTCGCCGACAGGCAACCGGGAACATCGCGGCAGGCGATGATCGCCCCCGCGCCGGGCGCGGCGCCGATCGCCGAGGAGCCTTCACTGCAGCCCTGATAGACCGAATCCTCGATCGAGACGGTGCTCGGGTCGCCGCATGTGGCGAGCGCCCGGGGTGACGATCCCAGCGGAATCAACACAGCGGCACCGATTGCCGCAATCGCCAACAAGAACACGGGCACCAGACGGCGCAGCGTCATCAACAACTTCCTTCACACGGTTACCGACCCGGGATCAGCCTCGCATGCCCACCATCGTCCCGCACGCTGCGGGGTCACCTACCTATGAAGCTCACAGCTCGTTCACACGCTCGGGCCGCAACGGTCATTACGTCCACTGAAAGGCGAATTTCATGCGCCTTTTCGCACCATGCATTCGAGTTCGCAACGGATGAAGTCGATGACAATTGCCAGTTTGGCTTCCAGCGCGGCAGGCGAGAAGGCAAAAGGATCATCGAGCGAAATACATTTCGTGATCAGTGACGCGATCACCGGCATCGCGCCGTTCACCACGTCTACAGAGGGCGACTCCGATGCTGCTATACGGGCCGGCACCGCGGCGTCATCCGCTGTACCCTTGCCGTTTCCCGCATCTTTCAACGCCAAGTAGATACCACGTTGCGCGCCTTCGATTCTCGCCCGGGAGCCGGATGCCACCGCAAAAGTGTCGAGCGGCCGCAGGAGAGTGCACACAACGTGCGGATCATCAAGATCGAATTCGTGTGTTTCGACCAGTTGCAGGCATGCCGCCGCGCCGAGGTTGTCGACGACCCGGATCAGAAAACTGGGCCGGTGGGCAAACAGCGCAGTGAGCTGCGCAGGAGATACCTGACCGCGACGGAGTATCAATGTGCGGGCGAGCGCAATTACCTCATCGGTGGCGCGCCAGTATTCCTCGCGCCCACTTTCATCACTCCCCCACATTTGTACCGAGCGTACCGAAGGCCGCGTGTCGCCCGCACGCTGGAGGCGCGCAGCCCGTCGGCGGGCGGCCCCTCGACAGGCCCTTGCGGTAACGCCACTTATCGTTGTGTCGATAATCCGGGCACCAACCACCACAGGAGTCACCATGGTCAGCCGGCGGTCTGTGAAAGTGGCGATATCTGCGACCATCGCCGCATCGGCCTTGAGCGTCGCCATCACCACCGCCACGCCGGCATGGGCAGACCTGACGGCCGAGGATCAGCAGTTCGTCAACGTCGTCAAGGAACTCAATGTGCCGGTGAAGTCCGATGAGGATGCCGTCGCCATCGGTCAGGAGATCTGTAAGGCCGTCGAGGCCGGGCAGATAGAACCCGCCCGCACCGTCCGCGGTGTGATGAGCCGGCTGCAGGCCCAGGGTCTCGACAAGGGCCAGGCTGCGCACCTGGTTTGGGGTGCCGTCGACATCTACTGCCCGCGATACAGCTCCATCGTCGGGCGCTGAGCCGGGGTCAGGGACTCGGTCGTACCACCGTCGTCGTCACTGAACCGGGCGCATCGGACGTGCGTTGGGTCGACGCGCCGAGCACGAACGCCACCACCCCCACCACGATCGCCACCAGCAGCACGGCCGCCAGAATCGCCCAGCGGCCGGTGCGTCGGCGTGGGCCTGCGACGAGACCGGGGGTCTGCGGATTCCACATCGGGGGCGCCGGCGGCAGCGGGCCACGCAACAGCGGGATTGGCCCTGTCACCGGATCACCGTTGACGTTCGCCAATTCCGCGCGCATCACATCGGCACTGGGGAAGCGCCGGACGGCGTCACGCGCCATCGCGCGATCGACGACTGCCGCCAACTGCGGGTCGACGTCGGGACGCAGCACCGAGACCGGCGGCGGTGGATTCTCGGTGATGGCATTGGCCAGTGCGACAAGGTTTTCCTCGGGGAACGCGCGCCGACCCGTCAGGGCCTCCCATCCCACGACGCCGACCGCGTAAAGGTCGTCGGTGACGGTCGCGGGATTACCCGCCAGCCGCTCCGGGCTCATGTACGCCATCGTCCCCATGATCTGACCGGTGTCGGTGCGGTGCGTGTCAGGCCCCTTTGCCAGGCCGAAGTCGGCCACCTGGGCCTGCCCCGCCGGGTTGAACAGGATGTTGGCCGGCTTGATGTCGCGATGCATGATCCCGGCGGCGTGGGCCGTCGACAGCGCCGCCAGCATGTCGTCGAGCATCCTGCGGACGTGCTGCTGCGGTACCGGGCCCTGCGCGATCAGGTCCGCCAGGCTGTTGCCCGGCAGTCGTTCCATGACGATGAACGGGGTGCCGTGGTGTTCGCCGCTGCCGTAGACCGCGACGATGTTGGGATGGTGCAGCGCGGCCGCTGACTGCGCCTCGGCCCAGAACCGACGCAGATAGTCGGGGTGGCTGTGAAAGCCCGGGTAGAGCAGTTTGATCGCAACGGTCTGGCCGGTGAGGCTGTCCCAGCCCTCCCGAACCTCGGCCATGCCGCCACGGCCCAGAACGCCCCGCAATTCGTAGCGGCCGCCGAGCAGTTCGGGGGCGTACATAGCGTCTACCGTAGCCGCCGGCCCGTAGCCCATTCCTCGGGTGTGACTGTGCACTGCGGATTCAGTGGTGATCGCCGGATGGATGATGCCGTTCCCAAACCCGACCCACGACGGTCACGGCACGCAGGACGACCACTGCGTATGCGATAGCGAGTGGGGGTCCGATCAACCATGCCACTGTGATCGCCGTCATCGCGCTGTCCCGTCGTCTCGCGTCTTGTCATCAGATCACGGGAGCCGCGGCCGTTACGTTCAACGCGCCGACGGAAACCGGTCAGCGCGAACGAGCGACCGCCGGACGCCGCGCCTCCTATTCTGGATGCGTGCTCTACCAGCAATACCGTCCGGCGCTCTGGCATCGCCACCCGTTCATCGCCGGCGTCGCCCTCATCGCAGCGGTGTGGATGGTGCAGGCCGGGTGGTACACACCGGTCGTCCTGGCCGCCGGCATCGTCGTCTTCATCGCGTTACGGCGGCGCCAACGCGATGGCGTGGCACGGCGAGCGGGCCTGGCGGCGCGCGCCGACCTCGAAAACCGCATGGTGCTGGCCGGTGACCCACGCGGCGTCCATGGCCGCTATCCCCCGGTGCGGGCAGGGTGGTTCCACGATCCCGGTCATCCGGCCCGGTTGCGCTACTTCGACGGCGCGGTGTGGACGCGCTACACGGCCGACCGCTGAGCGCTCACACCTTCGGGCAGTAGTGCATTCCGTTGTCGCGATGCCCGACGGGGGGCAGGTTGCGCGCGGGGGTTTCGGGGAGCGGACTGTCCGCGGGTATCCGACCGGTTGCCCGATCCCAGCCTGCGCGAGCACGCGGATGCATCCTGGCCCGCTCGGGCAACGTGCTGAAGATTCGGTACACCAGCTTGCCGAACATGCGGTGCAACCACTCGTCACGACGAGACCACTTGTAGCCCATCAGCTTTCGCACCGCCGGGTGGTACAGGCCGACGGTGACCCAGACGAAGAACGGTGCGACGACAAATCTGCGCTGCAGGCCCCATATCCGGTCAGGCAGCCACGGCAGAAACGGTGGCTTGGGTAGTTCGGACAGATCGAGCACCATTCGCGCAGCCTTGTTGTTCTCGAGCACTTCGGTGCACATGTGCTCCCAGTACTGCTCGAAATCCTCCCAGGTCTGCGGGACGGGACGCATGCTCATGCCGTACATCCGGTACCAGGCGATGTGCTCGTCGAACAGTTGTCGTTTCTCGGCCTCGGTGATGCCGCCGCAGAACCGTTCGGCGACGATGATGGTGCCGACGAAGAACGTCGAATGCGCCCAGTAGAAGACGTCCGGATTCAGTGCGTGGTAGCGCCGTCCCTGCGCGTCCACGCCCTTGATGTCTACGTGATAATCGCGCACCTCGGCGCCGGTCCGGGGCGCCCGTTCGGTGTCGAAGACCACCCCGCCGATCGGGTAGAGCGAGCGCAGTAGCCGCGGCCAGCGCTCTTGGAAGAAGATGGAGTGTTCCTCGACAGCTGCCCCCAACTGAGGGTGCATGTTCTGCATCGATCCGGCCCATGGCCCCTGCAGCATGCCGCGCCAGTCACCGAAGTACTTCCACGTCAATGAATCGGGGCCCAGGGGCTGCGGCGGGGCCTCGTAGCCTGCCGCAGACATCGGACAACCCGTCGGCACGGATTCGCCGTTCGACGCCGACACCTCAGAGATAGGTTGTGTCACTGATGTCTTTCCCATCGACCGCAATTCTGACTACGAACGTTGTCAATTAGCAGTGTAGGAGGTGATGTGAGCTCCGGTCAACGTCGCGGTCGCTGGTCAGGGGTACCACTGGAGGATCGCCAGGCGCGTCGGCGCGACGAGCTGGTGACTGCGGGTGTGCAACTGCTGGGCAGCCAGGACGGCCCTGCCCTCACCGTCCGGGCCGTGTGCCGCGGAGCCGGGCTCACCGAGCGCTACTTCTACGAGAGCTTCACCGATCGCGACGATTTCGTCCGGGCGGTCTACGACGACGTCTGCCAACGGGCCATGAGCACACTGACGTCGGCGACCACACCGCGCGAGGCCGTCGAGAGGTTCGTCGCACTCATGGTCGATGACCCGGTGCGCGGGCGCGTGCTGCTGCTGGCCCCCAGCTCCGAACCCGTGCTGACGCGCTCCGGCGCTGACTGGATGCCCAACTTCATCGATCTGCTGCAGCGCAAGCTCACGGCCATCACCGACCCTGCGCGCCAGCACATGGTCGCGACCAGCCTGATCGGCGGATTGACGGCGTTGTTCACCGCGTATCTCAACGGCCGCCTGGCCGCCACGCGGGAGCAGTTCATCGACTACTGCGTCGAGATGCTGCTGAGCCGGGCCGTCACCCGGTGACAGGAACAAAAAACCGAGCCGGGTCGGCAACCGACCCGGCTCAGCTCGATGTATGACGGACTATCCGGTGGCGACGTCAGGCGTCGGCGCACCCGGCTCGGCGCCGGCCTGCAACAGCTCGTCGGCCTCGTCCTGCTGCTTCTGCGCGGCTTCTTCGGCCTGGCGCGCGAGCTCCGCGCGACCTGCCGGGCTGGCGGCCGAGTTGCCGGCCTTACCCGCCGACGCGACCGCGCCGTTGCAGTTGAGGAAGAACTCGACCTCATCACCGGGCAGGCTGAACTCGCCTTCGTCGTCGTTCATGAACGACGCGGGCTGCGAGCGCTCGACGGTGCAGTCGTCGTCGGGCAGCGAACCGAGCCGCGACGCGATGATCACCGACTGGCCGGCGTCATCGGCGGCACTGGACGCATCTCCGTAGGACATGCCCGCGTAATCGTCGGCGTTGGCGATGCCGGCGCCGAACAGCGCCATCGAGATGCCCGCTGCGCCGACCGCGCTGGCACCAAAGGCGATGACTTTCTTCACGTGTGACCGACCTCCGAAAAGTGTGTGCAGTTATATGCGTGTCGACCGGGTATACGAGGACGGTCTGACGGGCGGGATATTACCCGTATGCGACGCTCCCCGCACCGGACACCGACATGCCGGTGGGAGAACTTGAATGGTACCGGGGTTCACAGATATATTGACTGCAACCAACAGGTACAGATAACTCGGAGGGCCTATGTCGAAAGACCTGACCGATCTTCAGCTATTGCACGAGCTCGAACCAGTCGTCGAGCAGAACATCAACCGTCATCTGAAGATGCGCAAGGACTGGAACCCGCACGACTACATCCCGTGGTCGGACGGCAAGAACTTCTATGCGCTCGGCGGCCAGGAGTGGGATCCGGAGCAGTCCAAGCTCTCGGAGCTGGCCCAGACCGCCATGGTGCAGAACCTCCTCACCGAGGACAACCTGCCGTCCTATCACCGCGAAATCGCCATGAACTTCAGCATGGACGGCCCGTGGGGCTTCTGGGTCAACCGCTGGACGGCCGAGGAGAACCGGCACGGTATCGCACTGCGCGACTATCTGTTGGTCACGCGGGCCATCGATCCGATCGAGCTGGAACAGACCCGCATGGAGCAGGTCACCCGCGGCTTCTCCCCGGGCCAGAACCAGCAGGGCGACCTATTTGCCGAGAGCCTGTTCGACTCGGTGATGTACGTGTCGTTCCAGGAGCTGGCCACCCGGGTGTCGCACCGCAACACCGGTAAGGCCTGCAACGAGCCGGTCGCCGATCAGCTGCTGCAGCGCGTCTCGGCCGACGAGAACCTGCACATGATCTTCTACCGCGACGTGTCGGCCGCGGGTATCGACATCTGCCCCAACCAGGCGATGAAATCGCTGCACCGCGTGTTGACCAACTTCAAGATGCCCGGATTCACGGTGCCGAACTTCCGCCGCAAGGCCGTCATCATCGCGGTCGGCGGCGTCTACGACCCGCGGATCCACCTCGACGACGTGGTGATGCCGGTGCTCAAGAAGTGGCGCATCTTCGAGCGCGACGACTTCACCGGCGAGGCCTCGCGGCTGCGCGACGAACTCGGCCTGCTGATCGAGGAACTCGAGGACGCCTCGGCGAAGTTCGAGATTGCCAAGGAACGGCGCCTCGAGCGTGAACGCCAGGTCGCCGAGAAGAAGGCGATGAAGAACCTGCTGGTCTCGTCATCCGCGGCGGCTTCTTGACCGCGGTAACCCAACGGCCCGACACGGCCCGGTCTGCCCTGCGGATCGGGCCGTTCGCGCTGCCCAGCCCGGTGGTGCTGGCCCCGATGGCCGGTGTGACAAATGTCGCATTCCGCACGCTGTGCCGGGAACTGGAACTGGCCCGCGCCGGAACCGTCAGCGGTCTGTACGTCTGCGAGATGGTGACGGCGCGCGCGCTCGTCGAACGACATCCCGTCACCATGCACATGACGACGTTCGCTCCGCAGGAAACGCCACGCTCGCTGCAGCTGTACACCGTCGACCCGGACACCACCTACGCCGCGGCGAAGATGATCGTCGACGACAACCTGGCCGATCACATCGACATGAATTTCGGCTGCCCCGTCCCCAAGGTGACCAAGCGCGGCGGTGGCGCCGCCGTACCGTACAAGCGCCGCCTCTTCGGCCAGATCGTGGCGGCCGCGGTGCGCGCCACCGAGGGCACGTCGATCCCCGTCACGGTCAAGTTCAGGATCGGCATCGATGCCGAACACCACACCCATCTCGACGCGGGCCGGATCGCCGAAGAGGAGGGCGCGGCGGCCGTCGCACTCCACGCCCGCACCGCATCCCAGCGCTACTCGGGCACGGCGGACTGGGAACAAATCGCGGCCCTCAAAGCCCATGTCACGAGCATCCCGGTCCTCGGTAACGGCGACATCTTCGACGCCAGCGACGCGCTGACCATGATGGCCTCGACAGGCTGCGACGGCGTGGTGATCGGGCGCGGCTGCCTGGGTCGACCGTGGCTGTTCGCCGAGCTGTCGGCAGCGTTCACGGGAGCGCAGGCCCCCACCCCGCCGAACCTCGGCGAAGTCGCCGACATCATCCGCAGGCACGGTGAGCTGCTGTCCGCGCATTTCGGTGAGGACAAGGGCATGCGGGACATGCGTAAGCACATCGCGTGGTACCTACACGGATTCCCCGTCGGCTCGGACCTGCGCCGCGCATTGGCGCTGGTCAAGACGCTCGGCGAGTTGGATGCACTGCTCGCAGGCCTGGACGCCGACGTTCCCTTCCCACCCGCGGCCAACGGCCCGCGCGGCCGCCAGGGCTCCCCCGGTTCGGTGTCGCTTCCCGAGGGCTGGCTCGATGATCCAGACGACTGCACGGTGCCGGCCGGGGCCGACGCTATGCATTCTGGTGGCTGAATCGAGATCGTCTCGACACTGTCGCTCTCAGGTTGTCTCAGTACGATTGTGTTCCTGTTCCAGCCTGCTTGGGTAGCGGACCGAGGGTCTGGGCTGCTAAAGACATATGCACATACACGCCCAAGGTCGTCAGCGTCGACGTCCGCCCGCAGCGCTGAAAAGCGCACAAAGATCTCGTTCAGAGTCGGAGGCCGGATACGGACATGAGTGACGGCGACAACGCCACTCCTGGCCAGCACCGCGTGCCTGACCCTGACGGTGACAACCAGTGGCTTACCCGAAATCCCCGCCCAGGGCCAGGCGCCGCGCCGTGGGAGCGGGCATCTGATTCCGAACGGCGCCCGAAACAGCGCCGCCAGGCGCAGCCCGGCACCGGCAACCACACTGACGGCATCACCGTCGCCGACCTGTTCGCCAAGGTCACCGGCGACGTGCCCGAGGCATTGCAGAAGGCGCAGGAGCCCGAGGAGCCCGCCGCAGCACCAACGCCGGAGCCGCGGGACACGCAGGACGTCCTGATCGAGGACTGGCCCGCCAGCGGCCCCAACGACATCGAATCGGATCCACCGACCATCCCGACGCCATCGGCCTACGCGGCCGAGGTTCCCGACCTGCCGGCTACGGCACGACGCAGGCCACCCGCGCGCTCCGCGGTTCCTGAGGCCGACGGCGTGCCTCCCGCCCGGCTCGCCACCCCGGTGCGGTCGGACATGACGGAGACCACCGTCCTGGCCCCGGTACCCAAGCTCCGTAAGAGGTCGGTACTGCTGGCGGGTCGCTCGGTGGCAGCGCTGTTCGCAGTCCTGGCGCTGGTACTCACCGGTGGCGCCTACCAGTGGACGGCGTCCAAGAACAGCCGACTCAACACCGTGGCCGCCCTCGACCCCAACTCGCGCGACATCGTCGACCCCAACGCCCAGTTCGGTGACGAGAACTTCCTGATCGTCGGCGTCGACAGCCGCTACGGCGCCAACAGCGACATGGGCGCCGGCAACACCGAGGACGCCGGCGGCGCCCGCTCCGACAGCGTGATCCTGGTCAACATCCCGGCCAACCGGAAGCGCGTCGTCGCGGTGTCCTTCCCCCGCGACCTGGCCATCTCGCCGATGCAGTGCGAGGCCTGGGACGCGTCGACGGGTAAGTACGGCCCGGTGTACGACGAAGAGACCGGCACCTACGGGCCCGAAGAGGTGTACACCGAAACCAAGCTCAATTCGGCCTACTCGTTCGGCGGCCCGAAATGCCTGGTCAAGGTCATTCAGAAGATGTCGGGTCTGTCGATCAACCGCTTCATGGCGGTGGATTTCGCCGGCTTCGCGAAGATGGTCGACGCGCTCGGCGGCGTCGAAGTCTGCAGCACCACCCCGCTGGAGGACTACGAGTTGGGCACGGTGCTGGCCAACGCCGGCCGCCAGACCGTCGACGGTGCGACCGCGCTGAACTACGTGCGGGCCCGGCAGGTCACCACCGAGGTCAACGGGGACTACGGGCGGATCAAACGCCAGCAGCTGTTCCTGTCCTCGTTGCTCCGCTCGCTGATCTCGAGGGACACCTTCTTCTCGCTGAGCAAGCTCAACAACGTCGTCAACATGTTCATCAACGACAGCTCGGTGGACAATGTGACCACCAAGGACCTGGTGGACCTCGGTCAGTCGCTGCAGGGGGTGTCCGCGGGGCGGATCACCTTTGTCACCGTGCCCACCACCGGCTGGGCTGACGAGTACGGCAACGAGCAGCCCCGCACCGACGACATCCGCGCGTTGTTCGACTCGATCATCAACGACGATCCGCTGCCCGGTGAGAACGACCAGAACGCCACCACCACGCCGGTCACTTCGACGTCGGAAAGCCCGGAGGATCCGGCGGGTACCACTTCTGCGGCCGCACCGGAAACCCAAGAGCCAACTCCCACAACGGAAACGGTCGACGCGGTGATCACCGACCCGCAGCAGGTCACCGTCCACGTGTCGAACTCGACCGGACAGACCGGCCTCGGCTCGTCCGCCAGCGATGAGTTGCAGCAACACGGTTTCGTCGTCGACTCCCCCGACGACTACCCGACGGCGCTGACCTCGACCGCGGTGATGTACTCACCGGGCAACGAGCAGGCCGCTGCCACCGTGGCCGCCGCGATGGGCACATCCCAGATCGAGCGGGTGGCGGGCCTGGGGCAGGACGTGCACGTGGTACTCGGCTCCGATTTCGCCTCCGTGACCGCTCCCCCGCCGAGCGGTTCAGCCGTCACGATCAATGTGACGCACGGATCCAGCAGTAGCGCACCGACACATCTGCCCGAGGACCTGACCGTCACCAACGGCGCCGACACCACCTGCGAATAGCTGCCCGCCATTCATCGGCCGTTCACCCGCCACGTCATGCCGTTCACAGCCTTTGCACCGTAGGCTTTGACGTATGCGCACCGCTTATCACGAGCAACTCGACTCTCTCACCGCGCAACTCGGTGAGATGTGCGGACTGTCCGGCAAGGCCATGGAACGGGCCACTCAGGCTCTGCTGCAAGCCGATCTGGTGCTCGCCGAACAAGTCATCACCGACCACGAACAGATCACCGCGCTCAGCGCCCGGGCTGAAGAGAATGCCTTCGTGCTGTTGGCACTTCAGGCGCCGGTGGCCGGCGACCTGAGGGCCATCGTCACCTCGATCCAGATCGTCGCCGACATCGATCGCATGGGCGCCCTGGCGCTGCACGTCGCCAAGATCGCCCGCCGGCGCCACCCGATGCACGCCCTGCCCGAGGAAGTCAACGGCTACTTCGCCGAAATGGGCCGTGTCGCAGTCGAACTGGGCAACAGCGCGCAGGATGTGCTGCTGTCCCGCGACCCTGAGAAGGCCGCTCGCATCCGCGAGGAAGACGACGCGATGGACGACCTGCACCGGCATCTGTTCTCGGTGCTGATGGATCGGGAATGGAAGCACGGCGTCGCCGCGGCCGTCGACGTCACCCTGCTGGGCCGATACTACGAGCGCTTCGCCGATCACGCCGTCGAGGTCGCCCGCCGCGTGATCTTCCAGGTCACCGGTGAGTACCCGACCGGCGACGACCTCTACACCGCCAGGTAATCCGCCACCCAGCAAATAAATGAGGCCCCCGGTGACGGGGGCCTCATTCGTTTGCGGTGACTGCGGAGATCAGCCGAATCGACCCGAGATGTAGTCCTCGGTGGCCTTCTGGCTGGGGTTCGAGAAGATCTTCTCGGTGACATCGATCTCGACGAGCTGGCCCGGCTTACCGGTGGCCTCCAGATTGAAGAACGCCGTCTGATCGCTGACGCGCGCCGCCTGCTGCATGTTGTGCGTGACGATGACGATGGTGAAGTCCTGCTTGAGTTCCGAGATCAGGTCCTCGATGGCCAGCGTCGAGATGGGGTCCAGGGCCGAGCACGGCTCATCCATCAGCAGCACGTCGGGTTGCACGGCGATGGCTCGTGCGATGCATAGGCGCTGCTGCTGACCGCCGGACAGTCCACCGCCGGGCTTGTCCAGCCGGTCCTTGACCTCGTTCCACAGGTTGGCGCCCTTGAGCGACCGCTCGGCGGTCTCGTCGAGTGTCTTCTTGCTGCGGACACCCTGCAGTTTCAGGCCGGCCACCACGTTGTCGCGAATCGACATGGTGGGGAACGGGTTCGGACGCTGGAACACCATGCCGATGGTCTTGCGCACACCCACCGGATCCACACCCGAGCCGTAGATGTCGTCACCGTCGAGCAGCACGGAGCCCTCGACACGCGCGCCCGGGATCACCTCGTGCATCCGGTTGAGCGTGCGCAGCACCGTCGACTTACCGCAGCCCGACGGGCCGATGAAGGCGGTGACGCTGCGCGGTGGCACCGACAATGACACGTCGGCGACCGCGTGGAACGAACCGTAGTAGATGTTGACGTCTTTGAGGTCAAGCCGTTTGGCCATGGTGACTCCTAAACCTTCTTGGGTGCGAAGAATTTCGCGACAAACCGGGCCGCGATGTTGAGGACCGCGACCAGGATGATGAGCGTCAGCGCTGCACCCCAGAGCCGGTCGGTGGGAACGGGATTCGCGCCGGCGCCGGCCGAGATCTGGTCGTACATCATGCCGGGCAGCGAGCCCTGGAAACCGCCGAACATGTCGAAGTTGATGGCCTGTGCGTAGCCCACCAGGATCAGCAGGGGCGCGGTCTCACCCATCACGCGGGCCAGTGCCAGCATGACGCCGGTGACGATGCCCGACAACGCGGTCGGAATCACGATCGCCGCAATGGTTTTCCACTTCGGCACACCCAGCGCATAACTCGCCTCGCGCAGATCCATCGGCACGATGCGCAGCATCTCCTCCGTCGAACGCACGATGACGGGGATCATCAGCAGCACCAGGGCCAGCGACACCGCGAAACCCGAACGCGGGAAACCGAAGGTGGCCACCCACAGGGCATAGATGAACAGGGCCGCCACGATCGACGGAACACCGGTGAGGATGTCGACCATGAAGGTGGTGACCTTGCCCAACCGGGTGCCCCCGCCGTACTCCACCAGGTAGATGCCGACGAACACACCGATCGGGATCGAGATGATCGAGCACACCAGGCCTTGCAGCAACGTGCCGACGATGGCGTGATAGGCGCCGCCGCCGGGGGCGAAGGCCGTCATACCGGCCTGCGAGTGAAGCCACCACGTGCTCGAAGAGATGGCACCGATGCCTTTGGAGATCGTCGAGTACAGCACCCACACCAGAGGCACCACCGCGACGAGCACCGACGCCGATACCAGCACCGTAGCCAGATTGTTGGTGAACTTCCGCCGCGCGCTGACGCCTTGGAAGGTCGGAGACTTCAGCGGCCGGTCCAATGTCGACGTCATGACCGCCCCTTTCCGGCCACCGCGGCGCGCGCCAGCGAGTTGACCACGAACGTCAGGATGAACAGCACCAGGCCGGCGGCGATGTAGGCGCCCGCCTTGTACTGGTCGTTGAACTCCGATGCGGCGGCGGCGATCTTGCTCGCAAACGTGTATCCCGCATCGAAGAGCGACCACCCGAAGGCCGTCTGGGTGCCCCGCAAGATGATCAGCAGCGCGATGGTCTCACCGAGCGCGCGGCCCAGGCCGAGCATCGCGCCACTGATGTAGCCGGACAACCCGAACGGCAGCACCGTGGTGCGGACCACTTCCCAGCGCGTGGCGCCGAGGGCCAGGGCGGCCTCGATCTGACCACGCGGCGTCTGCACGAACACCTCGCGGGTCACCGCGGTGATGATCGGCAGGATCATCACCGCGAGCACGATGCCCGCGGTGAAGATGGTGCCGCCGCCGGCCACCGAGGCGTTGCCGGTGGCGAACAGGAAGAGCCAGCCCAGGTTCTCGTTGAGCCACATGGCGAAGGGGCGCAGCACCGGTGCCAGCACATACAGGCCCCAGACGCCGTAGATGATCGACGGCACCGCGGCCAGCAGGTCCACCATGTAACCCAGTGGACCTGCCACCCGCCGCGGCGCGTACTGCGTCAAGAAGATCGCGATGCCCAGTGCCACGGGCATCGCCAACACCAGTGCGAAAAACGACACGAAGACCGTCACCTGGAGCAGGTCGAGGATGCCGAACTGCATCGCCGACGTGTCGGTGGTGACCCAGTTCCCGCCGTAGAGGAAGAAATTCGCCTCGTTGCGCGCCAACGCCGGGACGGCGCGCCACAGCAGGAACAACCCGATGGCAGCGATCAGAACGACGATCAGGACGCCCGAACCTTCCGCCAGGAAGCGGAAGATGCGATCACCTGCGCGGACTTTGGCGCCCTTGGACGGATTCGTCGAGATGGGATCAGGTTCGGGGAAAGGTGACGCGATGACCTCTCCCGACCCCTTGTCGGCTGGGTTGGGAGTTGTCACGGAAGCACCATCGCTGATCCCGTCGCTAGTGGATCTGGTCATTCATCCTCACCGTATTCGTGCCGGTTCGCAGGGCAACTAGGAGATGGCGTCGATGGACGTCTGCAGACGCTCTTTGAAGGCGTCGGGCAGCGGGATGTAGCCGGCACTGGAGAGCCCGGCCTGACCCTGGTCTGCCGAAACTGTGAGGAACGACTTCACCGCGGCAGCAGTGTCGGCGTCGTAACCCTTCGAGCAGACGATCTCGTAGGTGGCCAGCACCAATGGGTAGGCGCCGGCTTCCTTGGTGCCGTACAGCGAGTTCAGATCGAGCGCCAGGTCGTTGCCCTCGGCGGCGAACTTCGCCGCGTCGATGGCCTTGCCTGCGGCCTCGTCGGTCAGCTCGACTGCGCCCGCGCCGCTGTCGATCTGGGCCATCTTCAGCCCGGCCTGGGTGGCGAAGCCCTTCTCGACGTAGCCGATGGCGCCCGGGGTGGCCTGCACGGCCTGCACGACGCCCGCCGACTTCTGGGCGCCCTCACCTGCGCCACCCTGGAACTCGCTGCCGGCTTCCTTGGTCCAGGAGTCCGGCGCGGCCGCCCCCAGGTACTTCTGGAAGTTGTCGGTGGTGCCCGACGAGTCCGAGCGGAAGATCGGCGTGATCTTGCTGTCCGGGAGAGTGGTTCCGCTGTTCAGAGCGGCGATGGCCGGGTCGTTCCAGTTGGTGATCTGGCCCTGGAAGATCTTGGCCAGCACGTCGCCGTTGACGACGAGCTTGTCGACGCCGTCGATGTTGTAGGCCATCGCGATGGGGCCGAAGACCAGCGGCAGGTTCCATGCCGGGTTGCCGCCGCAGCGAGCTGCGGCCTGATCGATCTGCTCCTTGGACAGCGCCGAGTCGGAGCCGGCGAAGTCGACGGTCTTGGCGATGAATTGCTCACGGCCCGCGCCGGATCCGGTCGGGTTGTACGACAGGTTCTTGCCAGGGCACGCCTGGCCCCATACCTGGTTGAACAGCGCGACGGCGTTCTGCTGCGCGGTCGATCCCTCGGCGGTCAGGCTGTTCTTGCCGCCGCAGTCGGCGGCCGCACCCGATGCCGAAGCCGAACCCGATTCAGAACCCGAGGCAGCCGAAGAGCTGGAGGTACCTGCGTTGTTGTCGCTGCCACACGCCGTCAATGCCATCCCGGCGACCGCCGTGGCCGACACGGCCATGAGCACTGACCTGCCAAACGAATTGCGCTTCACCTATCCCACTTTCTGGTGCGTTGCCCTGGCTATTCCCTGACCAGTGCCTTCACCCGGGGAAGTTATGCGGCGGTGATGGCCAGCAGCCTCATGGAAGGTGAACCTGAGGTGAACAGGTACGTGAACTGCGGGTTGCGCCCAGCTGTGAAGTGTCAGTCCGTGGTGTTCGCCACAGCGTAGGCGGTGTCGATACTGGCAACCGCGAAACCCAGCCGCTCGTAGGTGCGCACGGCGGCGGTGTTGTCCGATTCGACGTAGAGCATCACCATCGGTTCATCGGCTGACCCCAAGCTCTGCGCCAGGTGCTCGAGCCCGAGCAACGTCAGCGCCCGCCCCAGGCCACGCCCCTGTGCGGCCGGGTCGACGCCGACGACGTAGACCTCACCGAGCCCGGGCTGGTCACCGTGCTCTTTGGTCCAGTGGAAGCCGAGGAGACGGCCGGTGTCGGAGTCGTACGCCAGGAACAGCCCCGCGGGGTCGAACCATGGCTCGGCCCGCCGCTCGGCGATGTCGTCGGCGGTCCAGCCGCCCTGTTCCGGATGCCATGAGAAGGCCGCGTTGTTGACGCGCAGCAGTTCGTCGTCGTCAGCGGGGCCGGCGTAGGTGCGGATTCGGACCGCGGGGTCGACAGCCGCCGACGCGGGCAGGTCGCGTAACGAACGCCGCATCTGCATCAGCTCGCGCACCGGATGCAGCGACAACGACGCGGCGGTCGCTTGCGCAGCCGCCAGTGTGCCGTGCGCCCAGAACGAATTCGTGGCGCCCGATCGTTGCAGTGCAGCCCGGATCAGTGCGGTACCCGCGCCACGGCGGCGCGCATCAGGCCGCACCACGAGTTCGGCCATCTCCGGGGTCAGATTCAGATAGCCGACAAGGTCGCCGGGGCCGTCGTCGGTGGCCAGCAGGTGCACGGTCCGGCTCGCCGCGAGTTCACGCAGGACCTGCTCGCCGACGGGTGCCACACCATCGAAATCGGTTGCCGCACTTATCAGCTCGAGTATCGAAGCTCGTTCGGCGGCCGAGACGTCGGCGCGCTGTTCAACCGTGATCACTGGCTGCGCATACGGTCCGCCAACACGTCACCGGCGGCGTCGAATCCCCCGGCCACGTCGCCGTCGGGATCATCGTCACCGACGTCGACATCGTCGAATTCCGACTCCACCACAGGCGCCCGGCCGCGGGCCGGGCGGACCGCCTTGTACCCGACGTTGCGGACCGTGCCGATCAACGATTCGTATTCGGGCCCCAGCTTGGCGCGCAGCCGGCGGACGTGGACGTCCACTGTCCGGGTGCCACCGAAGAAGTCGTAGCCCCACACCTCCTGTAAGAGCTGCGCGCGAGTGAAGACACGGCCGGCATGCTGAGCCAGGTACTTGAGGAGTTCGAACTCCTTGTAGGTGAGGTCGAGCGGCTTGCCCCGCAGCCGGGCGGTGTAGGTGCCTTCGTCGATCACGAGTTCGCCGAGGTTGACCTTGCCGGCGCTCTCCTGGCTGGCGGCTCCGCCGCGACGCCCCACCAGCAGCCGCAGGCGGGCATCGATCTCGGCGGGCCCGGTGCCGGGCAGCAGGATCTCGTCGAGGCCCCATTCGACATTGACGGCCACCAGGCCACCCTCGTTGACCACCGCAACGACGGGTACGGAGGTCCCGGTGGTGCCCAACAGCCGACACAACCCGCGCGCGGCGGCCAGATCGGTACGAGCGTCGACGATCGCCACATCGGCAGTGCCTGCCTCCAACAACGAGGAGACCTCGGTCGGCGCCGAGCGCACGTTATGCGCCAGCAACGACAAGGACGGCAGGACCGACTCGGGGTGAGGGTCGACGGTCAGTAACAACAGATCCAACTGGGCCTCCAACGAACGGGAGATATCTCCACGATTCATGGCCGACACATCGCCGTTACCGACCAAGGTCATCTAACGATAGCCTGCAACCTGCGATTCAGCCGCCCGGAGCGATCGCAGAGCCGCTTTACCCCCTCAGGCGGGCTACCCGGCGTTAACCGTGGGCCACAATGTCGGCGTGCGCAAATTGCTGATCGGGACCGGCGTCGCGGTGCTGACCGTGCTGCTCGGTGCGGTGGGCGTCGATTTCGGCACCGCCATAGTCGCCGAGTACCGGCTGTCACGTGCGGTGCGCACCGCCAACGACCTGCACTGGGATCCGTCCGTGGCGATCCTGGGCTTTCCGTTCATCCCCCAGGCCATGCGGCACCACTACAGAGAGCTGGAGATCAAGGCCACCGGCGTCGAGCAGCCGCACGTCGGCGAGGCGTCGCTGGAGGCGACCATGCACGATATCGACCTGACCCACACGTCATGGCTGATCGGGCCCGACGCCGTACTGCCGCTCGGCAAACTGGAGAGCCGGATCATCATCGACTCGTCGCATCTGGGCGCCTTCATGAACATGAAGGACCTCATCGTGGAGGCGCCGTCCCGCGAGACCAACGACGCCACCGGCGGCACCACCGAGTCGGGCATCTCCGACAGCCATGGCCTGGTGTTCACGGGCACTCCCACCGCGGCGGGCTTCCACGAGCGCGTCAGTGTGTCGGTAGACCTGACGACGGCCGGACCCGACCACACCACGCTGGTGATGACGCCGACCGGGGTGCTGACCGGCCCCAACACCGCCGACCAGGAGGTACCCGACGACAAGCGCGACGCGGTGCTCAACGCATTCCGCGCCGAACTGCCCGATCAGCGGCTGCCGTTCGGGTTGGCGCCCACCAGCCAGGGGGCGCGCGGCTCGGACGTCATCATCGAAGGCATCACCGAGGGACTAACCGTCGACCTGACGGAGTTCAGACAGTCATGAGTCCTTCGTTGGGGGTGATCGTCGGCGTCATCGTCGCGGTACTAGCGGTCGGCTCCCTCGTCGGGTGGTTCCTGACGTCGCGCTCGGGGCGCATCAGGGACACCGCCCATGTCGACGACGTCGACACCTCGGATCTCGGACTGTCGCGGACCGGGCCCACCGTCGTGCACTTCAGCGCGGTGTGGTGCGGGCCGTGCAAGGGGGTGCGCCGGGTGGTCGACCAGGTGTGCGCCGAGCTCGGTGACGTGGCCCACGTCGAGATCGACATGGACGCTAATCCCGCGGCGGCACGCAGGCTTTCGGTGTTGTCGCTGCCGACGACGTTCGTATTCGACGCCGAAGGCAGGCAGCGCTACCGGACAGCGGGGGTCCCCAAGGCCGGTGACCTGCGGTCCGCCCTCGAACCGCTATTGGCTTGAGCAGGGTGTCATTGGGTAGGATGAGCCACGTGTCAGCCCGCCTCGAGCTTGTGCTCACGAAGCGCCGCGCAGTGGATCTGTGCCGCGTTGCGGGTTGTTGCTGTTGTTGTCGTAGCTGCTGAGTAGCCGCGCTCTTCTTGCGCGCCGCTCTCGGAGCAGCCCCCGTGCGGGTCTGCCCATGCCCAGCCAAACGACGCAACAGGAGCATTTCTCATGACAGATGGTCACAGTCCCGGACAGGTTGACGTTCGTGGACCGCGCTTTGTCGCCTGGGTGACGACGGTTGTCTTGATCGCCGCCCTGGTGATCTCGGCGCTGCGCCCCACCGCGGCCGCAGTGCTGCTGGGCCTGCAGTCCCTGGTGTTCGCCATCGGGGCGTGGCGCGGGCCCCGTGCACACCCGTACGGCCGCATCTTCGCCGCCTTGGTGGCGCCGCGGCTGGCCCCGGTCAGTGAACGCGAACCGGTGCCGCCCCTGAAGTTCGCGCAGCTGGTGGGCTTCGTCTTCGCCGTGGTGGCCACCGCCGCCTTCTCAGCCGGGGTACCACTGCTCGGCGTCGTCGCGACAGCGTTCGCCTTGTTCGCGGCATTCCTCAACGCTGCCTTCGGCATCTGCCTGGGCTGCCAGCTGTACCCGTTCGTCGCACGCCTGCGTCGCACACCGTCCCGTACCGCCGCCTGAATCCGCACACTCGAAAGGACCCGCTACATGGCACGCTCCGACGTCCTGGTCTCCGTTGACTGGGCCGAGAGCAATCTCGATGCGCCGAACACCGTTTTCGTCGAGGTCGACGAGGACACCAGCGCCTACGACACCGGCCACATCCCCGGCGCCATCCGGCTCGACTGGAGGACCGATCTGCAGGATCAGGTCAAGCGCGATTTCGTTGACGCCCAACAGTTCTCGAAACTGCTCTCCGAGCGCGGCATCGCCAACGACGACGCCGTGATCCTCTACGGCGGCAACAACAACTGGTTCGCCGCGTACGCCTACTGGTACTTCAAGCTCTACGGACACGACAACGTCAAGCTTCTCGACGGTGGCCGCAAGAAGTGGGAGCTCGACGGTCGTCCGCTCTCCACCGACACGGTCGAGCGTTCGCAGACCAGCTACAGCGCCAAGGATCCCGACAACACCATCCGGGCTTTCCGCGATGAGGTGATCGCCGCGATCGGCGCCAAGAACCTGGTCGACGTCCGCTCCCCCGACGAGTTCTCAGGCAAGATCCTCGCGCCCGCACACCTGCCGCAGGAGCAGAGCCAGCGCCCCGGGCACATCCCCGGCGCCATCAACGTCCCGTGGAGCAAGGCCGCCAACGAGGACGGCACGTTCAAGTCCGACGACGACTTGGCCAAGCTCTACGCCGAGGCCGGGCTCGACGGCGAGAAGGAGACCATCGCCTACTGCCGGATCGGTGAGCGCTCGTCGCACACCTGGTTCGTGCTGCAGGAGCTGCTCGGGCACAAGAACGTCAAGAACTACGACGGCAGTTGGACGGAATACGGCTCCCTCGTGGGCGCCCCGATCGAGTTGGGAAGTTGATTATGTGCTCAGCACCGAAGCAAGGACAGGCTGTGCCGGCGGGCGTCGACCTGGAGAAGGAAACCGTGATCACCGGCCGTGTGGTCGACGACGCGGGCCAGACCGTCGGCGGCGCGTTCGTGCGTCTGCTCGACAGCTCCGACGAGTTCACCGCTGAGGTCGTCGCCTCGGCCACCGGTGACTTCCGGTTCTTCGCCGCCCCCGGCACGTGGCGCGTGCGTGCGCTGTCGAAGGTCGGCAACGGCGACGCCGTCGTCGCGCCGTCGGGCGCCGGCATCCACGAAGTCGACATCAAGGTCGCCTGACGACGAAGCCCCGAGGAACGAGGGGCGAGGAGTCAGGCAATCCAACCCGCGCCTGACGACGAAGCCCGAGGAACGAGGGGCGAGGAGTCAGGCAATCCAACCGCGCCTGACGACGAAGCCCCGAGGAACGAGGGGCAAGGAATCAGGCAATCCAACCGCGCTTAGCAGTTCCGCGCGAGCGTGCGTGCCAGCTCGGCTGCACGCCGTAAAAAGTGAGATTTCACGCACGCTCGCAGCGGGGTTCTGGGTGATCAGCGACGCCGAGACGAACTAGACTTCAACCCGTGGTGTTGTTTTACGAGATCCTTCTGGTCGTTTGCACCGTGGTCATCACCTGGTTCGCGCTGTATGCGCTGTACCGACTCGTCACCGACGAGTCGTGACTGACGAAGACCCCGGGACAGCGGGGTCGGGTGACCGGGCGGTAGCGGCGGCAGCCGAGCGCGCCAAGGCCACCGCGGCCCGCAACATTCCCGCCTTCGACGATCTGCCCTCCCCGGCCGACACCGCGAATCTGCGCGAGGGCGCCAACCTGCACGACGGCCTGCTGGCGCTGCTCCCGCTGGTCGGCGTCTGGCGCGGCGAAGGCGAAGGCCGCGGCACCGACGGCGACTACCGATTCGGCCAACAGATCATCGTGTCGCACGACGGCGGCGACTACCTCAACTGGGAAGCCCGTTCGTGGCGTCTCGACGAGGACGGCGGGTTCGAGTCGAACAGTCTGCGCGAGACGGGTTTCTGGCGTTTCGTCAACGACCCGAATGACGCCGGCGAATCACAGGCGATCGAGCTGCTCCTCGCCCATTCCGCCGGCTACGTCGAATTGTTCTACGGCCGCCCGCTCAACCAGTCCTCCTGGGAGTTGGTCACCGACGCCCTGGCCCGCAGCAAGTCGGGCATGCTCGTCGGCGGGGCAAAACGCCTCTACGGCATCGTCGAGGGCGGCGATCTCGCCTACGTCGAAGAACGCGTCGACGCCGACGGCGGACTCGTGCCCCACCTGTCCGCCCGGTTGTCCCGGTTCGTCGGCTGATTCTCACGGAGAACCCTTGCGCGCACATCGCTTCCTGCTGCCCGTCATCGCCTGCGCAGCCTTGACGGCCGGCTGCGGTTCTGACGCGTCGGAGCCGACACCGAGTTCCACCACGACCGAGCACGGCGGCCTGGCCCATTGCCTCAGCGAGCACGGCGTGACCGAGACGGCGGTCTCGCCCGCCGGGCCGCCTGCGGGTGTCGACCAGAAGACCTGGGATGAGGCGATGCGGTCCTGCTCCTCGTTGGCACCGGGCCCCGCAGCGCCCTGACACCGGGCGCACAGCACACCCCTAAGTCATGGACATCGGGCGCTCATCGGGCGTTTCTACCGTCGGCTACGACGTGAAAACACACCCCCGACAACAGGAGTCGTCCGTGCCCTCGACCATCATCCGTTGGACCCTTGCTTCGACCGCTGCGGCGGCGCTGATCAGTGGAGTGGTCGCCTGCTCGGCCGACACTTCTGAGACCCGGTCCGCACCGACATCGGCGGCGTCGAGTTCCTCGGCCGCTGACGCGCATGAGGCGTTCAACCAGTGCATGACAGACAACGGTGTGCCCGCACCGCCCCAGGGTGGGCCCGGCGGCCCGGGCGCTGATGGCGGTCCACCCGCCGGCGAGCCTCCGGCCGGCCCGCCGCCGTCGGGCACTTCCGGCGACGGCCGGCGTCCACCGTCGCCACCTGGTGTGGACCAGGACACCTGGGACAAGGCGATGCAGGCGTGTGCGTCGTTGGCGCCCGCCCAGCCGCAGCACTGACCGCATCGGACATGCTCGACGGCGCGGGCTGAAATTCCGGCCCAAGACATGGAGCGGCCCCCGAGCCATAGTTCCTGGTTGGACAAACCGGGAGGCTCGGGGGCCGGGTGGCTGCTTGGAATTCGCCAGCGCTACGCAGGTGATTCCTCAGCCTGGTGCTGCTAGCTAGCAGCCACCTCACATGTCCATAAGTCAATCAATTTGTCGGACCACCTCCTTCCTTGTGTACGGCCGACCGTACTCGCGTGAGCGCGACCCGACAACCGATTTTCGTTGTCAGCGATCGCTCAGTATCGCCAGGTCAACTAGTTCCGCGAACTCTGCGGCGATGGGCGCAGGGCGCAGGGGCACGCCATCCAGGGTGTGTACCCGGGCCGCGAGAGTGATCGCAGAGATCAGCCAAACCCCTTGGGCAGCAATCAGATCCGTTGGTCGAAGCGCCCGGTAGTCGCAGTCGTAACCCTTACCTCTGGCCACGTCGAACAGCGCCTGCTGGGTGGTGCCACGCAGGATCGGATACCACGGTGGCGGCGTCAGCAGGCACACCCCGCCGTCCTCGGCCGCAGTGGCGATCACGACCGTCGATCGGGGGCCCTCGAGGATGAACCCGTCAGTGCTGACGAACACCACATCGTCGGCGCCGGTCTGGGCGGCATGCCGCAGTGCGGCCATGTTCACCGCATACGACAGCGTCTTCGCACCGGCCAGCAGCCACGGCATCGCGTCGATACCGGCGGAGGCAAGACCCCGCTCCAATGACAGGGCGGACACGCCGTCGCGCCGCGCCACGGCCACCCGGCCGGCCAGCGGGCTCACCGTGACATAGGCCGTGGGCGGGGATCCGCTCTCCCGCCCCCGGCTGTACACCAGGCGCAGCGCGCCCTCCACAGAGGTCTCCGAGACCCACTGGCCGACGGCCGTAGCGATCGCGGTGCGCCATGACGGCAGGTCGGGTTCGGGTAGGTCCATCAGTTTCGCCGAGTGCCTCAGCCGCGCCAGGTGGGCCTCGGTGAGACACGTACCGCCGTCGCGCACCAGCAGGGTCTCGAAGATCCCGTCACCGCGCACCGCGGCCAGGTCGTCGGCGTAGAGCAGCGGCGTACCCGCGTCCTGCAGTCCGCCGTCGAGCGTCACCACCACCGCCATGGCCACTTAGCGTAGATCGCGGCCACACGGCGCCGTCACGGGTCCGTAGAGTTGACCTGTGTCAGCTGTTCCCGCCCCTGAGTCCGGGCCAGACGCCGGTGCCGTCTGGCATTACGGCGACCCCTTCGGAGAGCAACGGTCCGCAGCGCAGGACGCCGTGGTTGTCGACCGTTCGCATCGCGGCGTGCTCACCATCAGCGGAGGTGAGCGCCAGAGCTGGTTGCACACCATCTCCAGTCAGCACGTCGCCGCACTGCCCGACGGTGCCAGCACCCAGAATCTGAGCCTCGACGGACAGGGTCGCGTCGAGGATCACTGGATCCAGACGGACCTCGACGGCGTGACTTACCTGGACACTGAACCGTGGCGCGGGGAGCCGCTGCTGACGTTCCTCACCAAGATGGTGTTCTGGGCCGACGCCAAACCCGAAAAGTCCGACCTCGCGGTCCTGTCGCTGATCGGCCCCAAGCTCGACGATGCGGCTGTCCGTGACGCCCTCGGCGTCACGGAGTTGCCCGGCCAAATGATGGCGGCGCCGCGCCCGGGTGGCGGTTTCGTGCGCCGCATGCCCAGCGTGGACGGCGGCCCGATCGAACTCGACGTGCTGGTGCCGCGCGCCGATGCACCGGGCCTGCTGGCCCGCCTGCACGACGCCGGGGTGCGTCCGGCCGGGGTGTGGGCCTACGAGGCGCACCGGGTTGCGGCACTTCGCCCCCGGCTTGGCGTCGACACCGACGAACGCACCATCCCGCACGAGGTCGGCTGGATCGGCGGCCCTGGCGACGGCGCCGTCCACCTGGACAAGGGCTGCTACCGCGGTCAGGAGACCGTTGCCCGGGTGCACAACCTCGGCAAACCGCCACGGATGCTGGCGCTGCTGCACCTCGACGGCGCCGCCGAGCGGCCGTCAACGGCAGATCCTGTGCTCGCGGGCGGTCGGGCGGTCGGGCGTCTCGGTACCGTCGTCGATCACGTCGATCTGGGACCGGTCGCGCTGGCGTTGGTCAAGCGTTCGCTACCAGCGGACGCGGATTTGACCACCGGCGGAGAAGTGCAGGTCACGGCCGCCATCGACGCCGATTCCCTGCCCGCGGCCGACGTCGCGGGGGCCGGGAGAGTGGCAATTGACCGCTTGCGGGGCCACTCGCGGTGAGTGTGTGACGTTCACCGCCGTGGGCCTGCCAGCACTACGCGGCAGAGCACGGTAAAGTAATCGCAGGACACTAAACACACACAGATCGGAGCCGCCTGATTTCGGGCCGCTCCGTTATTGCGCGAGGGGGTTCCCCCATGGGCCGCGGCCGGGCTAAGGCAAAGCAGACCAAGGTTGCTCGAGAGCTGAAGTACAGCTCTCCGCAGACCGATTTCGACCGGCTACAGCAGGAGCTGTCCGGGTCGCCGAGTAGCGAGCAGAATGGCTTCGACGACGCCGACGACTCCTGGGCGGACGAGGAGAGCTGGCGGCGCTGACGCGCTCCGTTCTGACGTCCTCAGAACCTCGGGTGCCGCCCCACCAATTCGGCGCGCGCACCATCCTTCTTGCCTTTGGCGACGGTACCCATCGTCCAGCAGGTGAGGTGGCGAGCGGTCAGGATCGCCAAGGCGCGGTCGGTGTCCTCCGGCGCGACCACGGCGACCATTCCGACGCCCATGTTGAAGGTCTTCTCCATCTCGGCGCGCTCGATGCGGCCGCGCTGGGCGATCATTCCGAAGAGGGGCGCCGGGGTCCAGGTGCCGCGGTCGAGTTCCGCGACCAGCCCCGGCGGCATGACCCGCTCGAGGTTGCCGGCCAGTCCACCGCCCGTGACATGGCAGAACGTCCGCACCTGGGTTTCGGCTGCCAGCGCCAGGCAGTCCTTGGCGTAGATGCGCGTCGGCTCCAGGAGTTCTTCGCCCAGCGACCGGCCGAATTCCTCGACGTGGCCGGCCAGGTCCATCCGGTCGATCTCGAGCAGGACCTTGCGGGCCAGCGAGTATCCGTTGGAGTGCAGGCCTGATGAACCCATACCGATGATGACGTCACCGGGGCGTACCCGGTCTGGGCCGAGCACATCATCTGCTTCGACAACGCCCACACCGGTGGCCGACAGATCGTAGTGATCGGGTTCCATGAGCCCGGGGTGCTCGGCGGTCTCGCCGCCGAGCAGCGCGCAGCCGGCCTGCACACAGCCTTCGGCGATACCAGCGACGATCGCCTGGACCCGTTCGGGCACCGTGCGCCCGACCGCGATGTAGTCCTGCAGGAAGAGCGGCTCGGCACCGCACACCACCAGGTCGTCGACCACCATCGCAACCAGGTCCAGGCCGACGGTGTCGTGCTTGTCCATGGCCTGGGCGATCGCGAGTTTGGTGCCCACCCCGTCGGTGGACGCCGCCAGCAGTGGTTCGCGGTAGCCGCTGCGCAAGGCGAACAGTCCGGCGAATCCGCCGAGCCCGCCCCGAACTTCCGGCCTGCTGGCCTTGGCGGCCAGTGGCTTGAACAGTTCGACGGCGCGGTCGCCCGCTTCGATATCAACCCCCGCCGACGCGTAGGAGATGGCAGTGTCTTCAGCGCGCTCGGTCATCGGGCCTCAATCTACCGGGCCGGTGTCCACGACGGCATCCGACCGTGGGCCTGAACTTGCTGTATGTCACGCATCACCCAGCCTCTGACTGTGGCACTGTTGCCGACCATGATCGGCGTTCGAATTCTGGTGATCTGGGTCACGGTCGCCACCTGCCTGGTATTCCCAGCGGCGGCCTCGGCCACACCCGCCGACGGAGTCAGCGCCGAGGTGTTGGTGCAGTCCACCGTCGACGGTGTCGACTACATCATGCGTGAGATCACCATCCAGCCGGGCGGATCCACGGGTTGGCATTGGCATCAGGGGCGACTTTTCGGCGTCATCAAGGCGGGCACGCTGACCCACGACACCGCGCAGTGCACGCTCGACGGCATCTATCAGCCCGGTGACCCGATCACCGAGGCCACCGGTCCGGACCATGTTCACATCGGGCGCAATCTGGGCGACACACCGCTGGTCATGCAGGTGCTCTACATCGATCCGGCGGGCGCCCCGCTTGCCCAGGACGCCGCCGATCCTGGTTGCGGCTACTCCTGACGGCCGGTTTCGGGTGCGGCGGGCCGGGGAAATCCGACCGCACCCACAGATCGGGGACGAGAAAGGACCTACCCTGACCCGCTGCCTGGTCACCGGCGCCACCGGTTACATCGGAAGCCGCCTGATTCCGCGTCTGCTCGACAACGGCCAGGAGGTGCGCGCGCTGGCCCGCAGCCCGCACAAACTCGACGATGTGCCGTGGCGGCGGCGGGTCGAGGTGGTCCGCGGCGATCTCGGGTACCGGGCCTCACTGGTCGATGCCTTCCAGGACGTCGACGTCGTCTATTACCTGGTGCACTCGATGGGCACCGAGCGTGACTTCGCCGAGGCCGAACGCCGTTCGGCGGACAACGTCGCCGCCGCGGCCCGGACCGCGGGTGTGTCGCGCATCGTGTACCTCAGCGGACTGCACCCGCCCGGTGTGGAACTGTCGCCGCATCTGGCGTCACGCACCGCGGTCGGCGACGTGCTGATGGAGTCCGGTGTCGAGACCATCGTGTTGCAGGCCGGCGTCGTGGTGGGCTCGGGGTCGGCGTCATTCGAGATGATTCGCCATCTCACTGACCGGCTGCCCGTCATGACCACCCCGAAATGGGTGCACAACACCATCCAGCCGATCGCCATCAGCGATGCGTTGTACTACCTGGCGGCCGCCGCCGACGCCGATGTGCCCGAGTCGCGCGCATGGGATATCGGCGGACCCGACGTGCTCGAGTACGGCGACATGATGCAGGTGTACGCGGAGTCAGCCGGACTGCACCGACGCCGGATCGTCGTGCTGCCGTTCCTCACCCCGACGATCGCGAGCTGGTGGGTCGGGCTGGTGACCCCCATTCCACCCGGCCTGGCCCGGCCGCTGGTCGAATCGTTGCACTGCGACGCGGTGGTCAAAGAGCACGACATCGACGCCGTCATCGCTCGCCCTGCGGGCGGGCTGACGGGGTACCGGAAGGCGGTCGAGCTGGCGCTGGACGACGCCGAGGGTCGCGACGAGGCACTGTCGGAACTGGACCCGGGCTGGGCGGGGCCGGCGCGCAGCCATCCGCTGCGGCGGTTGTTGAAGAAGTAGTCGTGACTGCCGACGAATCAGGGGCGGCGCAGGGCGGAGACGTTGTCGTTGTCGGACTGCACACCGACCGGCGCGCCACCGGCGCGGGCGGCGCTGGCCAGCATGTGCTCGATGACGTTCTTGCCGAGCGCACTCTCACTGGGCAGTTCGATCGGGTAGTTGCCGTCGAAACATGCACAGCACAACCGTGATGCGGGCTGCTCGGTGGCGCTGATCATCCCGTCGAGCGAGATGTACCCCAGGGTGTCGGCGCCGATCGCGTGACGGACGGCGTCGAGCAGCTCACCCTGAGACCCGTCCGCGTTGGCCGCGTTGGCGATGAGTTCGGCGGGTGAGGCGAAGTCGATCCCGTAGAAGCACGGCCACTTCACCGGCGGTGACGCGATGCGTACGTGCACCTCAAGGGCGCCCGCCTCACGCAACATCCGAATCAGGGCACGCTGGGTGTTGCCGCGGACGATCGAGTCGTCGACGACGATCAGGCGCTTACCGCGGATCATCTCGCGCAGCGGGTTCAGTTTGAGGCGGATGCCGAGCTGCCGGATGGTCTGCGATGGCTGGATGAAGGTCCGCCCCACATAGGCGTTCTTCATCAGGCCCTGGCCGAACGGGATGCCGGACTCCTGGGCGTAGCCGACCGCTGCGGGCGTTCCGGATTCGGGGACGCCGATCACCAGGTCGGCGTCGATGGGCATCTCGCGGGCCAACCGCCGCCCGATGTCCACGCGCGTCGAGTGCACCGACCGTCCCACCAGGGTGCTGTCGGGCCGGGCCAGGTACACGTACTCGAATACGCAGCCCTTGGGTGTGGGGTTGGCGAACCGCGTCGAGCGGACCCCGTCGGCATCGATGGCGAGCAGTTCGCCGGGTTCGATATCACGGACAAATGAGGCACCGACGATGTCGAGGGCGGCGGTCTCCGACGCGACCACCCAGCCGCGATCCAGCCGGCCGAGCGACAGCGGGCGCACGCCGTGCGGGTCACGTGCGGCATACAGCGTGTTCTCGTCCATGAAGGTCAGGCAGAACGCGCCGCGCACGGTGGGCAGCAGTTCGAGCGCGGCCTGTTCCAGGGTGGAGTCGGCCGCGCCGTGCGCCAGCAGCGCACCGAGGATGTCGGAGTCTGTGGTGGCCGCAACCGTCGCGCCGTTGCCCATCAGGCCCGCCTCACGTGCCCGGGCGGCAAGTTCGGTGGTGTTGACCAGGTTGCCGTTGTGACCGAGGGCGACGCCCGTCCCGGCCGCGGTGTTGCGGAACACCGGTTGTGCGTTTTCCCAGGTCGTGGAGCCGGTGGTGGAGTACCGGCAGTGCCCGATGGCGACGTGACCCGGCATCGCGGCCAGGGTCTGCTCGTCGAACACCTGGCTGACCAGCCCGAGGTCCTTGAAGACCAGCACCTGGGTGCCGTCTGCGACTGCGATACCCGCGGCTTCCTGGCCGCGGTGTTGCAGCGCATAGAGGCCGTAGTAGGTCAGCTTCGCGACCTCTTCACTTGGGGCCCAGACCCCGAATACGCCGCACTCTTCGCGTGGTGAATTCTCGAGGTCTATCGGTTGGGCTGTCACGATAGGGCTGCTCCATGAGGCGCGGTGGGTTAGCAGGGACCAGTTTACGGGCATCAGCAGGCTCTTTCGTCCAATCGACGGCGCGTTGGACGCGAAACACGCGCTCTGCTCAACCGATCACCACGGGATTCCATTCCGTCCCTCCGGGAACAGCCCACGACGCGGATCCGCGGGCCACGCTCGATGGCATCGAAAGGCGTTGTGCACCAACATAACCAACGGGTCGCCGACGTGCGGCGCGGCCTGGGTCGAGTAGGGTCGCAGGTGTCACAGCGGGCACCGGGAGCGCGGCGCACCGTCCCATGCGCCCGCCGGGAACGTGACGTGCCTCACGTTTGCGCCGGGAGGGATGACGATGCCAGCGACGGTGGGACAAGCCCGGCCCGAGGCGATACCGAAACCGCATTCGCCGACACCGTGGCACCCGGTGACCAGGGTGGCGTTCCGGTTCTGCTTCTGCTATTTCACGCTGTTCTGCCTGCTCTTTCCGCAGATCTTGTTCGTGTTCACCGGGGTGCTGGGCCGACTTCTGCCCGACTACGCCGTGCTGTGGCAGATGATCGCGGTGGACCCGGCGACCCGTTCGCTCGGCCGATGGATTTTCGGCGTCGACACGTCATTGCATGCCGATTCGGGCAGCGGCGACCAACCCGCCACGTGGATGTTGGTCTTCTGCCTCCTCGTCATCTCGGCCGTGGTCACGGCGCTGTGGTCGCTCCTGGATCGACACCGCGACAGCTACCACCGCTTGTTCAGCTGGTTCCTGGTTTTCCTGAGGCTCTGCCTGGGCGGTCAGATGTTGTTCTACGGGCTGGCCAAGGTCATCCCCACGCAGATGCCCGAACCGCCGCTGTCGGCATTGTTGCAACCCTTCGGTGACTTCAGCCCACTGTCGGTGCTGTGGCTGCAAGTCGGTAGCTCGCCCGTCTACGAAATGCTGCTCGGCTCTGTCGAGGTCGCCGCGGGTCTGTTGTTGTTCATTCCACGGACCGCGACGCTCGGTGCGCTGCTGAGCCTGGCCTCGGCGACGCAGATCTTCCTGCTCAACATGACGTTCGACGTGCCGGTCAAAATCCTGTCCTTCCACCTTCTGGTGGCCAGTGCGGTGGTACTGCTTCCCCAGGCCGGCCGGCTGGCGAACGTGCTGGTGCTGGCGCGGCCCGCGCAACCGGCCACCCAGCCGCTGCTCTTCGCGGATTCGCGGCGAAACCGTGTCGCCGCGGTGGCGCAGATGGTGATCGGACTCTGGGTGTTGACCGGCCTGATCCAGGCCTCGTGGATGGCATGGCACGAGTTCGGCGGCGGACAAGCCAGGCCTGAACTGTACGGAATCTGGTCGGTAACGGAGTTCAACCGTGCAGGCAAACCGGTCGCACCACTGACCACTGATGAAAACCGTTGGCAGCGCCTTGTTTTCGACAGCCAGTCAGCTGCGACTGTGCAGCGGATGGACGGCGAACTGGTGTCGGTTCAGGCCACCGTCGACCCCGCAGACAAGGAGCTCACTCTGACGGCACCGACCGACCCGGGACTGCTTGCCCGGTTTCACTACCACAGGCCGGCACCAGAGGATCTGGTCCTCGACGGCTCCGTCGGCGGCCAGCCCGTGACCATCGCACTGCGACTCGTCGACCCCGACAGCTTCACCCTCAATAACCGCGGGTTCCATTGGGTCCAGGACTACCCGTACTTCCGGTAGTCAGGCGGAGACCACCGGCAGCCACGTCGCGATCTCACCCGCCCGCGAGCCCGACAGTTGAAGTCGGCCCGACGCCGCCGCGGCGCCCACCTCGTCCAGTCCCACGGCCAGGCGCAGCCAGGTCTTGGGGTCGGTTTCGACGATGTTGGGGGGCGTCCCCCGCGTATGCCGTGGCCCGGCAATGCACTGCACCGCGACGAACGGCGGTATCCGCACCTCGACGGAAGCTCCCGGCGCCACCGCTGCCAGCGTCCTGGCGGTCAAGCGCACGGCATCGGCGACCAGGGCACGGTCCGGGGCGGGTGCCGCATCGTCGTCAAGCCACGGCCGTACTGCAAGAACTGCCTCGCGGGTCTTCGCCGGATCGGCGGTGCGGCGGGTGGCCATACCCCTAGGGTCTCAGACACAGCAGACCGGACGGGGGGACGTCGTACCGATGGAACCGCGGGGACGGCCGCCGTACCGGATCGCGGGCGTGGTGTTGTTGGTCCTCCTGGTCGCCCTCTCAGCGGTGGTCTACGGCCAGTTCCGGGGCACGTTCTCCGATCGCATGACGGTGACGCTGCGGGCTGACCGGGCAGGGCTGGTGATGGAACCGGGCGCCAAGGTGACCTACAACGGCGTTGCGGTCGGCCGCGTCGCCGACGTCGACAGTGACGTGGTGAACGGCGTCACCACGGCCCGGCTGCTG
Source organism: uncultured Mycolicibacterium sp. (assembly GCA_945957405.1). GTDB lineage: Bacteria > Actinomycetota > Actinomycetes > Mycobacteriales > Mycobacteriaceae > Mycobacterium. Next base: position 2,300 of record CAMFLL010000003.1, on the reverse strand, counting down.
CTCGAGCTCGACCCCCGGCTCGCGACCGCCATCCCCGCCAACGTCGTCGCCGACATCACCGCCACCACGGTATTCGGCAACAAATACGTGTCCTTCACGTCACCGAAACGTCCATCACCACAGCATATTTCCAGTACCGAGCCGATCACCGTCCGCACTGTGAGCACCGAGTTCAACACACTGTTCCAGACCATCCTGTCCATCTCGGAGAAGGTGGACCCGGTGCGGCTGAACACCACACTCTCGGCCGCCGCCGAAGGGCTGACCGGCCTCGGCGGGCGGTTCGGCCGATCGCTGACCGATGCGAACCTGGTCCTCGGCGACCTGAATCCGCAGCTGCCGCAGCTACATCAGGACGTGCGCGCCCTGACCGCACTCGCCGACACCTACGTCGACGCATCACCCGATCTGTGGACCGCTCTGGACAATGCCGTCACCACAGCCCGCACGGTCGACGGGCAGCGTGGCGAAGTGGACGCGGCACTGCTGGCGTCGGTGGGTTTCGGCAACACCGGGGCCGATATCGTCGGCCGCGCCGGGCCGTATCTGATCCGCGGGGCGGCCGACATGGTCACCACGACCGGACTGCTCGACGAGTACAGCCCGTCGTTGTTCTGCACACTGCGCAACTACGCCGAGGTGGCGCCGCGGGTGGCCGATGCGCTCGGTGGCAACGGGTACTCGCTGGCCAGCGCCAGCGGTGCCGGTGCCGAAGGCGCCGAGGCGCCCTACATCTATCCCGACAACCTGCCCCGGCTGGGCGCCAAGGGTGGACCCGGCGGCCGTCCCGGCTGCTGGCAGTCGATCACCCGCGAGCTGTGGCCGGCGCCATATCTGGTGATGGACACCGGTGCGAGTATCGCGCCCTACAACCACCTCGAACTCGGACAGCCCATGTTCAACGAGTACATCTGGGGGCGGCAGGTGGGCGAATACACCATCAACCCTTGACGTCAACTGTCATTGAGGTTTTAGCGTGGGGTGATGACGTTCAAACCGTTCGAGATCGAGTACCTGCGCTCGTCCACACTCGGCCGTCTCGCAACCATCGCACCCGACGGCGGCGTGCAAAACAGCCCGGTGGGATTCGATTACAACGCCGACCTGGGCACCATCGACATCCACGGCTACCGGATGTCGAAGAGCCGGAAGTTCCGGAACCTGAAGTCCAACAACCGAGTTGCGTTCGTCGTCGACGATATCGCGTCGCGTGACCCGTGGCGGGTCCGGTGCCTGGAGATCCGCGGCACCGCCGAACAGGCGTGGATCGGACAGGCCCGGACGGAACCCAACGGCGATGAACTGGACACCGCGATCATCCGGATCACACCGACGCGGATCATCAGCTTCGGCATCGACGACACCGAGACCGAACCGCATCAACTCAAGGCGCACAGTAGGAACGTCGAGTGACGATGCGACCGAGGAACGAGGGCGACGTCTAGTCACTGGTCACCCGACGCTGCACCACCAGCGCCGCGAGTGCGCCGGCCTCATTGGCGGCAAGGTGCGCCAGGAACGGCGCGATGATGCTGCCGGAACGCTCGGCGAGCCAACCGAACACCCAGCCCGCGGCCCCGGTCACCAGCACCGTGCCGGCGAGCGGTTCGCCTGCGCCACGGGCGTCGACGATATGCGACAGCCCGAACGCCAGGGCCTGCAGCAGTCGTCCCCGTGCCGGGCCGAACGCATGGGCCGCCGTGGTCGCGAGCGCGCCGCGGTAGGCGGTTTCTTCGGACCACACTGTCCCCAACGGGATCTCGACGGCCAGCCATCTCCACGCCGGCTCAGGAAGGGTGCGGGCCACCATGGCACGGCGCACGGGTGTGATCGCGGTGGAGATCGCCACGGCCGAAGAAACGACGGCCGCACTCGCCACGCCGTACCGGATCCCTGAGCGCAGCGTGTTGCCCCGTAATCCCAACCGGGCACAGCTCGAGGCCGCCAGCGCCGTGCCCAGGGCGGCTTGCACCACCGGATGCCGGCGGCCGGGCCACTGCAGTCCGACTGTCGCGCTGTAGGCCACGAGAGCGGCAGCCAGAACCACCGCCCGCCCACGACGTGCAGTCCCACGACTCGTGAACGCCCACATCAATACTCGGGCCCGTCCTCGTCTGCGGTCTCGTCGAGCGCGTTGGCGATCCGGTCGGTGTCAGCCGAGGTCCAACCAGGTGGCGGGGCCACGGCCACCCAGCCGTCGAGCACCGATTTACCGTAGTTGTGCCCGTGTCCGCCCGGCACCCCACTGGCGTTGGTGACGTCCGCGCCCACCTGCCAGAACGTCACGATCGGATACCACC
>CAMFLL010000002.1 GCA_945957405.1 uncultured Mycolicibacterium sp. | reverse complement strand
ACTCCGTCATGTCCGGTCGGCAACGCTGCCGCATCACCCGATTGCGCACTCCTCCGCCGGCCTCGTCCCTCGGCCCGCATCGTCGCTGCGCTAGGCCTTGGCCGCCTGCTTCGCGCGTGATCTGTTCCTGGCGCGGGTGGTCGCATCCAGGTCGACCTTGCGCACCCGGACGATCTCCGGGGTGACCTCGACGCATTCGTCTGCGGCGCAGAACTCCATCGCCTGCTCGAGATCGAGCTCGAGGGGCCTGGCCAGCGTCTCCATCACATCGGCGGTCGAGCTGCGCATGTTGGTCAGCTTCTTCTCGCGGGTGACGTTGACGTCCAGGTCCTCGGCGCGCGGGTTGATCCCGACGACCTGACCCTCGTAGGTGTCCTCGCCGGGCTCGACGAAGAACTGCCCGCGATCGGCCAGCTGGATCATGGCGAACGGGGTGATGGCGCCGCTGCGGTCGGACACCAGCGAACCGGTGTGCCGGGCACGGATCTCACCGGCCCACGGCCGGTATCCATCGAACACCGCGTTGGCGATACCGGTGCCCCGGGTGATGGTGAGGAAGTCGGTGCGGAACCCGATCAGGCCGCGGCTGGGCACGATGAAGTCCATCCGGACCCATCCCGCCGCATGGTTCGTCATCTCCTCCATGCGCCCCTTGCGGGCGGCCATCAGTTGGGTGATGGCGCCGACGAACTCCTCGGGGCAGTCGATCGTCATGGCCTCGAACGGCTCATGCTGCTTACCGTCGATGGTCCGCGTGACCACCTGGGGTTTACCGACCGTCAGCTCGAAGCCCTCCCGGCGCATCTGCTCCACCAGGACCGCCAGGGCGAGCTCACCACGGCCCTGCACCTCCCAGGCGTCGGGCCGGCCGATGTCGACGACCTTGATGGACACGTTGCCCACGAGCTCGGCGTCGAGCCGGCTCTTGACCATGCGAGCGGTCAGTTTGTGGCCGGATACCTTGCCGGCCAGCGGTGAGGTGTTGGTTCCGATGGTGACCGAGATCGCCGGCTCGTCGACGGTGATGCGGGGTAGGGCATGCGCATGGTCGGTGTCGGCCAGCGTGTCGCCGATCATGATCTCCGGGATACCCGCGACAGCGACGATGTCGCCGGCAACGGCCTCGGCCGTCGGGGTGCGCTCGACACCTTCGGTGACCAACAGCTCGGTGATCTTGGCGTTCGTGATCACGGGGTGCCCGTCGACCTCGCGCATCCACGCGACCTGCTGCCCCTTCCTCAGCTTGCCCTTGTAGATCCGGACCAGCGCAAGCCGGCCCAGGAAGGCCGATGCGTCGAGGTTGGTCACGAGCGCCTGCAGCGGAGCTTCGGGATCGCCCTGTGGTGGCGGGATGTTGTCGAGCAGCACGTCGAACAGCGGGTCGAGGTTTTCGCCATCGGGGTTCTCACCGTTGGCGGGCTCGGTGGTGCTGGCGATTCCCGCCCGCCCCGACGCGTAGAGCGTCGGCAGTCCCAGTGCGTCCTCGGCCGCCTTCTGCGCCTCGTCGTCGAGGTCTGATGCGACGTCGAGCAGCAGGTCGTGGCTCTCGGAGACCACCTCGGCGATACGGGCGTCGGGGCGGTCGGTCTTGTTGACCACGAGGATCACGGGCAGATGCGCCGAGAGCGCCTTCCGCAACACGAACCGGGTCTGCGGAAGAGGCCCTTCCGAGGCGTCCACCAGCAACAACACCCCGTCGACCATCGACAGGCCACGTTCGACCTCACCTCCGAAGTCGGCGTGCCCGGGGGTGTCGATCACGTTGATCACCGTCACAGTGCCATCCGCATTGTGACGATGCACGGCGGTGTTCTTGGCCAGGATCGTGATGCCCTTTTCGCGTTCGAGATCACCGGAGTCCATGATGCGTTCGGTCGCGTCGTCACCGCGGTGGGTCAACGCACCCGACTGCCGCAGCATGGCGTCGACCAGCGTCGTCTTGCCATGGTCGACGTGAGCCACGATCGCGACGTTTCTAAAGTTGGGTGCAGAATCCACGCTGCAGATTGTCTCAGTGCAGGTACCCGATCGCGAAAACGACAGATGGCGTCAGAAGAAAGTCGAGTGTGACAACCAGTAAGTTCGCCGGCCTCAAAGCCAAGAAGAAGTGCTGCCGCAGTAAGCCACGATGTAAGCGTTGTCCATTGGTGCTGCACAAGGTGCACAAGGCCGAACTCCTCGGCATTCGGGGCAAAGAACTCACCAAGATCTACAAGCGCGCCCGTAAAGCCTGACACCGTTTTCACAGGCCAAAGACGCTCTCAAGGGCGCTGTCGCGGGCGTACCGTGGCTTCATCCGTCGGGTGTGCTCACTGTGTTTGGAGGTGCCGGCATGACGGTGTACGAGATTCTCACCATCGCGGTGATAGTGGTGCTCGGCTCGGCGGCCACGGTGGCCATCTATCTCGGGCTGCTGAACTGGATGGGTGGATTCCATGTCGTGCATTGCAAGGCGTGCCACCACCTGACGACAGCGGCGGCCAGGGAGCCGCAGGCGTCGTGCGCCCACTGCCGTCATCCGATGCTGATGCACCCGATCTACGCGGTGGGCCATCGCGACGCGCGAGTGCGCGTCAGGGCCGATCCGCTGCGCTACTGATCGTCCGCGTGACCGCGGTACTCGCTGGCGGGCCGGCCCGTCCAGCGGCGAAACGCGTGTGAAAACGCAGTGGTGTCGCTGTAGCCGAGCCGACGTGCCACCTCGGTGACGGACAGGCCCACCACCGCAAGCAACTCGACCGCCAGAGTCTGCGCCACCTCGTTGCGTAGGTCGCGGTAGGTGGTCTGTTCGTGTTCGAGCTGGCGCCGCAGGGTGCGGGTGCTCATGTGGAGTTCGGCGGCCAGATCCTCGATGCCCGGCATGTCGGCCGGAGTCCGGGCAAATCTCGAGCGCACGGTCGCTGACAGGGACGGGTGGTGCGCCTGGGTGTGTACCAGTCGTTCGCACTCGCGGGCGCACGCCGCCTGCGTGACGGCATCGGCAGTCGGTAGCGGCAACGCCAGCCCTTCCACGGGAAAGCGGATACGGTGTTGTGGCGCACCGGTTTCCACGCCGATCGGGACCAGCGCTTCGCGTAGCCGATCGGCCTGCTCCGATACGAAGCGGGTCTCCACAGTCAACGGCGCCGCACTCAGCCCCGCGGTGCGCAACAGCAACGGCAGCCCGGCGAGGTCGCGCGCGGCGTAGTAGTCCCGTACGTCGACGGGCAGGTGCTCGTCCCGCAGCACCACCGTGGTCTGGTCGCCGATCTGGACCGGCTGCGGGGTGAACAAGGTGGGCGACAGGCTCACATACGCGACCGCCAGTGCCATCGCCTCGCCTCCGGTGGCACTGGAGATCAACGCATATCCCCAGATGCCGAGATCGCCGACGGTGATCTGCGAGCCGACCTGCACGCCGAGTTCGACGGCGTCGCCGAGTTCGCGAACCAGGTTGGCGATCACCGTGAACTCCGCCTCCTGATCGATGACGAAGCCGGCCGCCACGACCCGTTCCTCCGTCAGCCCGGTGCCCGCGAACATGCGCTCACCGGCGACACCGTGACGACGCGCGATGTCCAGCACATACCGCACACCCGCCGGACTGCGTGTCTCGGTCACCGTCCGATCGTGGCACGCACGGCTGCTTCGACCATCGCAATGGCCGAAACGACCATCTGGATGACCGCGACAATCATGTGCACGCCGCTGATCGCACGGAATCGTGAGACCCATGCGATCGGCACTGCCCACCGTCGGGCTCACCTTGCGCGACGCCGGCGTGATGATCGGCCAGGGTGCCTGGCGCGACCTGCGAAGGGCCCCGACCCGGCGCGCCGGACCGCGCGTGCCCCGCACAACATTCGATCCGACAGCGCCGGCAGCCATCATCAACCCGTTTCCCGCACTGGCCCGGCTGCGCGAGCACCCGGTCCACGTCAACGAGAAGCTCGATGTCTGGATGCTCGCGCGGCACCGCGATGTCACGGCCGCCGCACGCGCACATGACGCGCTGTCGTCGAGTTCGGGCATCCTGCTGCGGTCTGCGCCGTTGCCCACCGTGGTGACCACCGACCATCCCGATCACGAGCGGCTGCGCCGGATCACCGCGCCGGCGTTCACACCTTCGGCGATCCGCCGCCTCGAGGACGATCTCGGCGAATTCGTGGCTCCTGGCGTCGAGGCGCTGGCCCGCGGCGACGTGGTGGACATGGTGCCCGCGCTGACGGTGCCGCTGCCGGTGTCGGCGATCGCGATGTTGCTGGGTGTCGACCGCGCACGATGGCGCGATTTCCGGCTGTGGTCACACGACGTCACCACGTTCTTCGCGGCGCGGTCCCTGTCCGACCTCGCCGTGTACACGACGCGGGCGCTGCCCAACATCCTCGCGCTGCGCAATCTGCTGATGGACGAAATGCGCACGCGTGGCACAGACAGCGACGACATCCTCGGCAGGCTGCGACAGGGGCTGCGCGACGGCGACATGACCGTCTTCGAGGCGTTGGCCGCGGCGATGCTGCTTCTGGTCGCGGGCAACGAGACGACCACCAACCTGCTGGGCATCCTGCTCGTCGAACTGGCCCGCGATCCCGATCTGTATACGCGACTGCGTGACAACCGCGACCTGATCCCGGCCGCCGTCGAAGAAGCGCTGCGGTGGGGATCGCCGGTGCAGTGGGTCGCGCGCACCACCCTGGTGCCCTACGAGGTCGACGGCGTCATGATCCCGGCCCGTTCGCGGGTGGTGCTGTTCTTCGCGGGCGCCAACCGCGATCCCGACCGGTTCGTCGATCCCGACCGTTTCGATGTGGAACGGAAACCCGTCGGGCACACCGGTTTCGGCCATGGCACCCACTTCTGCATGGGCGCCCACCTGGCCCGGCTCGAAGTGAAGGTGGCGCTGGAGAAGTTGTTCGACCGTTTCGAACGCCTCGAGTTGGCGGGACCGGTCACCTGGACCACCACGCCGTCGCTGTCGGGACCGATCTCGCTCCCGCTGCGCGGTATCGAGGCTTAACCCAGCGCCGCGGTGAGATCCGGCAGCCACGCCGTGTCCGCCGGGACCCACGGCAGATCCGACAACTCGGTGGATCGCACCCAGCGCAGGGCGCGGTGGTCATGCGGGTGCACCGTGCCCCCGGTCAGTGTCACGCGGTAGGCGCGCAGGGTCATGGTCGCCGCGAGCGGCACGTCCACGCCCAATCGCTGCCCCACGGCGACGGACACCCCGAGTTCCTCGTGCAGTTCGCGGGCCAATGCTTCGGCGTCCGTTTCGCCCGCCCCGACCTTACCGCCGGGCAGTTCCCACAGTCCGGCCAGTTCAGGCGGGCGGGCCCGTTGCGCCACCAACAGAGCGCCGTCGCAGATGAGCGCACCGGCGACAACTATCTGGACCGACATGGCGTGTGACGGTATACGGTCGAAGCATGGCTGTGTTAACCGATGACCAAGTAGACGCCGCCGCCCGGGAACTCGATGGCTGGGAACGCAGCGACGGCGCACTGAAACGCTCGATCAAATTCCCGGCTTTCCTCGACGGTGTCGACGCGGTGCGCCGCGTCGCCGAGCACGCCGAAGAAAAGGATCACCATCCGGACATCGACATCCGTTGGCGCACAGTGACCTTCGCGCTGGTGACCCATTCGGAGGGTGGTATCACCGACAAGGATGTCGCTATGGCGCGCGATATCGACAAGATCGTCGGCCACCCGGGAACCTGAGCCGCACGGCGGCTATCCAGGCCAGGGTCAGTAGCGTCGCGACGATGTAGATGAGCCCTGCCCATGCCAGGTACCACGGCCGGCTGATCACCCAGATGGTCGGCTGAGCGAAGCTCAGCAGCCACGGCACCCCGACGAGCGTGAGCACCAGCCAGCCCCACCCCAGCAGGCGGGCTTCGGCCAGGTAACGGTAGGGCCCCTGGATGAGCCAGATCATCAAGGGCACCAACCACACCCAGTGGTGGGTCCACGAGATGGGTGAGAGCAGCAACCCGAAGAGTTGCACGACGATGATCAGCCCAAGACGGTCCTGGTCACCAGCCTCCGAGGCCACCGTGCGCCAGGCCAACAGCGCCACCACCGCCGTCAGTACGATCGCGACCGCCACGACCGGGCTGTACCCGGCGTCGTGGCCGAGGATGCGCGAAAACCCGCCGCGCCAAGACTGATTGAACGACGTGCCGATCGGCCCGATGCGGCTGGCATCACCGAGCAGATCGGTGAAGTAATAGCGGGCCTGCTGGCCGATAACGACGACGGAAAGGCCAACGGTGGCCAGGAACACCGCCGCCGAGAACAGGGCGGTACCCCACCGTCGCACGCCGACGAAGTACAGCCCACCGACCGCCGGCGTGAGCTTGACACCGGCGGCCACGCCCAGCAGCAGTCCGGACAGCCACCACCGACTGCTGTACACCGCGTAGAGGACCGCGAGCACCAACACGACATTGACCTGCCCGTAGTCGAATGTGCTGCGCAGGGGTTCGATCCAGATGGCGACGGCAGTCCACAACATCGCGCTGCGGTGTCCGGCCCGCAGGCCCAACAACCGTTGGCTGACACGGACCACGCCGTAGAGCGCCGCCATGATGCCCACCTGCCAGGCGAAGGCAACGAACGAGAAGGGCAGCAGCGTCAGCGGATAGAACAGCAGCGCAGCGAACGGCGGATAGGTGAAGGGCAGCGGGAAGTCGGGCGTCTGATCGGCGTAGACGTAGCTGTACAGCGTGCCGGGGGTGTTGAGTGCCTGCGCACCGCCGATGTAGACGTGCAGGTCGACGAAATTGGCGCCGTTGGGTACCAGGTAGGTCCACGCGAACCGTGCCAACACGCTGACCGCCAAGAGAAGAGGGGCCAGTCGCAGGGTCGTTTTCGTCACGTCGATGCAGCGACAGTAGCGGCCTCCGCCGTGAGTGCAGGTCATGCGCGAGTTTCGGGAGTGGCGGCCGCAGAACAGGCCCACGCGGCGGGGTCACCATCGCCACTCGCTTCGATAACGGTCCCATAAATGCCACACGTGTCACTTGAGTCCCATCAGTAACAACGTAACTTCGGGCGCAGACCGCCGTACAAGGGATTGGGAGAGCGATGTCAAGGTTCAGGAGTTTGTTTTCCACCGCCGCCGTGATCGTCGGATCGGGTGCCGCGCTGCTGACGGGAGGCATCGCGAAAGCCGAACCGGCGCCGCCGGTTCCGGCGCCGAGCGTGCCGGGCCTGAGCATGATCCAACAGTTCATGGATCCGTCCAAGGCGCCGCAGATGCTGCAGGCCGCGTCGTCGTTCCTCAACGGTGCCGCCGCACCTGCCGCTCCGGCGGCGCCGCCGCCACTGGCGAGCGCGGCGCTGAACCTGCCGCAGCAGGCCGCCCCGGCCGTGCCCGCGACCGCTCCCCTGCCCGGCATGCCCGGTGGGCCGCTGCCCGCGGCGCCCTATCCCGGCACGGCAGCCCCGGCCGCCGCCGTTCCGGGGTCGTCGCAGCTGCCGTCGGCGGAATTCAACCTGCCGCAGGTGCCCGGACTACCGGTGCCGCTGCCGCAGCACGTGTCGCTGCCCGGTGACCTCGCGTCCCTGATGCCCGGCGGTGCGACGACCATGACGGCAACCCAGGCCGCCGCGGCCGCCCAGGGTGCGCCGTCGGCGGCAGCGCCCGGCACCGCCCCGGCGCTGGCGTCACTGTTCCCCACCAACGCCCTGCCCTGAGATAGCCACCACCAACACAAGGATTGGACCTGATGTCTCGCACCCGGAACCTGCTCGCCACCAGCGTGTTCGGCTCGTCGGTCGCGTTGGTGATCAGCTGCCTGGGCTTCCAGGCCTCCGCTGAACCGGCGGCACCCCTGCCGATGCCGATCGAAGGCCTGCAGGCTCCGGGGCTCTCGGCGATCCAAAGCCTGAGCCCGGCGATCCAGCAAGCGGCCGCCAACCCGTCGAACGCCTCGTCGATGTTGATGGCGGCTGCCGCGGCATTCGCCGGTAACGGGACGACGCCGGATTCGGCGGCGCTGGCCAACGCGGTGAGCCAGTTCGTGTCCGATCCACCCGCAGCGGCGGTACCGGGAGCCGGTGTCCCGCTGCCCAACAACGTCGGCGTGCCGGGGCCCGCTCCTGCCCCGGCCGCCGACCACCTCCCGCCGGCGGGCGTGGTGCCGGGGACCGAAGCGCACCTGCCGCCGGGCATCGACCCCGCATACGCGGCTGGACCCGCACCCGAGGACACGCCGGCGGCGGCACCCCTGGCCGCGGCGGCACCGGCACCCGCGCCTGACGCCGCCCCGCCGCCCCCGGCGGCGGTGCCCGTGGCCGCCACAGCGCCCGGCCCGGACGCGGCGGCTCCGCCGGCACCGGCACCCGGCTTTGGCCCCGACGCTCCTGTCACGCAGGACTTCATGTATCCCTCGATCGGAAACGGATGCCTGGCCGACGGCGGAAGCTCCATCGCCACAGCCATTTCCGTGGCCGGGCCGGCTAAGATCCCCGCGCCAGGCCCCGGTCCCAGCCAGACCGCGTTCGTGTTCACCGCGGTGGGCACCTCGGCACCGGCGGCCGAACAGAAGCTGCCGCTCAATGTCACCTGGGTCAATCTGACGACGGGCAAGTCGGGCAGCGCCACGCTGCTGCCCCGGCCCGATATCAATCCGCAGGGCCCGACCACGCTGACCGCGATCGCCGACACCGGCTCGGGCAGCATCATGTCGACCATCTTCGGTCAGGTGACCACCACCGAGAAGCAGTGCCAGTTCATGCCGACCATCGGGTCGACGGTGGTGCCCTGAGCAGGTCTCCATTACCGCGAACGATCAACGAGGTACGCGACACGCCGAGGGCGGCGTACCTAGATGATCGCTCGCGGTATCAGGCCTTGGCGGTATCAGGCCTTGGCGGTATCAGGCCTTGGCGGCCTTGGCCTCTTTCGCGGCCGCCTTCGCCTGCTTCTTGTACGAGCGCACCTTGCCCAGCGATTCCGCGTCGCGGACGTCGGCGACCGACATGAACGAGCCCGATTTTCCGTAGTCACCGGCGGCTTCGCGCCAGCCCTTGGCCGTCAGGCCGTACTGCTTGCCCAGAAGCGCCAGGAAGATCCGCGCCTTCTGGTCGCCGAAGCCGGGCAGCCGCTTGAGCCGCAACAAGACCTCGCGACCGTCCGGGTTGCCCTCGGTCCATACAGCCGTGGCGTCGCCGTCGTAGTCGTCGACGATGATCCGCGCGAGTTCCTGGACGCGCTTGGCCATCGACCCGGGGAACCGGTGCACCGCCGGCGTCTGGGCGCACAACGCGGCGAAGGCCTCGGGGTCGTATTCGGCGATCTGCCGCGCATCGATACCGCCGATACGGTCCGCGATCTTCTTCGGCCCGGCGAAAGCGGTCTCCATCGGTACCTGCTGATCGAGCAGCATCCCGATCAACAGCGCCAGCGGGTTGGATTCCAGCAGTGCGTCAGCGGCGGGATCTTGGACCAACTGCAGGTTCGGCATCGGGTCAGTGTATGCCGCGATTTATGGAGTTTGAGCGGCGACCAGCGCCGGTGAAACACCACAAATCGCTAAGGTCACGTCCATGTCGGGCGAGTTCGCGGTTGTGGTGGCCGCCGTCCTGCTCGTCGTGGCCCTGATCGCGGCGATCCTCGTCGTGCGGACCCGCCGCGTCGTCGCCACCCCCACCGAACGCGCTGTGCACGCCGCGCTGCACACTGCCGCCATGGCCGCCCGGGCGCTGCGCCGCGGTCTGGACTCCGACTCCGCGGGCGCTGCCATACCGCACCTGCGTGATCTGACCGGCGCACCGGGCGTCGCCTTCTACGACGCCGACGGCGTATTGCTGGCCCGCGATCCCGGCGACGATCCGATCTGGACCGCCGACGTAGCGACACGCTGCGAGCGGTCGGCCCGGCAGGCGGCGTCGGGGCGGCGCCGCGTGCTGGCCGGCGACACGCCCGCGGTGATCGCGCAGCCATTGTTGCCCGACGACAGCGACGTCCTGGGGGTGCTGGTCGTGCTGGCCGCGGCGCGGCCGGGTCCCGGGATGCTGGGCGCGGTCGGCGAGGTGGCCAGCTATGCGGCCAGCCAACTGGAACTCGCCGAACTCGACGCGTCACGGGCCCGCCTTGACCGTGCCGAAGTGCTGGCGCTGCGGGCTCAGATCAGCCCCCATTTCGTCTACAACGCCCTCAACACCATCGCGTCGTTCGTGCGCACCGACCCCGATCGAGCGCGCGAATTGATCCTCGACTTCGCCGATTTCACGCGCTATTCGTTCCGGGCGGCCGGCGCCTACACGGTGCTGGCCGACGAACTGAAGAACATCGACCGCTACGTCACGTTGGAGCGGGCCCGGTTCGGCAACGCACTGGACGTCAAGGTCCAGGTGGCTCCCGAGGTGCTCAACGTCGTGGTGCCGTTTCTGGCGCTACAACCGTTGGTGGAGAACGCTGTTCGCCACGGTCTGGCGGGCCGGCACGGTGGCGCGGTCACCGTGGTCGCCCGTGATGAAGGCGCCGACTGCGTCATCAGCGTCGAGGACGACGGCGTCGGCATGGATCCCGACTCGCTGCGCTCGGCACATGCCGACGCGCTGGACACCGACGCAGGAGCTCAGACGGCCCACGTCGGGTTGGCCAATGTCGACCATCGGCTGCGGGCGGCATTCGGCAACGATTACGGTCTGGTTGTCGAGACCGCTGTCGGCGCGGGGACGAAGGTGATCATGCGGGTGCCGAAATTCCGGGCAGGTGTGCATGTCTAGCTTGAAGGGGCCAACGACGTGACTCGACTGCTCGACGTACTGGCGGTCGACGACGAAGCCCCCGCCCTCGACGAACTGACCTACCTCCTCGACGCCAACGACTGCGTCGGCGCGGTGTACGGCGTCGGTGACGCCAATGCCGCCCTGCGCGAACTGTCCGAACACCGCATCGACGCCATCTTCCTCGACATCAACATGCCGGGTCTCAGCGGTCTCGAACTCGCCGCGGTGCTGGGCAATTTCTCCCAACCGCCCGCCGTGGTGTTCGTCACCGCCCATGAGGACAAGGCAGTGGCCGCCTTCGAAGTAGGCGCCGTCGACTATCTGCTCAAACCATTGCGCCGCGAACGCCTCGACGAGGCCGTTCGCCGGGTCGCCGCGGCCATGACCGCGGAACCCGCCCCCGTGGCCGATACCGATGAGGTGGTCCCCGTCGAACTCGGGGGCGTGACGCAGCTGGTCCGCCGGGACACCATCGGCTGGGTCGAAGCCGACGGCGACTACGCGCGGTTGCACTCCGCGTCGGGCTCACACTTGGTGCGAATCCCGTTGTCGACCCTCGAAACCCGCTGGCGCGATGTCGGTTTCCAGCGCGTGCACCGCTCCTACCTGGTGGCACTGCACCTGGTCACCGGCCTGCGCAACACCGACGGCGGGATGCTGGTGCGCATCCGCGAGAACGGTGGGTCGCCGGCCGTCGAGCTACCCGTCAGCCGCCGCCAGACCCGCGAACTGCGCGATCGCCTGGTCCGCGAGCCGATGCGCAACTACCGACCCACCACCGATGACCACCAGTAACCCACAGGAACCGGCGCGCCGCCAGCGGGTGGTGCTGGCCCACCGCCGTGGGGCGCGGATGGTCCGCACCCGCGTCGAGGTGCAGGAGCAGACCGAGGTCGGCGACGCCCTGGTGCGCGGACTGGTGCGCGCACAGCTCGGGCTGGCACTGCGACTGGCTACCGTGGTCGTTTGCGTGGTGGTCGCAATACCATTGCTGGGCAACGTTTTTCCGGAACTCGAAGCCCTGTCGGTGGTCGGCATCAAAGTCAACTGGTTGGTACTCGGCGCGCTGCTCTACCCGATGCTCTACGGAATCGGCCGCCTGTATGTGCGCCTCGCCGAACAGGGTGAGCGCGATTTCATCCGGATCGTCAACGAAGGCTCCGACGAGCCATGACGTCATCGGCGTTCACCGCGGCGGCCCTGTTACTGGCCGCACTCGCGACGGTGCTCGTCGGCGCCTACGGTGGCCGGTTGTCGCGCACCACGTCCGATTTCCTGGTGGCCTCACGCACCGTCGGACCACGGTGGAACGCTGCCGCGATATCAGGTGAATACCTCTCGGCCGCCTCCTTTCTCGGTGTCGCCGGGCTGGTGGCCAAGTACGGTGCCGACGCGTTGTGGTATCCCGTCGGTTTCACCGCGGGCTATCTGGGGTTGCTGCTGTTCGTATCGGCGCCGCTGCGGCGCTCCGGCGCCTACACCGTCCCGGACTTCGCCGAGTTCCGGCTGGGGTCCCCGCGGGTGCGGACGGCGGCCATGCTGGTCGTCGTCGTGATCTGCGTCCTGTACCTGGTGCCGCAGTACCAGGGTGCCGGCCTGACCCTCAAAATCCTTCTGGGCGTTCCGGTGTGGCTGGGACCTGTCGCCGTCGGGACCATCGTTGTCGCCAACGTGGTGGGCGGCGGGATGCGGTCGATCACGTTCGTCCAGGCGTTCCAGTACTGGCTGAAACTGACCGCCATCGCGGTGCCGGCGCTGGCACTGCTGGTGCTGTTCCTCACCGAGCGGCCCGAATTGGGTGGGCCACTGCCGCCGACGGTACCGCACCAGACCACCGTCACCGTCGAGACCGATGTGGTGGTGCAGGTGGCCCAGCCCGACGGCGTCACCGTCGATGGTGCTGCGCTACCGGGCCCGGGCCGGTACGAACTGCACCGGGGTGCAGTTCTGACGCTGGCAGCCGGAGCCGCCACCCCCGTGGTCGCGGGCGCCCCCGACACCGGCGAGGAGTGGCTGGCATCCGGCGGCGGACTGGGCGGCGAACATCCTCTGTACCAAGTACTTTCGATCATCGTGGCGACGTTCCTCGGCACCATGGGGCTGCCGCATGTGCTGGTGCGCTTCTACACCAACCCCGACGGCCGCGCCGCGCGGCGCACGGCACTGGCGGTGATAGCGCTCCTCTCGCTGTTCTACCTGTTCCCGACGCTGCTCGGTGTCTTCGCGAGGCTCTATGTGCCGCAACTGCTCATCACCGGAACGGCCGACGCGGCGGTACTGTTGCTGCCGAGTGCGGCCATCGGCGGACCGACGGGTGCTGCGTTGGCCGCGCTGGTGGCCGCCGGTGCCATCGCGGCGTTCCTGGCGACGTCGTCGGGCCTACTGGTGTCGATCGCCGGAGCGTTGGCGACCGATGTGCTGCGGGGTCGGGTGCGCGATTTCCGACTGGCTGCGCTCGTCGGCGGCGCGGTACCCATCCCGTTGGCGTTGGCGGCCTCCTCACTCGAGCTGTCGCGCAGCGTCGGCCTGGTGTTCGCCGTGGCTGCATCGACGCTGTGCCCGTTGCTGGTGCTCGGCATCTGGTGGCGCGGGCTGACCAGCGCGGGTGCCGTGTGCGGCCTGCTGGTGGGTGGTCTGCTGTCCGGGGCGGCCACGACGGTCGCGGTCACCGGCGGTATCGACGAGCACTTGTGGGGTGGATGGCCCGCCGCGATGCTCGGCTATCCCGCCGCCATCACCGTGCCTGCGGCATTCCTGACCATGGTGGTGGTGAGCCGGTTCAGCGCCGCCAGTGCGCCGCCCGATGTCGCGGCCATCTTCGCGCGGATGCATGTGCCGGAGCGGCTGGGCATGGGCGTGGAGCGACTGCCCGGTGACGATGCGCGGTGAGGGACGAACCGCGAGGAGGAACCGGGCACCACAACAACTGCCCGGTGACGATGCGCGGTGAGGAACGAACCGCTTAACGACCCTCGCTGACCGCTTACCGCACGGCGTCCGGGCTTCGCCGACTTGAGGCTGTAACGCGCTTCGGCTGTGACCTGTATCTCAATAGGCTGATGTTCACATCTGATTCACACCAAACCTCAAGGTCAGGAGCATCACGGTGCCCACCACCGATACACCGCCGGCCCCGACGGGTCAGCAGTTTCTCGCCGCGCAGGCCAGCCCCGAGTTCCAGGAACTCCGGACCCGCCTGCGCCGCTTCGTGTTTCCGATGACGGCGTTCTTCCTCATCTGGTACGCCGTGTACGTCATCCTCGGCGCCTTCGCGCATGACTTCATGGCCACCAAGGTGTGGGGCAACATCAACCTCGGCCTGATCATCGGGCTGGGCCAGTTCCTCACGACATTCGTCATCACCGGGCTGTACGTCCGCTTCGCCAACCGTGAACTCGATCCGCGGGCCGAGGCGATCCGCCACGAACTGGAGGGAGGAGCCCGATGACCACGTTCCTCGCCGCCGAGACGGTCGGCAATCCGGCCGCCAACATCGGTATCTTCGCGGCCTTCGTCGTCGTCACCATGGTCGTGGTGATCAGGGCCAGCAAGCGCAACGCCACCGCCGACGAGTTCTTCACCGGTGGCCGCTCCTTCTCCGGCCCGCAGAACGGCATCGCCATCGCAGGCGACTACCTGTCGGCGGCCAGCTTCCTCGGTATCGCCGGCGCCATCGCGGTCTACGGTTACGACGGCTTCCTCTACTCCATCGGGTTCCTGGTGGCATGGCTGGTAGCCCTGCTGCTGGTGGCCGAATTACTACGCAACACCGGCAGATTCACGATGGCCGACGTGCTGAGTTTCCGGCTGAAGCAGCGTCCGGTACGGGTGGCGGCGGCGACCTCGACGTTGACGGTCTCGCTGTTCTACCTGTTGGCGCAAATGGCCGGCGCGGGTGGCCTGGTGGCACTGCTACTCAACATCAACAGCCGCAGCGGACAGTCGCTGGTGATCGCCGTCGTCGGCGTGTTGATGATCGTCTACGTGCTGGTCGGCGGCATGAAGGGCACCACATGGGTGCAGATCATCAAAGCCGTCCTGCTGATCGTCGGCGCCGGGTTCATGACTGTCATGGTGCTGGCCAAATTCGGCCTGAACCTCTCCGAAATTCTCGGCTCGGCGCAGTCAGCGATCTCCGGCGCGACCACCGAGGGTGTCGCCAAGCGCGACGTGCTGGCGCCGGGCGCACAGTACGGCGGTTCGCTCACCTCGCAGATCAACTTCATCTCGCTGGCGCTGGCGTTGGTGCTCGGCACCGCGGGCCTGCCCCACGTGCTGATGCGGTTCTACACCGTGCCGACGGCCAAGGAAGCCCGGCGTTCGGTGGTGTGGGCCATCGCGCTGATCGGCGCCTTCTACCTGTTCACCCTCGTCCTCGGCTACGGTGCCGCGGCCCTGGTGGGACCGGACCGCATCCTGGGCGCCGCGGGCGGCGTGAACTCGGCGGCGCCGCTGCTGGCATTCGAACTCGGCGGGGTGATCCTGCTCGGGGTGATCTCGGCGGTCGCGTTCGCGACCATCCTGGCCGTGGTCGCGGGCCTGACCATCACGGCGTCGGCATCGTTTGCGCACGACATCTACGCCAGCGTGCTGAAGTCGCACAAGGTCACCGAGGACGAGCAGGTGCGGGTGTCCCGGATCACGGCGGTGGTGCTCGGTGTGTTCGCGATCGGGCTGGGCATCCTGGCCAACGGCCAGAACGTCGCATTCCTGGTGGCTCTGGCGTTCGCGGTCGCGGCGGCCGCCAACCTGCCCACCATCCTGTATTCGCTGTACTGGAAGCGGTTCAACACCCGTGGCGCGTTGTGGAGCATGTACGGCGGCCTGATCACCACACTGGTGCTGATCATCTTCTCGCCGGCGGTCAGCGGTTCGAAGACGTCGATGATCCCGGGCGCCGACTTCGCGTGGTTCCCGTTGGCCAACCCCGGCATCGTGTCGATTCCGCTGGCATTCATCCTCGGCATCGTCGGCACGCTGACATCACGTGACACCGGCGATCCCGAGCTCAACGCCGAGATGGAGGTGCGGTCGCTGACCGGCGTGGGCGCCGAGAAGGCCATCGCGCACTAGGACCGATATATTCGCCGAGCAGACGCGGACTCGCATGATTCCCGACGGAAAAGTGCGAGTCCGTGTCTGCTCGTGGGCATATATGGGGGTACCCGAGGCGTTGACCGCCAGGTGCCCGAACTCCAGGAAGAGACCGCCGCCATCGCCGGACCGACAGCATCACCGCGCCGCCGCGGCTACGGCTTTGCGCTGTTGGCGTATGCGTTCGCCGCGATCATGGTGGGCACGACGCTGCCGACGCCGATGTACGCGCTGTATGCCGAGCGCATGCACTTCGCGGTCTTCACCACCACGGTCATCTTCGCCACCTATGCCATCGGCGTGCTGTTCGCACTGCTGGCGTTCGGCCGCTGGTCAGACGCCGTGGGCCGACGACCGATGCTGCTCGCCGGCGCTGCCTTCGCGCTCGCCAGCGCAGTCGTGTTCCTGCTGGCCGACACCGTTCCTGTACTGCTCGTCGGCCGGCTGCTCTCCGGCTTGTCGGCGGGTATCTTCACCGGCACCGCGACCGCAGCGGTGATCGAGTCGGCGCCAGAATCTTGGCGCCCGCGGGCGGCCGCAGTGGCGACGGTGGCCAATATCGGCGGTCTGGGTCTGGGGCCGCTGCTGGCCGGCATCCTGGTCCAGTACGCGCCGGCTCCACTGCAACTCAGCTTTGTCATCCACATCGCCCTGGTGCTGCTGGCCGTCGTCGCGGTTGTGCTCTCCCCGGAAACCTCCGAGCGCAGGGGCCGCATCGGCCTGCAACGGCTGGCCGTGCCGCCGCAGACCCGGGCGGTGTTCACCACCGCCGCCATCGCCGCATTCGCCGGCTTCGCCGTCACCGGCCTGTTCACTGCGGTCGCGCCGTCATTCATCTCCGGCGTCATCGGCATCGACAACCACGCGATCGCCGGCGCCATCGCCGGCTCGGTGCTGCTGTCCTCGGCGGTGGCGCAACTGTTCGCCGGCCGCATCACGCCGGCCCGGGCCGTCGCGCTGGGATCGGCGATCCTGGTGGTCGCCATGGGGATGCTCGCGGTCTCACTGCACGTCTCGTCGTTGCCGGGTTTGATCGCGAGCGCGGTGGTGGCCGGCATCGGCCAGGGCATCAGCTTCGCCCGGGGATTGGCCGCCGTCGCCGAGCAGACCCCGCCCGGGCAGCGCGCCGAGGTCAGTTCGACATACTTCGTGGTCGCCTACATCGCCATTTCCCTGCCTGTGATCGGCGAAGGACTGGCAGCCCAGCACTGGGGACTTCAAACCGCCGGGGTGGCCTTCGCGGTCGCAGTGGCCGTACTGGCCGCACTGTGCCTCGCGGCGATCCTGGTGCAGGAGCGTCGCGCAAAATTGGTGACTTCTACCTAGTCGGGGCGGCTTTACATTTGCCGCATGCCAAACAAGCTGGGCTTTCCCACGCCAACCGAGGTTGCCGAGCACACTCCACCCGACCGTGACCGCGCCATCGACGTCATCCGCATCGGCGCGCTCATTGGTGTGGTGATCGGGCACGCCGTCATGGCCACGAGCATGATCCGCGACGACGTGTTCATTTGGGGCAATCTGCTCACCACATCCGTGGTGTTCCAGGCGTTGACCTGGGTTTTCCAGATCATGCCGCTGTTCTTCTTCGCCGGTGCGGCGGCCTGCGTGCAGTCCTGGACACCGGGCACCGGGTGGGGCGGCTGGCTGATGAAGCGGTGCACCCGGCTGTTCCGGCCGGTCTTCTACTACCTGGCGTTCTGGACCGTCACGCTGATGTTCCTGCACCGCGCCGTCGGGGTGCACATCTATGAACCGATCGCCGGGATCTCGGTGCAACTGCTGTGGTTCCTGGGTGCCTACGTCCTGATGCTCGCCGCCGTACCGCTGCTGCACCGTGTCACCGGGACCGGCCAGCTGGCAGCCGCCGTGGCCGGCGTCTACGCCTTGGTGATGGCCGTCGACCTGATCCGGGTGCACGTGCCCGGGCTGGCCCTGCTCGGCTACCTCAACATGGTGGTGTGGCTGATCCCTGGCCTGTTCGGCGTGGCCTACCGCCGCCGGCTGCTCGACGGCCGAACCGCCGTCAAAGTCGGTGTGGCGATGCTCGGGGTGAACATCGCACTGCTGGTCGCCGGCCCCTACGAACTGAGCCTGGTCGGCATCGAGGGACAGCGGATCGCCAACATGACACCACCGTCGCTACTGCTGGCCGGTCACGCGATCATGATGTGCGCGTTCGCAATTGCCGCCGCACCCGCAATCGAACGGTGGGCTCGACGCCCCCGGGTGTGGTGGCTGGCGGCCATCGGCAACTCCGGGGCCATGACGCTGTACCTGTGGCATATGCCCGCCCTGCTGCTGATGCACCTGGCCTTCGACCAGTTCAGCCTCTACCGATACCCCGGGCAACCGGACATGCTGCTGCTCAGCGTGATTCAGCTGTTGATCATGATGGCGGTGGTCGCGGTCCTGTTCGTCGTGCTGCGCCCGCTGGAGAACAACGCGCTACCGGGATGGGACGGGCCGGTGCCCAGCGATACCGGTCTGCGCAGTGCGACGGTCGGGGTGTTGCTGTGCCTGGCCGGGGCGGCCACGCTGGCCGCGGTCAAATGGGGCTTGAAGGACGACGGGATCTATTGCGTCGCAGTGATGCTCGCGGCGCTCATCGCCGCCCGGCTGCTCAGCCGGATACCGGTCCGCATCCCGGCAGCCCGCTAGGCCAATCCAGCACCCACCTTCGAGTGACATCGTCGCTCGAGGGTGGGCACCTCTGTGTCAGCCGCTCTTCCGGCGGAATTCCCGACGGCCTTCGACAGCCCCGTGCGCCTTGGACTGCTTGGCCCCGCCGTCTTTGTGCGATGTCCCCGAACCCGACTTGGAGTTCTTGCGTTCCAGCGCTTCGCGGAACTTCTTCTTCGTCTCGTCTTCCGGCATTTCATGCTGGCCCATGACGGCAGCCTATCCCGCACGCGGTCGCCACGAGCGGACGTCGGCGTCAAATCACGGCTGGCCGTAGAGGTGCGCGATCGGCAGGGTCAACACCACCCGCTGGTCGGCGACCATCGCAGCGCGGTACTCGTCCCAATCCGGATGCTCGCCGGCGATGGCGCGGTACAGCGCCACCAACGCCTCGACGGTGTCGTCGTCGGGCGATGCGGCCGGTGGCGTGAGCTGCGCATCGCCCTCGGCAACGGCATACGACCAGCCGTCCTTGGACGACACCAGCATCGACGCCCGTGGGTCGCGGCGCATGTTGCGCGTCTTGGCCCGTGGTTCGGTGATGGACACCCGGAGCACGAGGGCATCGCGGTCGAAGTGGTAGGTGACATTGGACAGCTGGGGCCGGCCGTCACCTTTGATGGTGGCCAGAACACCCAGCTTGTCGGCGCTTATGACGTCCAACAGCTTGTCGTCGAATGCGTGGCGGGTCATCGTGAGAGCCTACGACCGCAGCACGTTCTCTACGATCGGCACGGTGAGTGTGATCGACGGCAACACCCTCGAAGGCGTCTCCACAACCACGCTGTGGACGCTGTACAACCGGGCCACCGAGGCCAAGCGCCCCGACGGCATCATCGACGACCCGATGGCGATCGCACTGTATGAGGCGATCGACTACGACTACCGCAAATTCGGCAGGCCCAACCAGTCGCACGCGCTGCGCGCAGCGGCCTTCGACGCTGTGGCCGTCGACTACCTGGCCGGCCATCCGCGGGCCGCGCTGGTGGCTCTTGCCGAAGGCCTGCAGACCAGCTTCTGGAGGCTGGACGACCGCGGTCTGGCCGGTGAACACTCGTGGTATTCGGTGGACCTGCCGCCGGTGATGGCGCTGCGCGAGCAGCTGCTGCCGGAACACCGCCGCATCGTCAACATCGCGCAGTCAGCGCTGGACCGCAGCTGGATGGACCGGGTCGACGCGTCGGACGGAGTGTTCATCACCGCCGAAGGGCTGATGATGTACCTCGATCCCGCCGATGTCCGGTCGTTGATCGCCGACTGCGCTAAGCGGTTCCCGGGCGGGCAGATGATGTTCGACACCATCCCGCCGATGTTCAGCAGGATGACCATGAAGGGCGGTGTCCGGCTCTCGAGCCGGTACCGCACCCCGCCTATGCCGTTCGGTATCACGCCGTCCGACGCGATCGGGCTCGCCGGCCAGATCCCCGGTGTGCGGAGCGCTCGCACCGTTCCGCACGTACCCGGCCGCGGGATCTTCAAGGTGCTGGCCGCTCCCGCCCTGAACCGTGTGCCAGTCGTCCGGTCGATGCTGACCAGCATGACGCTGCTGGAGTTCGCCTGATGCTCGCTGGACACCATCCAGGTTCTCGTCGAGCGGGCCGAGCTTAGGCCCGGCACCTACGGGCTCGTCGCGCAGCCCGAAGCGGCGCTGCGCCATCGGTAGGGTTGACGGGGATGGCTGCCACCGACAAGCACAGAGCCGACCTGTCCGGGGTCTCGGAGACGGCACTACTGACGCTGTACAGCCGGTCGACCGAGGCACGGCGGCCCGATGCGATCCTCGACGACCCGATGGCCAGCCGGCTCGTCGACTCGATCGACTACGACTTCACCCGGTTCGGGCAGTCCCGCCAGGACATGGCGATCCGCGCCCGCACCTTCGACCACGTCACCAGGCGGTACCTTCAGCGCCATCCCGCCTCGACGGTGGTGGCACTTGCCGAGGGGCTGCAGACCAGTTTCTGGAGATTGGATGACGACGGCGCCCGGTTTCGTTGGCTGACAGTCGATTTGCCACCGATCGTGGCACTGCGGCGCAAGCTGCTGCCGCAGTCCGACCGGATCACGCTGTGCGCCCAGTCGGCCCTGGACTTCACCTGGATGGACCTGGTCGACCCGGCCGACGGCGTGTTCATCACGGCCGAGGGCCTGTTGATGTACCTGGAACCCGATCAGGCATTGAACCTCATTGGTGAATGCGCACAACGCTTTCCGGGCGGCAAGATGCTGTTCGATCTACCGCCGGCCTGGTTCGCGGGGTTGGCGCGGCGCGGGTGGCTACGACCGTCACGGCGCTACCAGGTGCCGCCGATGCCGTTCAGCCTCGACGTCGGCGGGGCCGCACGCCTGGTCGAGATCCCCGGTGTGACGGCCGTCGAGGATGTCCGCCTGCAACCTGGCCGCGGCCTTCTGGTCAACACCGTCATCGAGGCGGGTTACCGGCTGCCGCTCGTGCGTCGCATCCGTGGTGTGCTCACACTCCTGGAGTTCGGCTGACGGCGGTGTAGTCCCCGGCGAGCCCGAGTCAGCCCATCCCGCCGGACCCGACGGCGTCAGGGAGACACTCGGATCGATTTCGACCTCACCTCACCCGTTGACTTTATACCTATGAAGTATAAGGTTTAGTTGCTGACAGGATACGGCCCCGATCTCCACCGCGGCCGCTCCCTGCGATCGGGCACCACATGAGGAGTAGGTATGCGAGCCGAGGTTGACCGCACGATCTGCGAGAACCACGGGCAATGCGTGATCGCGGCCCCGGACGTGTTCTCGATGGACGACGACGGTGTGCTCATTTTCCAGCCGAACGCCGTCGCCGACCACGCGAGCGATGTCGAGGAGGCCGCCGACGTCTGCCCGGTACAGGCGATCCGACTCAGCGAAGACCGGTGACCCCTTGGTGTCCGACACGGTCCGCTCTGATGGGAACACCAGGCCGACAACAGTTTCCGCTACTGCTCGGCCGCCGGACCGCACGGCCCCGGCCCGAACCACCGCCCCCTTCCCCACCACATCTGGAGTGTGTTGATGTCCGCGTTGAGTGATCATCAGGAACGCAATAGTGTTGTGCCTGAACAGATCCGCGAGGCGGTGGACGCCGGTGTGGAGCACATCTACTACCAGTTCGCCACCCTGAGCGGCAAGATCATGGCAAAGGTGGTGCCCGCCGCCCAACTGGCCCGCAACCTCGAAAACGGCATGGTCATGCACCGCTCCGCCGTCGCCGACTACCAGATCAGTGTCGACGACGAGCTGATCGGCGGCGGACCGGCCGCCTCCGAATTCCAGGCCCTGCCTGACATGGACACCTTCGCTGTGCTGCCCTGGGACACCTCCTGCGCCCGCTTCCTGTGCTCGATCTACGAGCCCGAACACCGCGCCGCCGTCGGCGGTGCACCGTTCGGTGGCGACGCGCGCGGGCATCTGCGCCGCACCCACGCCGAGTTCCGGGATCGCACCGGTCTGGAGTTGCGGACCGGATGCGAACCCGAAATGACCTGGTTCGGCGACGGTCTGGAGGTGACGTCACGACCGGGCCAGAACCCGTCCTACGAATTCGAGCAGCTCGAACGCATGAAGCCGATCTACACGCAGATCATGCGCTACTGCACCGCCTTCGGCATGAACATGATCGAATGCGACTACGAGGACATCGGCCAGCTCGAGGTCAACTGGATGTTCGACAACGCTGACCTGACGGCCGACCGCGTCATCACCTACCGCATGGTCTGCCGGCAGGTGGCCCGCGAGTTCGGTGTCACCGCGACCTTCATGCCCAAGGTCTCCAACGACACCATGGGCACCGGATTGCACCACAATCTCAGCCTCTGGCGCGGCGACACCAACATGTTCAACGAGCCCGGTCGTACCGATCTGCACCTGACCGACACGGGTCGTCACGCCCTGGGCGGTATCCTCACGCACGCCCAGGAATCCATGCTCGTCTTCGCCACCACCGTGAACAGCTACAAGCGGTTCAGCGTCGGGCAATTCGCCCCCACCGCCATCGACTGGGCGCTCGAGGACAAGACCGCCATGATCCGCCTCTCCGGCAACGGGCGGCTCGAGTACAAGCTGCCGGATTCTGCGGTCAACCCGTACCTGTCGCACGCGCTGCTGATCGCGCAGATCCAACACGGTCTCGATCAGCAGATCGATCCCGATACCGTCGAAACCCGGTCCATTCCCACCACTCTCGGAGAAGCCATCAAGATCTTCGCCGACGGCAAGTTCGTCCGCGAATCCCTTCCCGACGAGATCACCGACATCCTCATCGCGATGCGCACCGACGAGTGGACCCGCTACTGCGCCACCGTCACCGATTGGGAACGCGATATGTATCTGACCGCAGGATTATGACGAGGCCACACATCGCCATCGCGTCGATGCGCTCATCGAAGGTAGACGGGTTGCGCTACCGCGGATACGTGGCATCGGAGAACGTGGTCGACGCGGTGTACCGCGCCGGAGGCGACCCGGTCATCCTGCCGCCCGTCGAGGCGCATCACCGGCACTCTCTGCACAACTATCAGGCGGTGGTGCTGCCCGGTGGGCGGGACGTCGATCCCACGTCCTACGGCGCACCGCCGACGCAGTCCGGCGACGACGGCTCGCTGGACCCGGTCCACGACTGCGTCGACCTGCAGTTGGCCAGAGATGTGGTCGCGGCAGGCATTCCGGCGCTGGCGATCTGCCGGGGCATGCAGGTCCTCAACGTCGCCCTGGGCGGCACACTGTTGCCCGACCTACCCCCGACCGGCGTCGAACACCGGCATGGATTCCACACCGTCGGCCTGCATCCCGGCGGCCTGGTGGCCCGTGTCACGGGAACCGAGAACCTCTCGGTGTCGACGTGCCACCACCAGGCCGTCGATCAACTCGGCCGGGACCTCGTCGTCACCGGCGTCGCCGACGACGGGTGCATCGAAGCGGTGCAGCACCGGCAGGCGCCGATCCTGGCGGTGCAGTGGCACCCCGAGGACGACGCCGACGTCACCCCGGCCGAACAGGCACTCTTCGACGCCCTGGTCGATCCCGCCCGCTGGACATCCTCCGACGCGATGACAGGAGCAACCCTATGACCTGCACCCTGGCCGACAATCTGGCCGCCGCCGACACCGTGGTCACCAGGGTCGACGCCTTCATCGACGGCCGGTTCATGCCCGCCGCCTCGGGCCGCCGATTCGAGGCCACGACACCGCGGAACGGCAACCTCATCGCCGAGGTTGCCGCGTGCGGGGCAGCCGATGTCGACACCGCGGTCCGCGCCGCACGGACGGCGTTCACCGACGGACGGTGGGCCCATCAGCATCCCCGACGACGACGCCTGGTGCTGCAGCGGCTGGCCCGCCTCGTCGAAGCCCACAACCACGAGCTGGCACTGCTCGAATCGCTCGACATGGGCAAGCCGGTATCCGATGCCGTCAGCGTCGACATGCGGGTGGTTATGCAGTCATTCGATTTCTTCGCCGAGGCGATCGACAAGCGCTACGACGAAGTCGGGCCCAGCGATCCGACGGTCGTGTCGATGATCACCCGCGAACCGGTCGGCGTCGTCGGCGCCATCGTGCCGTGGAACTTCCCGCTGATGCTGGCCGCGTGGAAACTCGCTCCCGCACTCGCCATGGGCAACTCGGTGGTACTGAAACCAGCCGAACAATCCACGCTGACCGCCCTGCGGTTCGCCGAACTCGCCGCCGAGGCCGGCCTGCCCGACGGTGTTCTCAACGTCGTGCCCGGCTTCGGCGAAACGGCGGGCGCGGCGCTGGCCCGACACGATGACGTCGACCTGGTGTGCTTCACCGGCTCGGGCACCGTCGGCAGGCAACTCCTGCGTGACTCCGCCGACAGCAACATCAAACAGATCGCCCTCGAACTCGGCGGCAAGAGCCCGCAACTGGTGATGCCGGACGCACCCGACACCGATCAGGTGGCCGACGGCGTCTCCGGCGGCATCTTCTTCAACCAGGGCCAGATCTGTTCGGCCGGATCGCGATTGATCGTGCACCGCTCCCGCCACGACGAACTGCTCGACGCGATCGTGCGCAGGGCCGAGAAGATGGTGCCCGCCGATCCGCTGGATCCGCACACCGAACTCGGCGCCATGGTCTCCGAACACCACCTCGGCAGCGTGCTGGCGCACATCGACGCCGCCGCGGCAGCCGGCGCGACCGTCGTCACCGGAGGCCACCGGGTGGACGTGCTGCCGGGCGGCTCCTACATGCAACCCACCGTCATCACGGGCGTCGCCCCGGAATCCACGGTGGCGCAGGAGGAGATCTTCGGGCCCGTGCTCGTCGTCCTGCCGTTCGACACCGTCGACGAGGCGGTCCGGATGGCCAACGGCACCCGCTACGGCCTGGCGGCGTCGGTGTGGACCACCGACCTGTCCACCGCGCACACCGTGTCGCGCGGCATCCGTGCCGGCACGGTGTTCGTGAACTGCTACGACGCCGCCGACGTCTCCGTGCCCTTCGGCGGATATGGGCAGTCCGGTTTCGGGCGCGACAAGTCCCTGCATGCCCTCGACAAGTACTCGCAGCTCAAGACGACCTGGATCCAGCTGTGACCGGTCCGGACGTCATCGTCTCCGTCGACGGCGGCATCGGCCGACTCGTGCTCGACCGACCATCTGTACGCAACGCGTTGTCCGCGGACTTCGCGCGCCAGATTGCCGCCGCAGCAGCGGAATTGGATGCCGATGCCCGAGTGCGTGTCATCGTGATGAGCTCCGCTGCACCCGAACACTTCTCGGTGGGTGCGGACCTCAAGGAACGGCGCACACTCGACGAGACCGGGCTGATGGCGGCCAGGGCCGACTCGATGGCGGCGACCCGAGCCCTGCTGGCGGTGCGGGTTCCGACCGTGGCTGCGATCCGCGGTACCGCGCTCGGCGGCGGCCTGGAGCTGGCGCTCACCTGCGACCTCGTCGTCGCGGACGCGTCGGCGTCAGTGGGCTTTCCGGAAACCGGCGTAGGAATCATCCCCGGCGGAGGCGGCACGCAGCTACTGCCCCGCAAGATCGGCACCGGACGGGCCGGCGAGCTCATCCTCACGGGCCGCATACTCGGCGCGGCGGAGGCCCACCGCTACGGCGTCGTCGACATCCTCGCCGACTCCGACGCCCTCGATACCGCCCTGCGTCTCGCCGAAACCATCGCGTCGAAAAGCAGTACAGCACAATGCAATGCCAAGACCGCACTGCGCCAGGGGCACGGACTGCCGCTTCACGAGGCGCTGGACGTCGAAGACGGCCTGTGGCGGTCGACGGCGCTGTCGCCAGACTACCGCGAAGGGTTGAGCGCCTTCGCCCAGAAACGCACCCCATGCTGGCCCGAACCGCAGCCGACAGGAGCAAGACCATGAACACCGCACTGCAGCAGGATGTCTCCATTCCAGAGCCGCCGTACCTCAATCTCGGTGATCCCGACTTCTCAATGAACTCCGCGGAAGCCCGCGCCGCGCGCGCCAAGAGCTGGTATGCCCGCACCAACTACGGGCTGGCGGTGCTGCGCTACGGCGAGATGGCCGCGCTGCTCAAAGACCGGCGCCTGCGCCAAGGCAGCTGGGCCTGGCCGGACAAGAACGGTGTCACCGACGGTCTCTTCCACCAGTTCTGGCGGACCACGCTGATCAACTACGAGGGTGCCGATCACGGTCGCCTGCGTCGCCTGCACAATCCGGCCTTCTCCCCCAAGCTGATCGAAGGCCTTGTCCCACGCTTCCAGGCTCTGGCCAACGAGCTGATCGACGCCTTCATCGACGGCGGCGAGTGTGAGTTCGTCTCCGAGTTCGCCGAACCCTATGCCGCACGGGTCATCTCCATTCTGCTGGGCATCCCCGAGTCGGAGTGGAAAACCATCGCCACCTGGTCCTCGGTGGTCGGACTGGCACTGGGCGTCACGATCCGCACCGACCTGGATCAGATCGAAGAGGCGATGGCCGGACTCTACGGCTATGCCGACGACCTCATCGAGGATCGCACCGCACACCCGAAGGAGGATTTCGCCACCAAACTCGTCCAGGCGGCGCAGGACGAGGAGAAGATGTCGCGCGAAGAACTGCGCACCGCACTGGTCAACGTCATCTTTGCGGGCATGGATACCACCCGCAATCAGCTGGGCTTGGCGATGAGCATGTTCCTCGACCATCCGGACCAGTGGGAGCTGCTCGCCCACCGGCCCGATCTGGGCCGTGCAGCGGTGGAGGAGGTGATGCGCGTCGCACCGACGGTGACGTGGGTTACCCGGGAAGCACTGCACGACTTCGAGTTCCAGGGTGTGCCCATCACCAAGGGCACCACGATCCATCTGCTCAGCGGGCTGGCCGGCACCGACGACACCGACGGCGCGGAGGTGTCGTTCGACATCACCGCGCACCGGCGGACCCACTTCGGCTTCGGCGGCGGCGTCCACCACTGCCTCGGCCATTTCATCGCCCGAAGCGATATGAGCGAGGCGCTGCCGCTGCTGGCCCAGCGACTCACCGCGCCAAGACGGACAGCAGGTGGGCGTTCGCTGCCCGACAGCGGCAACACCGGACCTGTCACCTTGCCCATCACCTTCACCCCCGGAGCGCCGCGATCATGACCGAACCCCTTCGCCTGCTGTGCGTCAACATCGAATCACCGCCGTTGTTCACCAAGGCGACCGACGACACCGCCCGCGTCGGATACGAGGTCGACGTCGCCGAAGCGGTCGCCGCCGCGACCGGCCGCGAGCTCACCTGGGTGTACCGGCGATGGTCGGACATGATCCCCGCGCTCGACGACGGCGCAGGGGACGCCATCCTCTGCGGCCAGGGCATCACCGAACATCGCAGCCGCCTGGTCTCCTTCACCCGGCCGTACGCCATTTTCGACGAAGCCGTGCTGGTGCGTCGCGGTGAAGGCATCACCTCGGCGGCCGATCTCGCGGGCAAGCGTGTGTTGGCCATCGCCGACTCCACGAATCACGCACTTGCGCAGACCTTCACCGGTGCGGAAGTCATCCCGTTCGATGCGACCGGGGAGGATGTCCTGGCCGACCTGGTCGGCGCCCTCCGCAGCGGTGACGTCGATGCTGTCGTCGACGACGAGGTCGCGCTGCAACCGCTGACCGATGCCGCCGACATCGAGATCGCCTTCTCGTCGCCGACCGCCAACCGGTGGGCGCTGGCCGTCGCGCGGCACCGACCCGAGATGCGCGATCTTCTCGACAGCGCTCTTGCGCAGGCATTCTCGTCAGGATCAATCCACACCGCATGGCAGCGGTGGATGCCTCGGCTGCCGTATCCGTTCAGCGCGCAGTCTGCGGGAGTCCCGGCGTGACCACGCTCGACGAGCTCCACGAGCTGCCGCTGGCCGGGGTGCGCGTCCTGGATTTCACCCGCATCCTGTCCGGCCCGTACTGCACACTGTTCCTCGCCGAACTCGGCGCGGAGGTCATCAAGATCGAGCGGCCCGGTGTCGGTGACGACACCCGCAGCTGGGGCCCGCCGTTCATCGATGACGACGACCGGATCAGCGCCTACTTCGCCGCCCTGAACCGCGGAAAGTCATCGGTGGCAGTTGATTTCAGCCACGCGCGGGGCCAGGAGCTGCTGCACAAGCTGGTCGGCAAGTGCGACGTCGTGATCGAGAACTTCCGGCCCGGTGTCGCCGAGCGTTACCGTCTCGACCACGCCACCCTGGCTTCGCACAACCCCGCCCTCGTGACCTGCGCGATCTCCGGCTTCGGGCGCAACGGCCCGTATGCCGGTTACCCGGGCACCGAGATCGTCGTCGAAGGAATGTCCGGCCTGATGAGTGTCACCGGGTCACGCAACGGTGAACCCGCCCGCTTCGGCATCGCGATGACCGACATCGCCACCGGCCTCACCGCCGCGGGGCAGATCATCGCCGCACTGTCCGTCGCGGGCGAAATCGGAGTGGGCACCCACATCGACACGTCCCTCTACGAGACCGCCATCGGGGTGCTCGGGACCCTGGTCGCCTCGGTGAGTGTCTCCGGGGATGTGCCGGGGCGCTGGGGATCTCACCATCCGTCCATTGTCCCCTACGGAGGTTTCCCCACAGCCGACGGCGACATCATCACCGGCACGGTCAACGACCGGATGTGGCCGACCCTCTGCCGCGCGATCGGCGCAGAGAACCTGCTCGAGGATCCAGAGCTGGCCACCAACGCCGGACGCGTCCGTCACCGGGATCGCGTCGAACACGCCATCGCAGCAGCCACCGCGACGTTCAAGACCGAAGAGTTGACCCGCATCCTGCTCGAGGCGGGGTTGCTCGGCGCGCCGATCCGCACCGTCGCCGACATGGTCAACGACCCGGCCACCACCGAACTCGGTGTGCTCGCGCACACCAGCGGCTACCCGAATCTGCTGACCGCACGGCTCACCGGCGCGGGAACCGACTCGGGGACGGGCCAGATCCCGGCGATCGGCGCCGACACCGAGCGGATCCTGTTCGCCCACACCGATCTGTCCGCCGCCGAATTCGACGAGCTGCGTACCGCAGGCGTGCTCTGACCCGCTTCACTCCAGCCATTCAGCCGAGAGGACTCACCCATGCCCCAGACCGGACCCGTACCCCTGAATCACATCGGGGGGCAGTGGCGTTCCGCCCGCGCCACCTGGCAACTCACCAACCCCGCCGACACCCGCGACACCGTGGCAACCGTACCCTGCGCCGATGCCGCCGACATGGTCGAGGCCATCGAGTCCGCCGCCCGCGCCGCGAAGTCCTGGGCGCGGACACCGGCGTTCGAGCGTGCCGGCGTACTCACCCGAGCCGCGGCGATCATGGATGGCCGCCGTGATGAATTCGCCCGCGCCATCACCCTCGAAATGGGTAAGCCCATCAGCGAATCGCGTGTCGAGGCGGGTCGCATGGTGGAGCAGACACAGTATTTCGCGACCACGGCGCGCCAGCCCGACGGTTACACCGCCAACCTCGCGGGCGCCGAGGAATTCGGCTACACGTTCCGCGCACCGCTTGGCGTCGTCGGACTGATTTGCCCATGGAATTTTCCCGCGATGATCACCAACTGGAAACTGGCCCCGGCGCTGGCTTTCGGCAATGCCGTGGTGTTCAAGCCCGCCGAGATAACGCCGCTGAGCGCCACACTGCTGGTGCAGGCCTACCTCGAGGCGGGTGTGCCACCGGAAGCCCTGAACCTGGTGCTGGGATCGGGATCCGTGGTCGGTCCAGAACTGACCTCACATCCGGCCGTCGCCGGGATCAGCTTCACCGGATCCACCGACGTCGGTCTGCGCATCGCCGCGCAGGCCACCGCGAACGGCAAACGCGTGCAATGCGAGATGGGCGGTAAGAACGCGCTTGTCGTGATGCCCGACGCCGATCTCGATGCCGCGATCACCGCCATCATGGTCGGCGGTTACGGCACATCCGGCCAGCGTTGCACGTCCAGCAGTCGGGTGTTGGCGCACCGCGAGGTGATCGACGAGGTGCAGCGGCGCCTCACCGAAGCCGTCGCGGGCCTCGTGGTCGGCCCCGGCCTCGACGAATCCACCACCGTCGGGCCGATGGCCTCGGCGCAGCAGCTCGGCGACACCAGGAAGGTGCTCGATGCCGCCCTCGGCGACGGCGCCGAGATCATCACGGGCGGCTCGGTGATGACCACAGATCCGCACGCCCATGGGTGGTTTCTCGAACCCACCCTGCTCCGCGCGCCCAACCACGGCGCCGCACTGCACGAGGAGATCTTCGGGCCCATCGTGTCGTTGCACGAGATCGCCGACATCGACGAGGCGATCGAGGTCAACAACGCGGTGCGCTACGGGCTTTCGGCCGCGATCTATACCGGCGACCTGCGTGCGGCCCAGCGCTTCATCCACGAGTCCGACACCGGCATGGTGCACGTCAACCGGCCGACCGTCGGCGCCGAGCCGCACCTGCCGTTCGGCGGCGCGAAAGCCTCGGCGCTCGGCACACCCGAACTCGGTGCGGCAGAGCATTTCTACACCAAGACCCGCGCGGCTCATCTGCGGTGGACGGTATGACCGGCGGCACATCCACCCGGTTCGACACCACGTCAGCCCTGACCGCCTCGCCAGGAGAGAGAAGGACCCCACAGTGACAACCACCGAGACGACCACCACCGAGACGACCACCACCGAGACGACCACCACCGAAACCAGCCTCACCCGACGACGTATGGTGACCGCGTACCCCGGCCCCCGCTCACTGGCGTTGCACGCACGGCGCGCGGCCGCGGTGGCCGACAGCATCGCCTCGACGCTACCGGTCTACATCCAGCGCGCCGCCGGGGCGCTCGTCGAGGACGTCGACGGCAACACCTTCATCGACTTCGGTTCGGGAATCGGCGTTCTCAACGTCGGCAACACCGCGCCGGCGGTGGTCGACCGGGTCCAGCAGCAGGCCGCACAGTTCACCCACACCTGTTTCCTGCTCGCGCCGTACGAGGGTTATGTCGAGGTGTGTGAGCATCTCAATCGCCTTGCCCCGGGAACGCATCAGAAGCGGTCGATCCTGTTCAACTCCGGCGCCGAAGCGGTCGAGAATGCCGTCAAAGTGGCTCGTGCGGTCAGCGGGCGGAACGCGATCGTGGTGTTCGACCACTCGTTCCACGGCCGGACCAATCTCACCATGGCCATGACCGCGAAAGCGGTGCCCAACAAGCAGGGCTTCGGGCCGTTCGCCGGCGAGATCTACCGTGCGCCCATGTCGTATCCGTTCCGCGACGGCCTGAGTGGGCCCGAGGCGGCGGCCCGGGCCATCGACATCATCGAAAAGCAGGTCGGCCGTGACTCGGTGGCAGCGGTGGTCATCGAGCCGATCCAGGGCGAAGGCGGTTTCATCGTGCCAGCAGACGGGTTCCTGCCCGCGCTCTCCGACTGGTGCGCGGAGTCCGGAGCGTTGTTCATCGCCGACGAGATCCAGAGCGGATTCGGCCGCTCCGGGGATTTCTTCGCCATCGAACACGAGGGCGTGGTGCCCGATATCGTCGTCACCGCCAAGGGTATTGCGGGTGGCCTGCCGCTGTCGGCCATCACCGGCCGCGCCGAGATCCTGGACCGCGTGCACAAAGGCGGCCTGGGCGGTACCTACAGCGGAAATCCGGTGTCGTGTGCAGCGGCGCTGGGCACCATCGAGACACTCGAATCTGCCGGGCTGGTCGCACGATCACGGGCCATCGGCGAGCTCATCGCACCGCGGCTGGCCCGGCTGCGTGAGCGCTTCGCCGTCGTCGGCGATGTCCGTGGCCGAGGCGCCATGCAGGGACTCGAGTTCGTGGTCCCGGGCAGCACCACCCCGAACGCCGCGGCGTGCGCACAGGTGGCTGCGCATTGCCACAGCAACGGCGTGCTTGCGCTGGCCGCCGGGACCTACTCGAACGTCATCCGGCTGCTGCCGCCGTTGGTGATCACCGACGACGAGATCAACGAAGGCCTCGATGTGCTCGAGGACGCGCTACGCGCCGTCGATGCCAGTTCAACTGATGGGTGAGCGCACGCGGGTAGCATCTGCATCGCCGATGCACCCGCACAGGACCCCGCTGTAACGAGACGAATTGACTACCGAAACCGAATCGCAGCACCAGCTCACCCGACGGACGGTGTTCTCACCATTGTCGGACAGCGGTCGCGTCGAGGAAGTCGGCCAGCGCATCGCTTCGGCCGTCCATCTCGGCCTGCTCGCCGACGGCGAACAACTGCCATCGGAAACGGAACTGGCTGCCCAACTTAGTGTTTCGACGGTCACGCTGCGTGAGGCGTTGGTGCATCTCCGCGCCCAGGGACTCATCGAGACACGCCGTGGACGCAACGGAGGATCGTTCATCCGCGCGTCCGGCGAAACGCCGCGCGAGGTGCTCAACAACCGGTTGCGCCGCTTCAGCGTCACCGAATGGCGCGATGTCGGCGACGAGCAGATGGCCATCGAAGCGGCCATCGCCTACGTCGCCGCCGAACGCGCCACCGACGAGGACGTGGAACGACTGCACAGTGTCATGCGGCAGTTACCCGAGGCCGCCACGCCCGCCGCGCGGTATCAGGCCGACAGCCGCTTCCACCTGGCCCTGGCGGTGGCCTCGCAGTCCGAGCGCCTCACCCGCGCGGAGATCCGGTTGCTCGGGGACACCGCAGACGTGTTGTGGCTCCCCAACCCCGATGACGAGCTCGACCAGGGCGCAGTACAGGCCGCACATGTCGAGATCGTCGCTGCCATCGAAGCCGAAGACAGCGAACGGGCAGGCCAGTTGGCCCGGGCGCACGCGCAGGCCGGCAGCCGCTGGATCAGGCAGCTGCAGTTGCGGGCGATCGCGAGCGACAAGAAGGCCAAGGCTCGGAGGTCCAGATGAACACCGCCAAACGCGATACCGACCTGCGGCGCGCCGCCGACCTGGTCGATGGGGTCGTCGGCGACATCTTCTCCACGCTCCGCGTCGGCGCACAGGAGGCGGCCGAGCTGTGGTCGCGGACCGCCGCCGACGACGGTACGGTCAGCATCGCCGATCTGGGTGACATGAGGCCGCTCATCGAGTCGCGATTGTCGACCCATCCGCACTTCGACGGCGCCGGACTGGTCGTCGACCCGGCTGCCGTGCGGGGCACGACGCGATATCAGGAATGGTGGCGGCCCACGGGCGACGGCAATTACGCGCCTCTCGACGTCAATACGAGGCTCGGCGGCGAGCCCTACGACTACACGACCATGTCGTGGTTCGTCGGCGCCGCCCAGGGCAGGAACAGTGTCCGCGGGCCTTATGTCGATCTGGCGGGCGCCGATCTCTACATACTCACGTTCGCCGTTCCCGCACAGCACGACGGGCGGTTCATCGGCGCATCGGCGGCCGATGTGACCGTCGCCGACTTCGAAAGCCTGCTGATCGCCGA
Source organism: uncultured Mycolicibacterium sp. (assembly GCA_945957405.1). Classification (GTDB taxonomy): domain Bacteria; phylum Actinomycetota; class Actinomycetes; order Mycobacteriales; family Mycobacteriaceae; genus Mycobacterium. Next base: position 22,452 of record CAMFLL010000002.1, on the reverse strand, counting down.
ATTGTCGTCACTGGAAACCCAATTGGTGGTGGTGAATTCCGCTGACCGGGTGGTGATCTCGAATTCACCGGACCACTCCCCCGGCGAGCGCATGCGTGCCGCCTCGGAGACCGACACCCGGGTCGGCGGTGCCGGCGTCAACTGGCGCGTGCACTGCGTCTGACAGCGCGTTGGCCGTGCCCGGCGTGACGAGCGTGGGTCATCTCGTTTCCGCAGGGTAAAAGTTCGACGAGACCATCTTCCCCGTCTTGACTTTATACCTATGAAGTATAAGGTTTGATTCCAGCAGTGGCGTGGGTCACTTACCAGCGTCCGGCCACCGACTGCGAACGCGACATGTTGTCCACCGCCACCGACCGCCCCCACCCATCCACTGTCAGGAGCAGATGTATGAAACGCATTCCGTCCAGACTGGTTCGCTCGTTCCGTCTATTCGTCCTGGCAGTCGTCGCCGTCCTGGTCGGCGCGGGTGTGGTGGCGTGTGGTGGCTCCGATTCGTCCGATGCCAACACCATCAACATGCTGACGTGGGAGGACTACCACAACGCGGACGCCTTGAAGAAGTTCACCGAGGAGACCGGCATCAAGGTCAACGCGATCAATGTCGGGTCCCCCGACGAGATGTTCTCCAAGGTGAAGGCCAACCCCGGTCAGTTCGACCTGATCCTGGCCACCTCGGGTTGGTTCGACGCGTACGCCAGCAGCGATCTGCTGGAAACCATCGACATGAGCAAGCTCGACACCGTTCCCGAACCCGGCTTCGACTGGAAGGCGGTGGCGTCCTCCAACGGAAAGCTCTACGGCGTCGTCTACAACTGGGGTGACAATCCGCTGGCGTGGACCCCGGGAAGCATTCCGAACACCCCAGAGATGGCCAAGTATCTCGACGACAAAGGGCGGCCCAACGACTGGAACATCCTGTGGGATCCCGCATTCAAGGGCCGCGTCTCGGTGATGGACGATCCGACCTCGTCGCTGCCCATGGTGCCGCTGTCGCTGGGTATCACCAATCCCTACGACCTCACGGATCAGCAGTTCACCGAGGTGCAGGCCAAGCTGGAGGCGCTGCGGCCGCAGATCAAGCGGCTGACGTCCGGCTTCAACGACCAGACCACACAGTTCGCGACGGGCGAGGCCACCATCGGTGTGCTGAACATCATCTCCGAGGTGCCCGCCCTCCGGAAGCAGGGCAAGGATCTCGAGGTCAACCACTTGGTCAAGCAGGGTGTCGGAGCGTGGAGCGACAACTACTCGATCACCAAGCAGGGTGGCACGAAAAAGCTTGACGCGGTGTACAAGTTCATCAACTACACCAACCAGGTCCCGTGGCAGGCGCAGTTCATCGCCAACACCCTCAACAGTGGCAACCTGAGCCTCAAGCAGGCACAAAGCCCTGAAGCCGCCGCCGCCGGGCTCACGCCGGAACTTCTCGAGGGCACGCTCATTCCCGCCACGGCAGACGGCGACGCCTTCTTCTCGAAGATGCGCTTCTTCCAGACCGTCGAGGATCTGACCAAGCGTGTCGACATGTGGAACCAGTTCAAGCTGGGACTGTCGTCCTGACCCGAATCCACCACTGATACAACCGTATTCCAACACAGGAGCGCTCTACAGTGGAGCGGTCGGCGCGGTCATCGCGCCGACCGGATGATCTCTGCGATCACCGAACCTCCCATGACCTCGAAGGGCAGTGCCAATGGATCGATTGAGCGGCAAAGTCGCGGTTGTCACAGGCGCGACGGCAGGGATCGGACGCGCGGTCGCCACCCGGTTCGGCGCCGAGGGCGCCACGCTGCTGCTGTGCGGACGTAACCGAGAGCGCGCCGACGCACTGCTCGCCGACCTTCGCGAATCGGGGGTCACCGCCGATTTCCTCCTGGGCGACATCCGATCAGAGGATTTCGTCGCGGAGCTGGCCGAGGCAGTCCGGGAACGTCACGGCCGCATCGATTCGCTGGTGCTCAATGCCGGCGTCATCTCGGTGGGCAAGCTCTGGGAGATCACGCCCGAACAGTACGACGACATGATGGACATCAACGTCCGCGCGCCATGGCTCTGCATCCGCCAGATGCACCATCTGCTCGCCGACAAGGCGACGGTCATCGCCACCGGTTCGGTGAGTTCCTTTTCGATCTTCCCGGGCGAAGGCGTCTACTGCATGACCAAGGCGGCCATCATCCAGATGGTCAGAACGCTAGCGCTCGAACTCGCCGACCGCCGAATCCGGGTGAATGCGTTGTGCCCCGGTGTAATCGGTGGCGCAGGCATGTCGCAGGACAGTTTCGACGCCACCGGTGATCCCGCCGCCGAGGAGGCAGCGGCGTCGGCGATCACACCGCTGGCGCGCGTGGGCACACTTGCGGAGGTCGCCGACGGCGCGGTGTTCCTCGCGTCCGACGAGTCGTCGTTCATGACCGGCACCAGCCTGCTGCTCGACGGCGGCATCACCATTCCGCGCGTCTAGGCAGTCCGCCCGCTTCTCTTACAGGCTGACGGCGGCGTTGTCGGCCACCAGCTCGACGATCCGGTCTATGACGCCCGGCGCGATGTCGTGCCCCATGCCGGCGATCGTCACGTGCCGGGCGCCGGGGATGGCGTCCGCAGTGGCACGACCACCGCTGGGATGCACGATGCGGTCACGGTCGCCGTGAATCACCAGTGTGGGAGCGGTGATTCGACTCAGCTCGGCGGTGCGGTCACCTGAGCTGAAGATCGCATTCATCTGGCGGGCCACGCCGGCACCGGCGCCGTCACGTAGGCCGCGGTCCCACGCCCGGCCGGCGTATTCGGCGGCCGCCGCCTCGTCGCATGCGTGGGTGGTCCCCGCCAGGTGCTTCATCATCGCGACGTGTTTGCTGATCGCCGCGGCACGGTCGCGGGCCGGCGGCATACCGAGCATGAGCAGGGTCGACCGTGCCGGCTGGCCCACCTTACGGGCCCCCGTCGTGGAAAAGATCGACGTGAGCGACGCAACGCGCCCGGGTGTACGGGCGGCGATGGTCTGGGCGATCATGCCGCCCATCGACATCCCGACGACATGTGCCTGCTCGACACCGAGATCGTCGAGCACGGCAATACCGTCACCGGCCATATCGGCCAGGTCGTAACCACCCGGACGGGGCCGGCGCGCCAACCGCTGCAGCAGATTCGGCGGCCGGCCGGTCCCCGGCGTGGTGCGCCCGACGTCACGGTTGTCGTACCGGATCACAAAGAACCCGCGGTCGACCAGGCTGTCGATCATCGGCGCCGGCCAAGCCGTGAGGTCGATGCTCAGGCCGGCGATGAGCAGCAGCGGGACGCCTGACGGGTCACCGTCGGTGCGGTAGCAGACCTGCCGCCCGCCACCGGCGTCACAGAACCGCTCGGTCATGACAGCACCGCCACCACGGGTTCGTCGGCCGGCGCGGTCTGGGCGGATGCCGTGCACCGCAGGTTGCCGTCGACAACCGGGCCTTCCCTGAGCTGCCGGGCATCCTGGTAGTAGTTCATCGTCACCCGCCACGGATCACCCGAGGCCTGTTTGGGAATCCGGTCGAGGGCACGCTGGACATAACCCGCGCCGAAATCGAGCAGTGGGCCGGTCGACAGTGACGGATCGTCGAAAATCGGTGTCGCGGTGTCGAACCCGTGCGCGTCGAGATGGCTCAGCAGTCGGCAGAAGTGCTCGCAGATCAGGCCGACCTTGAGCGTCCACGACGAGTTGGTGTAGCCGAATGCGAACACGAAGTTCGGGACGTCCGACAGCATCATCGCCTTGTACGCGACCTTGTCGGGAAGATTCACTGCCTCGCCGTCGACCGTCAAGCTCATACCACCGAACAGCTGGACGTTCAAACCCGTTGCGGTGACAATGATGTCGGCTTCGAGCTCCTCGCCGGACGCCAGCCGGATCCCGGTCTCGGTGAACGTGTCGATCCGGTCGGTGACCACTGACGCGCTACCGTCACTGATGACCTTGAACAGGTCGCCGTCGGGTACCGCGCACAACCGCTGATCCCACGGGTTGTAGGCGGGGTTGAAATGCTCGTCGACGGCGTAGCCCGCGGGCAGTTGTTTGGCGTTCACGCTGCGGATCAGCCGGCGGGCCGCATCCGGATAGCGCTGACAGAGCTGATAGACGGTGCGTTGTTTGATGATGTTCTTGCGGCGGGCCAGGGCGTAGCCGCGCTCAGCGCCCAACAGTCTCTGCGCGGTGATGGCGAACCGGTCCTGCGACGGCACCGACAGGACGTAGGTCGGCGAGCGCTGCAGCATCGTCACGTGCGCGGCGGTGGCCGCCATGGCCGGCACCAGGGTGACCGCGGTGGCCCCACTGCCGATGATGACGACCTTCTTACCGGCGTAGTCGAGGTCCTCGGGCCAGTGCTGGGGGTGCACGATCTCGCCTTCGAAGCGCTCGCGGCCGGGGAACTCGGGGGTGTAGCCCTGGTCGTAGCGGTAGTACCCACCCGCGCAGAACACCCAGTTCGCACTGAACTGCACGAGTTCGCCCGTGTCGGCGCGTTCGACGTCGACCGTCCAGCGGGCGTCCGCGCTGGACCACGCGGCACCGAGCACCTTGTGCTGGAAGCGGATGTTGGCGTCGATACCGTTGTCGGCCGACGTCCGGCGCAGATAGGTCAGGATCTTGTCACCCGAGGCGATGGCGTCGTCCTCGACCCACGGCTTGAATTCGTAGCCGAAAGTATGGAGATCGGAATCGGAGCGAATACCCGGATAGCGGAACAGGTCCCAGGTGCCACCGGTGGCGGAGCGCGCCTCGAGGATGGCGTACGTCCGCTCGGGATGGTCCTTCTGCAGATAGTAGGCCGCTCCGATACCGGAGATACCGGCGCCGACGATCAAGACGTCGACGTGTTCGGTGCGGGCGGTGACTCGGGCGGACGGCTCGACCATGAGGGCTCCTGAACGGTTGGTAACGCGATGTACCAATGATTGCGGCGCAGGAGCCGTCAGCAAAGGTCAAAACGTCTCATGTTGACCATGGAGATGGTGCAATATGCACCATGTGGAATCCCCCGTCACCACAGGTGAAGGCCCTGATCCGGCAGATCGCCCAGACCACATCGAACCCGCGCCCGGAATGGCTCGTCGAACTCGACACCGCGGTGCTGGGCGCGAACCCGGGTATCGCCGCCGACCCTGAACTGGCCGCCGCGGTCAGCCGCTCCAACCAGGCGAATCTGCTGTTCTGGGCGACGGCCAATGTACGCGATCCCGGGGCCCCGGTTCCGCCCAACACCGGACCTGAACCGATGGGGGTGGCCCGTGAGATGGTGCGGCGCGGGCACGACGCCTTCTCGCTGGACGCATACCGCGTCGGCGAGGCGGTGGCGTGGCGGCGCCTGATGGAGCTGGCCTTCGAGATGACCGACGACCCCGCCGAGTTGCACGAGGTGCTCGACCTCTGTTCGCGGTCCATCAGTGCGTTCATCGACGGCACCCTGGCCTGGATCGCCGCGCAGATCGCGCTGGAACGGGACGAGTTGACCCGTGGCACCAACGCCGAACGCCTCGAGACCGTCGCGCTGATCCTCGACGGCGCGCCCATCACGCGCCGACGCGCCGAGGTGCGACTGGGCTACGCGCTGACCGGGACCCACACCGCCGCGATCGTGTGGAACGACCGGCGCGACGCCGACCTCGCCGGCCTGGATCGCACGGTCGAGGCCGTCGGTGAGTCGGCCGGGGTGTCGCGACCGCTGAGCGTGCTCGCCAGCGCGGCAACCCGGTGGGTGTGGGTTCCCGGCACCATCCCGCCCGGACTGGCCGACATCGGGCCCACACCGGGTGTCCGGATCGCGGTCGGCTCGGCGGGCACCGGCGTCGACGGATTTCGGCGCAGCCATTTCGACGCGCTCACCACGCAGCAGTTGATGGCTCGACTCAACTCGCCGCAGGACGTCGCGTTCTTCGCCGATGTCCAACTGGTCGCGCTGATCACCGCCGATGCCGATCGGGCCGCCCAGTTCGTCACCGCGGTGCTCGGCGACCTCGAGGCTGCCGACGCCGAATTGCAGCACTCGGTGCGGACTTTCATCGAGGAGCAGTGCAACACGTCGCGGGCGGCCGAGCGGCTGTTCACCCACCGCAACACCCTGATCAGGCGGTTGAGCCGCGCCGACGAACTGCTGCCGCGCCCCCTGTCGGAATCCAGTGTCGACGTGGCGGTGGCACTCGATGTGCTGCGGTGGCGAGGCCGACCGGCGTAGTCAGCCGAAGGCCGCGTCGACGTAGCGCAGTGCCTCGGCCTTACCCAGCCCAAGTGAGCGAGCCACCTCGGCGAACGAATGTGCCGCGGTGGCCATCGCCGCATCGGCCGGGTCTGCCCTGGCGACGAAAGTCCCGAACCGACCTCGCGTTTCGAGAATGCCCGCCGTCTCCAACTCACGGTAGGCCCGCGCCACGGTGTTCACCGCGAGCCTCAGGTGACCGGCGAGATCCCGCACGGTCGGCAGCCGGGTCCCCGGTTCCAACGTGCCGTCACGTACACCGGCGATGATCTGCGTCCGCAGTTGATCGAACAGCGGCCGGCCGCCTTCAGGGTCGACCGGAACCCACTCCCCCAGTTCCACGCCCTCATTATTACGGAGGCCAGCTATTTTGGTGTGGTGCGGATAGCAGTGCTCAGTGGTGCGGGGATCTCCGCGGAAAGCGGCGTACCGACCTTCCGCGATGACAAGAACGGCTTGTGGGCCAAGTTCGATCCCTACGAGTTGTCCAGCACCCAAGGCTGGCTCGAACACCCGGAACGGGTGTGGGCCTGGTATCTGTGGCGCCACCACCTGGTGCAACGCGTCGAGCCCAATGACGGGCACCGCGCACTGGCGGCCTGGGAAGACCACGCCGACCTCACGGTGATCACCCAGAACGTCGACAATCTGCACGAGCGGGCCGGCAGTACCGACGTGCAGCACCTCCACGGTAGCCTGTTCGAATTCCGTTGCGCCGACTGCGGTTCCCGCTACGAGGGACCCCTGCCGGACATGCCCGAGCCCGCCCTGGAAGCCGATCCACCCAGCTGCAGGTGCGGCGGGCTGATCCGGCCGGGCATCGTATGGTTCGGTGAGCCGCTGCCCGACGGCCCGTGGGATGCCGCGGTGGCCGCCGTCCGTGCCGCCGACCTGATGGTGGTGGTCGGCACGTCGTCGATCGTCTACCCGGCTGCGGGCCTGGCCGAGCTGGCCCTGTCCCAGGGCACCGTGGTGGTCGAGGTCAACCCTGAACCGACACCCTTGTCGGAGGCCGCCACGCTGGCCATCCGGGAAAGTGCCAGTACCGCACTACCGACGTTGCTGCAGGACCTCCCGGCGCGCCTGGCTCAGGCCTGACCGCCCGGTTTGACCGCACGCCCCACCGCGAACTCGCCCACCGGCAATGGCACCCATCGTGGCAGCGCCCACTGGCGCCGTGCGGTTGCGACCGTGAAACCTGCGCCCGCGATGGTGCGCTCGGTATGACGATGGGTGTGGCAGCCGCCGAAGAGCCGTGGCCACACCGTGGCGTCGGCGGCGCGCTGGACGCCGCTGCGCCAGCCGATGCCGGCGACATGTTCCATGTACCGCAGCTCGCCACCGGGCCTCAACCGGGAAAGCAGCTGCACCAGAACGGTTTCTGGGTCGTCGACGGTGCACAGCACCAGCGAGCACACCGCCGCGTCGAACACTCCGAGATCGGGCACCGTCTCGGCCGTCTCTCCTGACACGTGTACCGGGACCGGCGCAGCGGCGGCCGCCTTGCGCGCATGGGCGAGCAGGCCGGGCTCCGGCTCGACCGCCACGACTTCCGTCACCGACTGTGGGTAGTGCGCGAAGTTGGTGCCGGTGCCCGCACCGATCTCGAGCACCCGGCCGGTCAGCCCCGCGAGGTTCTCACGGCGCAGCCGGGTCAGCTCGTCGGTCTCGTGGGCCGCCATGACCGTCCAGACGCGCGCGAACAGTGGATTCGAAACCTGGGCGGCTGCACTCACGATCGGACTTCCTTGCGGTCGAACAACCAGTTCAGCGTATCGGCCTGGGTGGCGTCAGGGCCGATGATCCCACCGACGATGTGGCCCGTGCAGACCGCGGTGAGCACCCGGTCGGTGAAGGCCTGCGGATCACCGAACGGCAGGTACGGCTTGGCGATCAGCAGTGCGGCCACCCCGTGCGCGGCACTCCACAGTTCCAGCGCGAGTGTGGTCGGGTCGCCCTGCGCGTAGATACCTTCATCGATGAGTGCCTGGACCGAATCGCGCATGTGCACGAATGCCGAGGTGTTCAGGGTGGCATCGACATCGCTCCCCGGAGTGCCCTCGCTCATGGTCGCGATGCGATAGAGCTCAGGAGTCTCGGTGGCGAACCGGACATACGCCAGCCCTTGGGCGCGCAGCACATCCAGCGTGGTGTCCTGCCCAGTCGCGGCACTCTGCATCTCCTGGTCGAGCTTCTCGAAGTACTGCGCACACACCGCGTCCAGCAGCGTGTCCTTATCGGCGAAATGCAGATAGATCGACGGCGAGGTGACCCCCACCCGCTCGGCGACCGATCGGATCGACACATCTTTGGCATGTCCGGTTTCGAGAAGTAATTGTGTTGTCGCGGAGAGAATTTCGTCATGCAACTGATCGCCGGACCCACGCGGTGCACGGCGGCGTCGAGGCCTGAGGCCAGACACGGCTACCGGGCCTCGGCCGCAGGAACCGCCGGCGTCGGCGCGTCGGTGGGCTTCGGCGGCTCGCCGCCCTCGCTGATGCCGATCTTCTCGTGCAGGCGCACCAACGGTTTCGGGGCCCACCAGTTCCACCTGCCCAGCACGTGCATGAACGCAGGCACCAGCACCACACGGACCAGAGTGGCGTCGACGAGCACCGCGAGGGTCAGGCCCAGCCCGAACATCCGCATGAACTGCACCTGCGCGGCGATCAACGCGGCGAAGGATATCGACATCACCAGCGCGGCAGCGGTGATCACCCGACCGGTGCGGGCCAGGCCGAGCGCGACGCTGTCGTCGTTGTCGGCCCGGGTCTTACCGGACGCCAACCAGAACTCCCGGATTCTCGAGACCAGGAACACCTCGTAGTCCATCGACAGGCCGAACGATATGCAGAACAACAACACCGGCATGTTTGCCACCAGCGTGCCGGTCGATGTGGTGCCCAGCGCCCCGAGGTGCCCGTCCTGGAAGATCCACACCAGCGCCCCGAATGCCGCCGTCAATGAAAGCACGTTGAGCACAAGGGCTTTCAGCGGAAGGATCACACTACCGGTCAGCAGGAACAGCAGGATGAAGGTGATCGCGGCGATGATGGCCAGGACCAGCGGCAGGCGCGACGTGATGGCATCGACGCTGTCCCTGTTGATCTGTGCGGTGCCCGTGAACTCGACCGCCCGGCCGCCCGGTTCGGCCACCTCGTGCAACCTGTCGAGCTGGGCCTCCGATGCATCAGAGAACAGCGGCACGTCGGTGCCGACCGTCAGGAACGCGCTGCCGTCGGCCAGGCCGGTCGCCGCCGCGGGCGGCCCCACCTTGTCACCACCGACGAACGTCCCGGTGGGCGCGGTGACGGCCGTGACGTCCTGGACGCGCGACAGCGCGGCGGCGTAGCCCTCGAGGTCGGCGGGGTCGAGCCCGTTGGCGTCGGGCACCACGATGGTGATCGCGGTGTCGGAGTCGTTGGCGTAGTCGCGGCGCAGCTGATCGCCGACCTGGTGCGCCGTCGCGCTCTTGGGCAGCACACGGTCGTCTGGAAAGCCCCATTTGACGTCCAGGAACGGCACGCCGAGCACGAGCAGCAGCGCCACCCCGGCGAGGCCGATCGCGACAGCCCGCCGCATCACGAACCTGGTCGAGCGGTACCAGAACAGCTGGTCGACGGGTTTGGTGACGGGCTCCGGACGCCGCAACACACGGCGGAACAGGCGACGGACGTCGAGCGAGTCGATCCGGTGCCCGAGCAGCACGATGGCGGCCGGCGTGACGACGATGGCCGCCAGTGCCGCAAATGCCACGGTGGCCACGCCGGCATACGCGAAGGATTTCAGGAAGTACATCGGGAACAGCACCATCGCCGCCATCGACAGCGCGACGGTCACTGCGGAGAACAGCACCGTGCGGCCGGCGGTGACCATGGTGCGGATCAACGCCTGCTCGCGGTCGGCGCCGTCGGCCAACTCGTCGCGGTAGCGGCTGATGATGAGCAGGGTGTAGTCGATAGCCAGCGCCAGCCCCATCGCCGTACTGAGGTTGAGCGCGAAGATCGAGACGTCGGTGCTGAATGTGATGAGTCGCAGTACCGACATCGAGCCGACGATGGCCAGTCCACCCACGGCCATCGGCAGCGCGGCGGCCAGCAGCCCGCCGAACACCCACACCAGCACCAGGAAGCTGAGTGGAATGGCGATGGACTCCATCAGCAGCAGGTCACGCTCGGTCTGATGGTTGATCTGCGAGTACACCATCGCCGACCCGCCAGGCAGGATCGACACCTCAGGGTGGGCTGGTACCACCGCGGCGTCGACCGCATCGGCCAGCGCCTGGGCGTAGCGCTGCGCATCATTCTCGCCACCGGTGATGCCGGCGACGATCAGCCCCGAGCTCCCGTCCTTACTGAACAGGGCTGCGGCGGCTTGAGGTGGCGATGTCCACGCCGACACCAGGTCCGCGACATGGGGCGATTCCTTGATCTGGTCGACGATGGCAAGTCCGGCGTCCCGGGCCGCAGGACTGTGGGCGCCGTCTGGCGCGGTGACCGTGAACATCAGCTGCATGTCGCCCTGGTGGAACTTCTCGGTCAACAGTTGCGTGGCGCGGGAGGACTCCGAGGTCGGGTCCTGAAAACCGCCCGCCGACAGACTCTTGGCCACCGGAATGCCGAATACCGCCGCCGCGACCATGGTCAGCACTGCGACAGCGATGATGCGCCGCGGCGCCGCAATGGCGAGCAGTGCGATTCTGTGCAGCACGTCGGCGTCCCCTCTGTTCTCCGGCCGAGTTCTCCGGCCGTGTTCTCCGGTCGCTGTCGGCGCGGCCCGCGTGCCCGCCACCCGAGGTGTGTTATCAACGGTAACTTACCGCCGGAATCACATGCTAGCGGTCACCCGCATCCCGTGGGGGCCTACGTGCTGACCGACCGACGGGGGCCCGCCGTCGGTCGGCGCACATAGGAGGTACGACCACCGGCCACGCGCCGTTCACCGTCACAAGGAGGTTCGCAGGCAACCCTTACATTCCTGACAGCTGACTCATAGGCTTCCGCGCATGGCAACGGAACTGGAAGATCGCATGGCAACGGAACTGGAAGATGTGGGAACTGCCACCTCAGCACGTGACACCGGCCTGCTGGTCCTGCGCCTCGGCGTGGGAGCTGCAATCCTGCAGGCCGGCCTCTTGAAACTGTCTGATTTCAACGCCACTGTCACCTTCATGGAAGACGGCGGATGGCGGGCGCCGCAGTTGGCCGCCATCATGGTGTGCGCCGCCGAAACCGCAGGCGGGATCGGCTTGCTGCTGGGCTTGCTGACGCCGCTGGCAGCCATGGCCGTGATCGCCGCGATGATCGACGCCTGGGCGGTCAACGTCTCGGTCGGAGCATTCTGGTCGGCACCCTTCAACGAGCCGTTCCTGCTGGCGATCGGCGCGACCGCACTGCTGTTCATCGGTGCGGGATCGTATTCGTTGGACTACAAGCTGTGGGGCCGGGCGAACTGGCCGAGATTGGTTGCCGTGACCCTGCTGGTGGTTGCGATCGTGGCAGCAGTGGTCACGTGGGTGGCCCTCAACGGCACGAACCCGATCCATTTCACCGCGCCTGGCGCATGACCTGCAACAACGAGGCGGCACCCCGCTGCGCCGGCCGCCGGTCACGCCGAGCGGCCCGGTGGGGCGACTGCTCAGTAACTCTACCCGGGAGTAATAATTGCCACGATTTTCCGAATCGTGACTCAAAGATCTCTTAAAAGTGACCCATACGCTCAGTGACATGTGGATCGACGACACCAACGCTGATGTCATCAAGGTTGACTTCGACGCCCTCTACCACGGCGATGTGCTTGTGGAGGGTGACACCTCGGAGCAGCTCGAAGACTGGCATCCGATCGCCAGCTAGGCGCCCCGGGAGGTTCGGCGGGCGCGCCCCGTTCACTACGTGAGCCAGCGCGCCCAACCCGAACACTTAACCCGTCCGTCTGCCGCCGTTGCGCTAGGCAGACACCCTCTCACCTTCTGTTGTTTCGACCATCTCGGCCAGTCGGCCACAGATCAGGTCTTCTGCCTCGTTCACCATCCGTGATACCAACTCCCCTACTGCGGGGATGTCGTTGATGAGGCCCATCGCAGTACCGACGGTCCAGATCCCCGCATCGATGTCGCCGTCGTCGAATACGCGCCGTCCTCGCACGCCGGCGACCAGGTCCTTGACGTCTTCGAACTGACCGCCCTTCGCCAAGATGTCGACCACCTCACGGGACACCTCATTGCTGGCCACCCTGGCGGTGTTGTGCAGCGACCGGAAGATCAACTCCGTGCCTCGCTCGTCGCCGGCGACGATCGCTTCCTTGACGTTCTGATGAATGCAGGACTCCGCGGTGCACATGAAGCGTGAGCCCATGTTGATCCCGTCGGCGCCCAGAGCCAGCGCGGCGACCAATCCCCTGGCGTCGGCGAACCCGCCGGAGGCGATCATCGGGATCTCGATCTTCTCGGCGGCAGCCGGAATGAGCACCAGCCCGGGGATGTCATCCTCGCCGGGGTGACCCGCGCACTCGAAACCGTCGATGCTGATGCCGTCGACCCCCAGGCTCTGCGCCTTGACCGCGTGGCGCACCGAGGTGCACTTGTGCAGCACCTTGATGCCGTTGTCGTGGAACATCGGCAGATGAGGGGCCGGGTTCGATCCTGCAGTCTCCACGATCTTGATGCCCGCGTCGACGATCACCCGGCGGTACTCGTCGTAGGGCGGCGGGTTGATCGCCGGCAGGATGGTCAGATTCACACCGAACGGTCTGTCGGTCAGATCGCGCGTCTTGGCGATCTCCTCGGCCAGATCAGCCGGCGTCGGCTGGGTCAGCGCGGTGATGAATCCGAGTGCACCCGCATTCGCCACGGCCGCAACCAGTTCCGCGCGACCGACCCATTGCATACCGCCCTGGGCAATCGGGTGTTCGACACCGAATGTCTCGGTGAACTTCGTCTTCAATGCCATGGCGCCATCCACTCCGTCCGTCGACCTACTGGTTGGTTGGGACTATACGCAGAGAGCTTCAGCCGCCACCCGGTAGGTCCTCTGCCATGACGAACCGGATGGCCGCAGCCATCGCAGGGCCTTTACGCAGGCACTGTCAGAACCATGAAATCGCATGCGGCGCAGTGCAACCGATCTTTGAGTAGTGATACTCACCCGGTCGGGCGCGAGGCTACCTTCATGAACACAGTCAGCGAATTCAGCAAGACCACCACGGCATTCTTCGTCCAGGCCGCCGCCTCCTTCGGCATCAGTTTCATCGCGACACTCGGCGGCATCTACTTCCTACCGCTGGACCCCTGGCAGCGTCTCTTCCTGGCCATGTCCGTGTTGTTTCTCGTCGCCAGCTCGTTCACGGTGGCCAAGGTGATCCGCGATCAACAAGAATCGGCCACCATCCGGGTTCGCCTCGACGAAGCCCGCATGGAAAAGCTGATCGCCGAGCACAATCCGTTCACCACCACCTAGTCGTCAACGCGCCCAGCCGACGCCATACATGTCGCGGTGGTGGCGAAGGTCATGTCCACGGTGCCGTGACTGCATCGTCGAGGCCCGGTACCCTGGCAGGTGGTGCCCCCGATCTGGGGTTCGCGGACGAGGGAGCAGTACCCGCACAGACAAGACTGACTCGAAGGAGTGTCTTGTCATGGCATGGCTGATCTTGATCTTGTCCGGTCTCCTGGAGGCGGTGTGGGCCATCGCCCTGGGCGCCTCCCACGGTTTTCGCCGCATCGGACCTGTTCTGGTCTTCGTGGTCGCGGCAATCGGAAGCCTGGCCGGGCTCGCGTATGCGATGAAATATCTGCCACCGGCGACCGCATATGCGGTGTGGGTCGGTATCGGCGCGACCTTGACGGTGCTCTGGGGAATCGTCGTCGGAAAGGAACACGCGACCGCGGCCAAGGGCGCACTCCTGGTCCTGCTCGTCGGCAGTGTCATCGGCCTGAAGGCGGTGAGTTGAGATGGCATGGTTTGTGTTGATTCTCAGCGCGGTGTTCGAAGCGGTGTGGGCCACCGCGCTCGGGCGATCGGACGGTCTGACGCAGATGACCGCCACCGCGATCTTCGTCGTGGCGCTCGTGGCGAGCATGGCCGGCCTCGGTTGGGCCGCCCGTCACATCCCGATCGGCACCGCGTACGCGGTGTGGACCGGGCTCGGAGCCGCGCTGACGGTCGGCTACGCGCTGCTCACCGGCCACGAAGCGGCGTCGGTACTCAAACTGGTCTTCATCACCGGGATTGTGGTCGCGGTGGCCGGGCTGAAGTTACTGCCCGGCCGACCGCGGCGGCCCGTGACGGACGCTCACGCCGTCCACTCCCGCACCACCGCGTCGGTGTCGGCGCCCGGCACCCGCGGGGGCGTCGGGGTGTCGGGCCTACTGCGTGAGAAGCGCGGCGCCGGCAGCGGCTGCAATCCGTCAGATCCACTGTCGTAGAACGTGTCCCGTTCGGCGATATGCGGTTCGTCGAGGACTTCGTTGAACGCCAGGACCGGTGTCACGCAGGCGTCCGATGTCGCGAAGACCGTGGCCCAGTGGTCGCGGTCGCGTTTGGCGAAGGCCTCGGCGAATATCCGCTTGAGCGTCGGCCAGGAACTGACGTCGTTCTGAGCGGGCAGGTCGGTCGCGTCCAGACCGAGCCCCTCGAGCATCGCGGCATAGAACTGCGGCTCGATCGCACCCACCGCGACGTGGCGGCCGTCGGCGCACTCGTAGGTGTCGTAGTACGGGGCGCCGGTGTCGAGCATGTTGACGCCGCGCTCGTCGGACCAACTGCCGCTGGCCCGGAACGCCCACATCATCTGGATCAGCACACTGGAGCCGTCGACCATGGCGGCGTCGACCACCTGCCCCTTACCGGAGGCCTGTCGTTCGTAGAGCGCCGAGAGGATGCCGACCAGCAGGAACATCGAGCCGCCGCCGAAATCGCCGGCGATGTTCAGCGGCGGCACCGGCCGCTCCCCCTTGCGGCCGACCGCGTGTAACAAACCGTTGAGCGAGATGTAGTTGATGTCATGGCCAGCCTGCAGGGCACGCGGGCCGGTCTGCCCCCAGCCGGTCATGCGGCCGTAGATCAGGCGCTCGTTGACCTTGGCGCAATCCTCGGGGCCCAGGCCCAGCCGTTCGGTGACACCCGGCCGGAAACCCTCGATCAGGATGTCGGCATTGGCGATCAGGTCCAGGACCAGCTGCCTGCCCTCGGGTGACTTGAGGTCGGCGGTCACCGACCTGCGGTTGCGGAGCATCGCATCGCGGACCGGGTTGGGGTTCTTCGACGGCCGCTCGACCCGCACGACGTCGGCGCCGAGATCGCCGAGGATCATCGCCGCGTGTGGGCCGGGGCCGATACCGGCCAGCTCGACAACCCGCAATCCTTGAAGTGGTCCCGCCACGATGCCTCCACAATCCCTTGGTTTGATCGGCCCTCGTCTGCATCCTGTCAGGGCGGCCCAACCAACCGACGGGTGGGCTCGGTATCGGCGGGCGCGGGTTTTCTACAGTGTTGTCATGACGAGCACTGAAACCGGGTTGGATGCGCTGGCCCCCGTCGCGGGTCTCATCGTCGAGTTGACCGACGGGGTGCTGGCGGTGACGCTGGACCGGCCGGACAGCTTGAACTCCGTCAATCCGGCTGTGCTGGCCGGCCTGGCCGACGCGCTGGAGCGGGCGGCCTCCGACCCCCGCGTGCGCGTCGTGCGCCTCGGCGGTGGTGGGCGCGGTTTCAGTTCGGGGGCCGCGATCGGGGCCGACGACACCGGCGACGGCCATGAACCGATGGAGACCCTGATCCAGGCCAACCGCGCCGTGCGGGCGATCGTCGACCTGCCCCGGCCGGTGGTGGCCGTGGTGCAGGGCCCGACCGCCGGTGTCGGCGTTTCGCTCGCACTGGCCTGTGATCTCGTATTGGCTTCTGAGGAAGCGTTTTTCCTGCTCGCCTTCACCAAGATCGCGCTGATGCCCGACGGCGGCGCCTCCGCGCTGGTGGCCGCCGCCATCGGCCGCACCAGGGCGATGAAGATGGCGCTGCTCGCCGAACGGCTGACCGCCACCGAGGCCGCACAGTGGGGTCTGATCAGCGCGGTGTACCCGGCCACCGAACTACAGGCCGAGTCCACCAAAGTGGTCGAGCGACTGCTCACCGGGCCCGCGGTCGCGTACGCCAAAACCAAGAACGCCATCAACTCCGCCACGCTTTCCGACCTCGACGCGGCCCTGGCACGGGAGACCGCCGGCCAGCATGTGCTGCTCAACGCAGCCGATCTTCGTGAGGGCATCAAAGCGTTCCAGGACAAGCGCGCGCCGGTCTTCACCGACACCTGACCCGAAAATCGTTGGACGCCAGATGGTTGCCTCGGCGACCATCTATTGGTGAGCATGCAACTCGATCAGAAACCGAAGGCGCGCATAGTGCGCGCGCTCGGCGGCTGGCGTGTGCTCGCACCGTTCCAGTTCCGCGAGTACCGCCTGTTGATCGCCGCGCTGTCGGTGTCGATCTTCGCCGAGGGCATGTGGGCCGTCGTGATGGCTCTGCAGGTGATGGCACTCGACCATGACCCGGCGGCGCTGTCGCTGGTCGCCACGTGCCTCGGTACGGGACTGGTGGCCTTCATCCTGGTCGGCGGTATCGCAGCGGACCGAATTCCTCAGCGCGTCATCATCATTGCCGTCGAAGCGATGAACTTCGCGGTGGTGACGGTGGTCGCCGTGCTGAGCGCACTCGACCTGCTGCGGATCTGGCACATGGCCGTCGCGGCGGCCCTGCTCGGTATCGCCGCGGCGTTCTTCTTCCCCGCCTACAGCGCTTACCTGCCGCGCATCCTGCCCTCCGAGCAGCTCCTGGCTGCCAACGGTGTCGAAGGTGTCATCCGCCCGGTGCTGCAGCGTGCGGTGGGTCCGGCGGTCGCCGGCGTCCTGGTGGGCGCGACGTTCCCCACGCTGGGCTCGGCGGCGGTCGCGGTCCTGTTCGGCATCGGTTTGGTGCTGTTGGTGGCCACCCGCCCGGTGACCGACGGCTACGTCGCCGAAACCGTGCACGACCGCCCGCACGTGCTCACCGATCTGCGCGACGGTTTCCGGTTCGTGGTCCGCACGGGCTGGCTGCTGTGGACCTTGCTGTTCGCGAGCATGTGGGTGCTCGTTGCGCTCGGCCCGATCGAGGTGCTGCTGCCGTTCATCGCCGCCGACCGCTTCGAGGACGGTGCGAAGATGTATGGCCTGGTCCTGGCGGCCTACGGGGTCGGCGGTGCACTCGGCGCGCTGGGTGTGTCGTCGGGACGGCTACCTCGGCGCTACCTCACGGTGCTGCTGGTGATGTGGGGGTTCGGTTCGCTGCCGCTGGTGGTGGTCGGCTGGACCGACTCGTTCCCGCTAATGGCCGCGGCGTGCTTCGTCGTCGGCATCACCGACGGCGCGGGCATGGTCATCTGGGGCACGCTGCTGCAGCGCCGCGTACCTCCGGCGATGCTGGGCCGGGTGTCGAGCCTGGACTTCTTCGTGTCGCTGGCGTTCCTGCCGGTGTCGATGGCGATCGCGGGTCCGCTGTCGAAGGTGGTCTCGATGGAGGTCATCTTCCTGGTGGCCGGCGTGGCACCGATCGTGCTGGCCGCCGTCGCGCTACCGGCCGGGAAGATGCGACGCGACGAGATCGCCCATCCACTGCGGTGACCGCGGTGTGCTGGCAGAAGACGATGCTCACAGGCCGAACATGGGCGGTAGTACCAGCACCATGATGAGGCCCCACACCAGGTGGGTGAGCATTGGTGCCAGCACACCGCCGGTGGCCCTTCGCTCCTGCGCGCACACAGTGCCGAGGATGACGGCGGCGAACCCCAGCATGGGGTTGCCGGACGCCGACGTCACGACGATGTAGAGCAGCGTCGACACCAGCACCGGCCGGTGGCCCTGCAGGGCGGTGTACAACGCGCCGCGGAAGAACATCTCCTCGGCGACCCCGTTGACCAGGGTGATCACCACCACCAGCGGCAAGGAGCCCTGATGGGCATAGGCCAGCACCCGGGTGATGGGTTCGGCCAGCGCGGGAATCTCACGGACGATCAGCGCGCCGACGATGAACACCGCGCCCAACAGCAACCCGACCCCGAGTCCTGTCAGCACAGGGCGCTGGTTGCGGCCGCGCCAACAGATACTGCCGAGGTGCAGCGGCCCGGACAGCAGGGCGCCGCCGGCCCAGGTGGCGGCCAGCGCGAAGGTCAGCCAGTAGAAGCTCTGATCACCGGGCTTGCGCGTCAAGGAGATTCCGAGCAGCACGGCGCCGACCACCACCACCACGAGCACGCTGATACGACGGCGGCGCACCACCGCGGGTGGCTCGCTGTGGGGTGGCGCGCTCGCGGTGGCGAGGCTCGCCAGCTCGTCTCGCAGGCCGGTCACGCCGGATCGGCCTTGGGTAACAGTCCGACGACCACATCGAGTCCCGTGCGGATGGCGCCCGCGAGCGGTTTCGGCACCACGCATAGCAGTCCCAACGCCGGCCGGGCGAACGCCGGGGTGACGGCCGCGACCACCCGTCGGATTCGCAACGAGTCACCGCCGGCCCACACCGCGTCGGTGTCGGCCAGGTGATGTGGGTCGGCAAGAGCGTCGACCGGTCGGGGCCTGCCGCCCGTCAGCGAGCGTTTCATCGCGTTCTCGACGGTGGTCAGCCCGCCGGGCGGATCAGGCACCACGCCGCGTAACTGCTGACTGGATGCGACCATCGGATGATCAAGGGAGGCAACGAGATCCGCGGCAAGGCCCCCGGGTACCGGGAGCACCAGACCGCTGACCTTGGAGAACACCGCGGTGTCGATCCCACGCACCGGCACGCCGGCATGCGGCGTGCGGGCGATATCGGAGTACGTGGTGATCAGCCCACCGTAGCTGGTGGTTTCCGGGCCTGCGATGTCGTAGGCGCCCGCCCGGACGCGGTCGGGGTCAGCCGCGGCAACAAGGTAGTACAACACGTCGCGGATAGAGATCGGGTCGATCGGGTTGTCCATCCAACGAGGCTTGGGGATGACCGGGAACCGGTCACCGACATACCGCAACATCTCGAATGACGTTGAGCCGGAACCGATGATGATGGCCGCCCCCAGCCAGACCACCTCGGGCCCGTTGTCCACCGTCAGCGATTCGGCGACCTCGGCACGGCTGGTGAGGTGTTCGGACAGGTCGTCGGCCTCGGGAACGAACCCGCCGAGATAGACGATGCGGGCGACGCCGGCGTCACGCGCTGCCGTGGCCACGTCGGCCGCGGACCTGTTGTCCGATTCACGGAAGCCCGGTTGCCCGATGCCGTGCACCAGGTAGTAGACGACGTCGATCGGGCCGGCGACGGCGAACGCACTGGCGGCCGAGTCGGGGTCGGAGGCATCCAGTACGACCGGGGTGACCCGGTCGAACCACCCGAAACCGGCGACCTTCTCCAGGTCGCGCCCGGCCACCGTGACAGCGTGCCCCTCGTCCAGGAGCGCGCCGACGAGCCGTGACCCGACGTAGCCGGTGGCCCCGGTGACCAGAATCCGCAGAGATTTCACCGTAGGGGGTTACCCCGTGGCCGCCCGACATACGAACGTGTTCTAGGCCACATCGGCGATCACGCGCCCTGGTACACCTTGCGGTAGCTCGTCGGCGACATGCCGACGCCACGGCGCAGATGATGACGCAGGTTGCCGCCCGATCCCAGCCCGGCGCGACGCGCCACTTCGTCGACCGGCAGATCATGCTGCTCGAGCAGTTCACGGGCACGGTCCAGCCGGCGCCGCCGGACCCACACCCCTGGCGACTGGCCCGTCTCCTCGCGGAACCTGCGGTTGAAGGTCCGCGCACTCATGCTGGCGTGCCGGGCCAGTTGCTCGATGGTGAGCGGTTGGTCGAGGTTCTCGCACGCCCAGGCGCGGGTGGCCGCCGTCGACGCATCGTCCTCGGTGGGCAGGTGGCGGTCGATGAACTGGGCCTGACCGCCCTCACGCCATGGCGGCACGACGCAGTGGCGGGCGACGGCGTTGGCCACCTGGGTGCCGTGGTCGCGACGAATGATGTGCAGGCAGAGATCGATTCCCGCGGCGATACCTGCCGATGTCAGCACGTCGCCGTCGTCGACGAACAACACGTTCTCGTCGACGTCGACATCGGGATGCAGTGCCCGCAGCGTCGCGGCGTACTTCCAGTGGGTGGTCGCGGGCCGGCCGTCGAGCAGGCCCGCCGCCGCCAGCACGAACGCACCGGTACAGATGGACACCAACCGGGTGCCGGGGCGGATGGTCGCCAGCGCGGCGGCGACGTCGGGCGACAGCACGCCATCCAGGCGAGCGGGGGCGTATCGAGTGCCAGGGACCACGACGGTGTCCGCGTCGGCCAGAACCTCGGGCCCAGCCTCCGGCAGCACCGCGAAGCCCGTGGTGGCCGGGACGGCCACGGCGGTGACCCCGCAGGTGACCACGTCGTACAGCGGTGCGCCGTCGGCATCGGTCGCGACACCGAACATCGTCGGCGCGATGGCCGCGTCGAAACTCACGACGGGCGGCAACAGCAGGACGGCGACGCGGTGCATGCACCCATAGTGGCATGTTTTTGATGAATACTGTCATTTATGCCACTGGCCGAGTCCCGGCGGTGTCGGCCATAGTCATGGCGTGACCACCTCGATCTCGGCGCGCCGCGGTTCGCGTCTGCATTGGGCCTGGGTGATCGCCGCGGTGAGCTTCGTGGCGATCCTCGGCGCGGCCGGCTTCCGCTCGGTACCCGGCGTCATGATGAACCCGCTGCATCACGAGTTCGGTTGGTCCCATGGTGTCGTCGGGCTCGCGATGTCGGTGAACATGACACTGTTCGGCCTGACGGCGCCGTTTGCCGCCGCTCTGATGGACCGATTCGGGGTCCGATCCGTGCTCACCGCGGCGCTGACCATGATCGCGCTGGGCAGTGCGGCGAGCGTGCTGATGACCGCGAGTTGGCAGCTGGTCCTGCTCTGGGGAGTGCTCGTCGGCACGGGCACCGGCGCCATCTCGATGGGTTTCGTCGCGACCATCGCGACGCGCTGGTTCGAGGCCAGGCGCGGCCTGGTCACCGGCGTGCTGACGGCGGCCAGCGCCACCGGCCAGCTGATCTTCCTGCCCGTCATCGCCGCGGTGACGACACAGCACGGCTGGCGATGGGCGTCACTGATCGTCGCGGCGGCGGCGCTGGCGGTGGTCCCACTGGTGTTGGTGTTCATGCGGAACTGGCCGCAGGACAAGGGCCTTCACCCCTACGGCGCGACTCCCGAGGTGGAGACTGGCCCAACGGCCCCACCTGGAAGTACGTTCGGCGCCGCCTTCGGTGGGCTGCTGCTGGGCGCACGGGTCCCGGCCTTCTGGCTGCTGGCCGGCAGCTTCGCCATCTGCGGGATGACCACCAACGGTCTGATCGGTACCCACTTCATCCCGGCGGCCAACGACCACGGCATGCCGACCACGGTCGCGGCGGGCCTGCTGGCCACCATCGGCGTGCTCGACGTCATGGGCACCGTCTTCTCGGGATGGCTCACCGACCGCGTCGACTCGCGGGTGCTGCTGGTCATCTACTACGCCGGTCGCGGGGTCTCGTTGATGCTGCTGCCCGCCCTGCTCTCACCGCATGCCGAACCGAGCACCTGGGTTTTCATCATCTTCTACGGCCTGGACTGGGTGGCGACCGTACCTCCGACAATCGCGCTGTGCCGTGAGCACTTCGGCACCCGGGCACCGATCGTCTTCGGATGGGTTTTCGCCGCACACCAGCTGGGCGCGGCCGTGGCAGCCGCGGGTGCCGGCTGGATACGCGATATGCGGGGCGACTACGACCTGGCGTTCTATCTGGCCGCCGGATTGTGCGCCGTGGCGTCGCTGCTGTGCCTGAGCGTGCGCAGGCGTACCGCTCCGCTGCCCATCGACGCGTGACGCTCTGAACTGCGTGGCTTGCGGACGTCCACGCCCCTATCCGCTTTGCCCGCGCCGAGTTCGACATCAGGGCTGTTATCCCCGCCGATGCGCGACCCTCGCGTCGAACTCGGTGCACAGCGCCAGCGCGTAGGGGTGTGTTACACCGCTCTACCTGCACGTTTTGGGTGAACTCGCAACCTGTGCTTACGATTTTGAGCGACTTGCCGTGGCAATTCGGGGTTTCCCGACTGCACCGGACCGGTCTCAAAACGGTAACAACCGACCGCGGCGCGACGACGTAATCAGACGACGCCCGTAGCGAGAGGACTCCATG
>CAMFLL010000001.1 GCA_945957405.1 uncultured Mycolicibacterium sp. | reverse complement strand
CGAGAAGGACATGGACGACGTCGTCGGCGAGATCTTCGACGTCGTAGCGGATCCCGTCACCCTCAGGTGTGAAACGCTGTCCCGGACCCCGGCCATGGAACGCACACCCGCCGTTGCCGCACTGGCCCGGTTCGGTGCCGGTGTCGGAGGCGACCTGAATCACGAATTCGGCGAGCAGACAGCCGGCGGATCATCCGACGCCTGCTGGGCGGCCGCGGTCGGCTGTGCGGTGCTCGATGGGCTTGGTCCCGTGGGCGGCCGCGACCACACGCCTGATGAATACGGTCTGGTTTCGAGTTTCGCACCCCGTGCCGGGGTGCTGGCCGCGCTGATCATGCACGGTCCCAACATTGTTCGCGCCGAACAATTTTCGCAGTGCGCCCTCTCTTGAATCGAACGGGAGAAACATGTCCGAGAATCCGAAACTCCGCCGCGAACTCAACATCTGGGAAGCCATCGGACTGTCGCTGGCACTGATGGCGCCGTCGATGGCCGTCAACATCAATCCACAGGGGATGGTGGCCAGCGTGGGGCGTGCCATCCCGCTG
Organism: uncultured Mycolicibacterium sp.; assembly: GCA_945957405.1. Taxonomy (GTDB): domain Bacteria; phylum Actinomycetota; class Actinomycetes; order Mycobacteriales; family Mycobacteriaceae; genus Mycobacterium. The sequence continues at coordinate 55,616 of CAMFLL010000001.1, read as the reverse complement.
GCCTTCATCCTCGCCACCGTCGGCGTCCTCATCGTGGCGTACACCTTCGTGCGCCTGACGGCACGATTCCGTCACGCCGGCAGCGTGTACGGGTTCGTCGGAGCCACCCTCGGCCCGCGGGCGGGCGTGATTGCGGGCTGGGGGTTGGTCGGGACCTACGTGTTCTTCGGCGTGGTCACCGCACTGGCGTTCGGACGGTTCAGCGCCAGCCTGATTGCCGTTGTCGTGGGCGGGCCACCACAGGACGGGGTTGCGTTCGGAATCGCACTGGTCGGGTTGATTCCCATGCTCATCCTCGCGTTGTGGCCCGCGCGCCGGGGCACCAGGGTGCTGCTGGTCATCGAGACCATCACGGTTGGGCTGATCTTGTTGGTGGGGGCCGTCGTGGTCGTGAAACTGGCCGGTCACAGCGGCCCCGGTGGTCTCGGTCTGGACATGTCGGTGTTCTCCGTCGGCGACGGCGGCGACCTGTCCAGCCTGTTCCTCGGTGTGGTGTTCGGGTTCTTGTCGTTCGCCGGGTTCGAGGCAGCAAGCACTCTGGGTGAAGAGACGCGCAATCCGCGCCGGGACATTCCACGCGCGATTCTCGGTGTGACGGTGTTCGGCGGCGTCTATTTCGTGTTCGTCACGGCGTTCACCGTGATGGGCTTCGGGACCGATGAAAACGGGTTGACCGAATTCTCGGCATCCAACGCGCTGGTCGGTGAACTCGGATCACGTTATGTGGCTTCGTGGGTCGGTGAGCTGATCTCCGCGGGAGCGGCCGTTTCGGCGTTGGGATGCATGTTGGCCTGCTGTGTCGGCGCCTCAAGGCTGGTCTACGCACTGGGACGTGACGGGGTGACGTTCGGCGTGTTCGGCACGGTGCACGGTAAGCGCGGCACGCCGACGCACGCGACCATGGCGGTGGCGGGTTCCATGCTCGTGATCCTGGTGGCGGCGTTCGCGGTGCTGCGCGGCGGCACACTGGCCAGTTGGCAGGCGGCGACCGGTTTCGCGGACGCCCCGCCGACCCTGGCGATCTTCGCAATCGCCGGTACGGCAGGCACTTTGATCCTCCTCGTCGTCTACGTGCTGGCGACTCTCGGCGTGATCGTCATGGCTTATCGGGACGGGGGAGTGAAGGTCCACGAGGTGGTCATTCCCGTCGCAGGGCTGGCTGTCCTGGGTTACACGCTCTTCCGGAATGTAGTGCCGTTGCCCACCGGAGCGGGGTTGTGGGCGCCGGCGATCACGGCGCTGTGGCTCATCGCGGGTGTCGTCTGGGTGATTGTGCGTGCTGACGCGACACGGCGGGCCGGGATGCTGCTACTGCAGGATGAGGGCTTGGCGGGCGATCAGGCGACGACGGTTCACCTCGAACCGGAATCGGCGCCCAAGGCCGAGCGATAGGTCGGCGTAAGCCGCACGACCGCAACGCGACCGCCGCTGGACGTCGAGACCTCGACTGTATTTCGCAACCGGACGGCATCGAACAGATCAAGAGTCTCTGTGCTGCCGCGGGCTGGGCGGATGGTCGCCGTTCCAGCCAGGGCAACCAGATAGGTCACACGTTCAAGGGGGGCCGCAACCTGCCCGGTGCCGATCCGGACGCTGACGTCGGCGGAGAATCGGCCGCGTCGGGCCATCACGTTGACGGCGCGCGTCGGTTCGGGTGTAGTGCATTCGACTCGTGATTCACCCGGGAACCGCACCGGGCGGAACGGATCCGCCGTCACCTCGTTGCCGTCGATGGCCAGCGTGATGGTGGGACCGGCGGCCAGAGTGAACACCCGGTCCACGCCTGGCAGAGCCGAAAACGGGCCGCTCTGCACATCAGCCACGCTGAGCCGCCAGGCGAAGCCACTGTCGCGATCATGGTCTTGGCCTGCGGCCAGTTCGCGGGTGACGCCGTTGCCGTTGGCCCATGGTTGGGGTGTGCAGTCGCGGAATCGGACGAGGTTCGAATGAGCGACGGCGGTCATCACTCAATTTGACCGCGCCGTGGTCAGGCGCGGAACGGGCGAATCGGCGGAACTGTCCGAGATCCGAGACAGGAACCGGCAATACACCGCGCGATTCACCGCTGACTCCATCAGCCGTCGAGGAACTCGATTCGATTGCCCACGCCGTCTCGGGAGTGGAATCTGCGGCGACCGGGGATCTCCGCCTCATCCGCCCAGTCGACGGGATACCCGCCGGCCTGCAACTTGGCGGCGGTCGCGTCGACGTCGACGACGATCGCCGGATGCGCCTTCAGCGCCGGCCGGAAGTCATCCTCGACGCCGACATGCAACTCGCCGTCGGGGCCGCCTCGACCGGGAACCCTGAACCAGCACCCGCCGCGTCGCTGCAGGATCGGGGGTTTCTCCAACTCGACCCAGCCCAACGCGTCACCGTAGAAAGCACGTTCGGCCGCTTCGCCGCCCTCGGGGCAGGCCACCTGCACATGGTGAATCACCGGCCAAGTTTACGACCGGGCCCCAGAGGCTGGCGAGAGGCTTATAACGGGATCACCCCGGCATGATCAGGGGCTTGTCCTTGCGCAAGGCCGCCACGGTGGCAGGGCTGAGGTTGAGTGTGGCGCCGACCACCGCGGCCGGCGTCAGACCCAACCACTGGTTGGCCGACACGTCGGCGAAGTGGTCGCTGCGGAACAGTTCGAGCATCACCACTGGATCGTCACCGACATTCTCGAAGTAGTGGCCCATGGCGCTGGGCACGTAGCCCACGTCGCCGCCGTAGTAGTCGAATGTCCTTGCCTTGCCGCTGGATCCGAAGACCGTCATCCGCGCGTGGCCGGATATCCAGTACTGCCATTCGTCGTGATCGGGGTGCCAGTGCATCTCCCGCACCGCGCCAGGAGCCAGCTCGACGTAGGCCGCGGCGATGGTCGACGCCGACGGAAAGTTGCGGGAATCGGTGATGCGCACGCTGCCGCCGGGGACCTCGATGGGATCCTGGGCCAGCATGCGGTGACTCATGCGCTCGGCGGTGCCGGCCGGGGATTGCACGGCGGCGATATCGTCGACCAGTGCGCCGGGCACGTCGCCGGGGAAGATGTACCGGGTGCGGTCGATCTCGCCGGCCGAGGGGATGTCGTCGAACGCCGACTCGGGGACAGCGAAATTCTTGGCCAGGATGTGCTTGGGGGTGTGGGCGAACCAGTCGGTGACCAGGAAGGTCTCGTTCTCCGAGAAGTTGCCGTCATCGAAGACCAGCAGGAATTCGCAGTCCTCCAGGGCTTGAATGGAGTGCGGGAACCCGGCACGGAAGTTCCACAGGTCGCCGCGGCCGATGTCGTCGATGAAGTTGCGGCCATCGGGGTCGATCGCCGCGATGCGGGCGCTGCCAGCGAGCATGAACGCCCATTCGGCTTCGCGGTGCCAGTGCAACTCGCGATACGCGCCGGCCTTCAACCGCATGTTGACCCCGGCCAGCGTAGTGGCCACCGGCAGCTCGCGCACCGTTGTCTCGCGTGCCCATCCGCCGTTCAACAGCCGGTTGTGGGATGCGGCGAACGACCACTTCAAGTTGGGCAGGCTGCCCGCGTCGGTGTCGGGGGCACCCGGGTTCTGCAGTCCGACCGGCACATTGTCGGGGCCGAGCACCGTGGCACCTTCCTCACCGCGGATGGTGGGGACGGGATTGTCGGGTGTCGTGGTCATGGGCGAGTTCCTGTCTGGCGAAAGTTATTCGGGTGGTCCGTGTTCGGACTCATTGTGCGTCTGTTCGGCGAAGATGCTGCCGAGATCAGTGGACCAGGAACCGCCGCTTCACACACCCGGGACAACCACGGGTGTGTGCACTCGATCTGCTTCGTTTCAGGAGGTCGGCGGTTCGGTGCTGGGGGAGTAGGTCATGGTCCAGGCAGCCACAGCGTCGGGGGTGTGTTCGTTGCCGGCCCACGGAGTGCCGCAGATGTGCAGGTAGGCGTATGGCGTCTTGTCGAACATGACCCACGCGCCGGCGTCGCGCACTGTGCTGGGCAGACCGTCGCGCTCGGCATCGAACGGCCACAGGATCATCCAGTGCGGTCCGATCGGGATCGGCGGGCTCGTCCGGTCGAACGGATCGGTGTTGCTGTGTTGTGTTGCCCCGCAGAGCATGTAGATCAGACCGGGCGCGGCGTTGGTGGGTGCCGGCTTGCCGGTCATGATATCCAGCATCCACTGCAAGCCCATCGGGTCGGCGCACATCGGTACGTTGCCGATCTCGTTCTCGTTGCCGGGGAAGCACGTCCAGTGGTTGGTGCCCTGGTGCAGGACGACCTGGTTGCCGTCGCCGTCGAAGTCGGCGATGGTCGCCTCGGCTGTGATGTGTCGGGGTCCCGACATCCTGGCTCGCGCGATCTTGGCGACCAGGTGGGCGTCGACGGCTGGGGGTTCCTGGTCGGCCATTTCGGGGTCCTTCCGACTGTCGTCCGCGGATTTGTCAGCTCAGAATGAACCCGGCCGGATCGGTCCCGCCACCGCATTCACGGATACAGCAGGAGCTTGCCGGTGGTGATGCGATCCTCCATATCGGCGTGCGCCATCGCCGCCTCCGCCAGCGGGTACTCGCCGCCGACGTGGATACGTAGTTTTCCCTGGGCAATCCAGTCGAACAGTTGGACGGTATGCGCTCGCAGCAACTCCGGTGTCGGGACGTGGTCGTTGTAGTTTGCGTAGCCGATCTTGATGCTCTTCGGCAGGCTCATGATGTCGATCGGCTCAGGGCCACCCAGCACTGGGCCGTACCAGCAGAATGTGCCCGAGCGGGCCAGGATATCGAGTGATCCCTGGAACGTTGTCGGGCCACCGCCGTCGTAGACGATGTTCACTCCGGCGTTGTCGGTGAGGCGTAAAGTCTCCTCGGCGAAGCGCCCCTTGGTGTCGACGATGATGTGCCCAGCGCCGGCATTCTTGGCCAGCGCTGCTTTGCTTTCCGAGGAGACCCGGCCGATCACCGATCCACCCCGCATCGTGATGATCTGGGTGAGCAGCAGGCCGAGGCCGCCCGCGGCGGCATGCACGAAGGCGACATCCCCGGCGCGGATGGGATAGAAATCGGTGGCGAAATGGCTGGCGGTCAGGCCTTGCATCATGACGGCCGCGGCGGTGCGGTCGTCGATGTCGTCGGGGGTGTGCACCAGCTTGGCGGCCGGTATGGCGATCCGCTCCGCGTAACTGCCTGGCGCGTAGGCCCAGCACACCCGGTCGCCGACGGTGATGTCGTCGACGTCCGCACCCACCGCTATCACCCGGCCGGCACCTTCGACTCCCAGGCGCTGGGGATACACCGGTGGTTCCGTCCATGGCATTCCCTGGCGAACACCGATGTCCATGAAGTTCACGCCAGAAAACGCAATCTGCACCAAGGTCTCGCCTGGCCCGGCGACCGGATCAGGCAAATCCACATAGTCCAAGACATGCCGACCGCCGGTGCCAGTGATCACCACGGCTTTCATCTGTCCGCTCCGGAACGGTGTGCCACGGGTTCATCCCAGCACAGGCTGCGGTGAGACAAACCCGTGCTTGCTACGGGGTGATGGCGACGGCGGGCCGAATTTCTTTCGCAGGAGTCAGCTGCGCGCCCCGTGATCAGGAGCCGTCGGCGGGCAGTTCGCCGAGGAGCTCATCGAGGAAGCACCCGGCCTCGCGTGCCGCCCGTTCCGCATCCCGAGCGATGATGGCCTCGATCAGCCCGTCGTGCTCGATGCTGTTGCCGGCATCGGTTCTGCTCATGATGGCGGTGCTGGCAGTGATGACCTCGGTGAGCCCCTTGTGCAGCTCGGTCAGGACGGTGTTGTGCGAAGCCTGGACAACAGCACGATGCAGCAATGTATCGGCTAGGGCGAATTCGTCACGGTCCCCGCCACTTTCGAGCACATTTCGGCGTTCGAGTAGCTCGCGTAGCTCGGCGATGTCCTGCTCGGTGCGGGCGGAGGCGGCCAGCCGCGCCCCCTCGACTTCGAGGCAGCGCCGAACCTGGAGCACTTCACGCAGTTCCGACCCGACCAGCCGTCGCACCGCACCGGAAACCTCGGTAGTGGCGCGCACATAGGTGCCGTCGCCCTGGCGTACTTCGAAGATGCCGTTGTGCGCGAGGGCGCGCACCGCTTCGCGCACGGTGTTGCGCCCCACTCCCAAGGCCACAGCCAGTTCGGGCTCGGTGGGCACCCGCGATCCGACGGGCCACTCACCCGAGCACACGCTCTGGCGCAGCTGGTCGATTACCTGGTCGACCAAGCCGGTCCGCCGCGTTGTGGCCAAAGGCACAGCTGCTCCATTCATCCAATCATAGGATGAATGTTAGGGTACACCCGTGACCGCTGACACGCATGCCGACAGCACGCTCAGAGCCGATCCTGCGGCCCTGAGCAGTGACCGTGCGCTGCGATCACCCGTTCTGGGTGCCGTCTTACTCGTGGCCGCGGTGGTGCTCACCGCGATGAACCTGCGGCCGGCGATCACCAGTGTGGGCCCGCTGCTCGACGAGATTCGCGGATCGCTGGGCGCTTCCGCCACGTGGGCCGGACTGCTCACGACGTTGCCCGGGCTGTGTTTTGCCGCAGCGGGGTTGACGGCACCTTTGTTGGCGCGCAAGGCGGGCCTTGGTCGCGCCATCACCATTGCCTTGATGGTGCTCGCCGCCGGCCTCATCATTCGCGTCACGGACGGACCGTGGGTGGTCATCGGCGGCACGCTCGTGGCCACTGCTGGTATTGCGTTGATCAACGTCCTGATCCCGGTGGTGATCAAAGGATCGTTCCCGGCCCGGGTCGGGTTGATGACGGGGATCTACACCGCCGCACTTCAAGGGGGCGGCGCGCTCGGTTCGGCTGTCACGCCGCCGCTGGAGACCAGCTTCGGGGGATGGCGCGCCGCGCTGGCGTCCTGGGCCGCGCTGGCACTCGTGGCGCTCGCGGTGTGGCTCCTGGTCGAACGCAGACTGCCCAAGCTCACCCCGTCGGCGACCACGGGTGAGAAGCGGTCGCTGATTCGCAATCGACTGGCGTGGACGGTGACACTGTTCTTCGGTTTCCAGTCGTTCCTGGCTTACGTCATGATGGGCTGGCTGCCGCTGGTCTTCATCGACAACGGCGTCAGCAAGGCAACCGCGGGCCTGCTCGTCGGTCTGACGTCGCTGATCGCGGTCCCCATCAGCATTTTCATCGCACCGCTGGCTGCCCGATCACGTTCGCAGAGTGCATGGATCATCGCCCTCGGAGTGATCGGATTCGGTGGTGTCATCGGGCTCCTCGTCGCACCCGCAGCCGCACCGCTGCTGTGGAGCATCCTCGTCGGCCTCGGTATGAGCGTGTTCTCCTTGGCGCTGACGGTGATCGCGCTCCGGGCGAGGACGACTGAAGACACGGCGCAACTGTCAGGAATGGCACAGGGATTCGGCTATCTGCTGGCCGGTGTCGGCCCCTTCTTGTTCGGGATCCTGCACGACGTCACCCACGGGTGGACCGTCCCCCTGATCATGGTGATGGTGGTCTACCTCGCACAGATGACCTTCGGTGCGCTGGCCGGGCGCAACCGTTACGTGTGACGGCGAGCGCGCGCGGCACAGTTGGTGAATCCCTCCTCGCCGAGGGCGAGCGTGGTGATCGCGGGTACCGTCGCGTCGACCAGCCGGCTCAGGGTGTGGCCGGGGAGCACCTCGACAGTGCAGGTGACGCCGAGTTCAGCCATCAGCCGCACGCCGTCATACCAACGGACCGGACGGGTCACCGAGTAGGCGAGGTCGTAGCACACCGCAGCCGCGGAGCTGATGGTTCGCCCGCCGATGTTACTGATGTATTTGACCGTTGGCGGTTGTACCGTCACCGCATCCAGGCAGCGCGCCACGATCTCCGCGGTCGGTTCCTGCAGCTGTCCGTGCGATGCGATGTCGACGTCGAGTCGTTCAAAGGAGCGCGCGCCGGCGACACGCGCGCGCTCCTCGAGCGCGGTCAGACCGGCGACAGATCCGGCTAACACCGTCTGGGTGGCGCTGTTGACATTCGCCACCCAAACAGGGTGATCGACGGTGGCGGCCTCATGAGCGATCGCGGATGCAGTGGCGGTTCGAAGGCCAAGTATGGCCGCCATGCCCCAGTCGCGGTCGCCGCAAACGGCTTTCATGGACACTGCGCGCTGGTGAACCGTGATCAACGCATCGCGGAGGCTGATCACCCCGGCCAAGGCGGCTGCTGGGAAGGCGCCGACGGAGTGCCCGGCGACGAAGCCCACATTCACCCCGCCGTCCTCGGTGAGGGCACGTCCACAGGCGACTCCGGCTGTGACAAGGGCCAATTGGGAGGCGACGGTGTCGCGGCCGGGATCATCGACATCACCGGTGATCCCGAGCGTGCCGATGATCGCTCGGGCCTCGTCGAGCACCTGTCGAGCGGTGGTCGAGTCCGGCAGACCCTCCAGCATGTGCGCCTGTTGGGCACCTTGGCCGGGAAACAGCAGCGCGACGGTCATGACGTCAACGCCGCCGTCTCGACGAGGCGAGGACCATCGGGACATTTCGCGAGTACCGTCGGAGATCCTGACGCCAGATCGGCGAGAGCAACTGCACCCCAGCTGAACTCGAGCTGACAATCGATCCGGCACGGGATGTGCTCCATGACCGACTGCAAGGCATGCAGTCCCGCAGTGTCAGCGGCCGAATCGAGGTAGACGGCAAGATCGAGATCGCTGTCCGGGCTGACGCAGGGCGAGCCGGTGGCGAGTTCGAATCCCACGCTGCCGGTGGGTCCCCATCGCAGTTCGGTACCGCGTAACCGCAGCGCGACGGCCCGCACGGCGTCGAACGGGGGCAGGAAACGTGACTCGGGTAGATCGGAGCTCAACATCTGGGGCGTAATCGTTTCGGCAACACAGTAACTGGGCAGCGCCATGGCGTGCCGGTGGGATCGACTGGGCCCGCGGACGCCGACCGGGATGCCACCTGGCCGGGCCACACTGCGGCGCACGACAACCCATGGCGTCGCCGCCAGGCTCTCCGCCACCCAGGGCGGAGTGTCGGCGCGGATCGCGGCGTGCCAGTCATCCAGCCGGAGCAGGTCGTGCGGACGTGGTCTCACGTGTCGTCTGCCCACTCGTGAGCCATCTGGTCATGCACGGTGCGCGACGCTTTGCGCGCTGTCGCGGCCGCGGCGGAGTCGAGACGGTTCGACAAATCCCATGGTCCGCTTCGGGCGCTTTCGACCGCCTGCTCGATTGCTCCATGAACCAGGGCAATGTCATCGGCGGTGGGGGTGTCGGCGTCGTCGACGCGTAGCAGTCCGTCGCAGAATCCCAGCGTGGCCCAGTCAGAGACTCGGAAGCTCAACGGTGTGATGGTGGTGGCGAGCCGTTCCAGGTCGGCCACTGTCCGGAGGGTGATGCGAGCGGCCGCCTCACGGTGCATGGCATGGATCTCGACGCCAGGATCATCAAGAGCCAGAATCTGATTGGCTTGCAGCCCGTGGGTGAGGAATCCGCCTGACAGTGCCGACCCGACGACGAGAGCCACCACGGGATGTCCGGCGGTGCGCGCCGCGTGGTAGGCGTCGGTGGCGGCTGCCATCACCTGATGCAGGCCCACTGTCTCCTCGATGCGTCCGTAGGCCTGGCTGGGCAGGTCGACGACGGCGATGATGGGCCGACTTCGGGGTGCATCGGTGTCGGTGGCGGCCAGGTCGCGGACGGCCCGCGCCAGAGCAAGTGATTCGGTGAGGCCGACCTCGCCGTTGCGTGCGCAGTGGAATCGGTTGGCGGGATCGGGAACCACGGCCAGGTAGAGCGCATCGTCGGTGAGCACTCGCAAGACCGACGGGATGACCGCCTCGATCTGGTGGCCTGCGGTCAGCGCAGAAAGCCAGGCGCGTCCGCGAGTCACTGTGGCAGTAGCGGAGTTCGCGGCAACAGCCGGTGTCGTGACGGCATCGATCCGGTTGGCGAGATCGTCGAGCCGTTGGCTGCGGTGATGTCCGCTCTGTGCGGCGTCGGCCCGGACCGCACTGGTGACCGCGACGCGGATCAGGTCGACGTCATCGGCGACGAGGTCGTCGGCCAGGCCCGCGGCATGCCGGGCCTGGCCGCCGTCGACGGCCCAGATCAGGGTGTGATCGTGCGAGTCGAATTCGTCGATGCCGTGCTCCTGTTCGATGACCGCGGGACCGTTGAGCCCGAGCCGGGCCTGCGGAGTGACGATTAGCCGTGTGCACAGCCCCGCGACAATACCCATCCCCCCGAAACATCCGACGGTGCCCGCAACAATGCCGACAACGGGGGCGGCCCGCCGTAGATCCAGTACCGCCGAACAGATCTCGGCGACGGCGTTGAGTCCGAGGTTGGCCTCCTGTAACCGCACACCGCCGGTTTCGAACAGGATGATCGCGGCTGTCGGAGCGCCGGAGGCCGACTCCGCCACGGCGTGCCGGAGGGCGTCGGTGATCTTGGCGCCCGAAACCTCGCCGATGGCGCCGCCCTGAAACCTTTGTTCGATCGCCGCGATCACCACCGGTGCCCCGCCGACCATGCCGCGCGCGATGACGACACCGTCGTCGGATTGCGGTGTGATGCCTTGTGGTTGCAGCCAGGGTGACTCGACCCGGGCGAACGGTCCCAGGAGCACCCGCATGGTCCCGGCGTCGAGCAGCGCTGTGCAGCGCGCCAACGCGTTGAGTTCGATGAAACTGTGCCGGTTACGCAATTGTTCCCAACTCAGCCCGGCCAGCAGCCGTTCGCCGGCACTCACGAGGATCCCGCGAGCGCGGTTTCGGCGGCTTGTCGCAGCCGCAGCACGACAACGCCGGGCGTGGCTCCGGAGTCGTTGAGTTCCCAGGAACCCGCCAGCGGCGTCTGGTTGAAGAACCGTTGCAGGACGTCGCGCCACACGGTGTCGAAGCCATCCACGCTGGTGCGCACGCGTACGGTAGCGCCGTCGGAATCTGTTGCTTCAAGCAGGATCTCGACATCACCAGATGCGACGACCCCGACATGCACCCGTCTGGTCGGATGCTGGTCGGCGGGGAACTGGTAGGTCAGGATCTGCATGCCGTCACCTTTCGCGGTCGAGCGCATCAAGGAACATCGTGGCGGCCAGGAGATCGCCCGCACCGCCGGGAGACAACCGTCGCACTGCGCACAGGCGGTCGAGTTCGGCGAAACGACGGCTGCCTGCCACCGATGTCGTACCCCCGGCGTCGAGTACCGCGCAGGCAGCCTGCTGTACGTCGGCGAGCCCGCCCGCTCCACCACGGTAGAGCAGGCACGTGTCGTCGACGTGGGCCATCAACGCCACCAGCGCATCCAACGGCTGTCCTCGCCGCAGTGCCGGCAGGCCGTGATGGGCGACGTCGGGAAAGCCTGCTTGCGCCTGGCCGAGCGCACCGGTGGCGCCGAATCGACGTCGAACGACGGCACCATGTGACGTGTCCCTGCGTGCCTGTGGCGCCGGGTCTGGGATTCGCGCCAACCGAGCGGCGGTGGCGAGCACGTCGGGTACGCTGCCTGCACCCGCTCCGCTTGAAGCGCTGAGCAAGCCGAGTGCCCATAGCGCTCCGCGATGGGTGTTCACACCCTTGGTCACGGTCAGCATCGCCTGCTCACCCAACCGTCCGATGCACCCGATCCGTGCGCGTAGTTCACGACCGGGCGGCAGTTCTCGCGCGGCGTAGACGCATTCGCGGAAGGCCGCGTGCAGTGCGTCGGCGGAGTCATGCAGCATCGCCGCGGTCATGTCGTGGTGCGCACCGGTGCCGCGCCGGTCCACCAACCCAGGCTTCGGGGTCAGCTCGATCTCGTCGTGCAGCGCTGTGACCGCCAGGCCTGCAATGCGGTCCGCGGAAACGAGCGTCGGTACGGCCAAAGTCATATCTCACCAATCCCGGAACTGTGAGGGCGGGTCGTACAAGCCACCCGACCACGCGACGAGGTCTTCGATGCTGCGGGCGGCCAGCAGGGACCGGTTCGCCAGCCGACTTTCGACACCGAGGTCTTCGGGGAAGGGGACCAGTCCGTCGCGTCGCAGTGCCTCGACGTTTCGAGCCGCCCGTCCCACCGGGGTGACGCCGGCGACCGCGGCCAATGCGTCGCGCCGGTCGGCGAGCGAGGGTGCCTTGTACAGGTAGGCCACCCCCTCCTCGGTGACCACGTGGGAGACATCGTCGCCGTAGATCATCACCGGAGGAAGCGGCATTCCCGCGTTGCGTCCCACGTCGACCGCGTCGAGCGTCTCGACGAATGTCGGAACCCCACCCGCGCGAAAGGTCTGTGCGATCTGAACCACGAGTTTGCGTCCGCGGCGGCCGGCGCCGTCACCGTCGGCCAGCTCGAGCCACGTCGCTGATGGATGCCGCCGCCCATGGGGGTCGTGTCCCATGTTGGGTGCACCGCCGAAGCCTGACAGCCGGCCATCGGTGACGGTCGAAGAATTGCCGTCGCGATCGATCTGCAACGAGGATCCGATGAACATGTCGATGGCGTACTGCCCGGCCAGCTGCGCGAGTACCCGGTTGGAGCGTAGTGAGCCGTCGGCGCCGGTGAAGAACACATCGGGGCGGGCGGCGGTGTAGCGTTCCATCCCGGCCTCGCCACCAAAACTGTGAATCGAACTGACCCAACCGGATTCGATCGCGGGGATCAACGTCGGATGCGGGTTGAGCACCCAGTGGCGCGCGATCCGTCCCTTCAAACCCAGCTGCTCTCCGTACGTCGGGAGTAGTAGTTCGATCGCGGCGGTGTCGAACCCGACTCCGTGATTGAGCGATACCACCTGGTGGCGCTCGTACACGCCGCGTAGTGCGATCATCGCCTTGAGGATCTCGACGTCACCGATCTGCCGGGGGTCGCGGGTGAACAGTGGTTCCAGTGCGAAGGGCCGGTCGGCGGTCACCACGACGTCCACCCAGTCGCCGGGGATGTCGACGCGGGGGAGCGAAGCGGTGTCCACGATCTCGTTGACCTGCACGATCACCACGCCGTCGTGGAAGGCTGTCGCCTCCGCGATGGTCGGGGTGTCCTCGGTGTTCGGGCCCGTGTAGAGATTGCCGTGGGCGTCGGCCAGTTCGGCGCACAGCAGCGCCACGTTCGGCGCGAGGTCGACGAACATCCGGGCGTACAACTCGACATAGGTGTGGATGGCGCCGATACGGACCACCCCGTCTTGGACCAGTTGCGCGATGCGCACACTCTGCGGGCCGGCGTAGGCCAGGTCGAGAGTTGTGGCGATGCCGCGCTCGAACAGATCGAGGTGCTCGGTGCGCGACACGCTGGAGATGAGCATGTGCAGGTTCTGCAGCCGGGCGGGATCGCAGTCGGCGAGGGTGCGGGACAGGAAATCGGCCTGCTTCTGGTTGTCGCCCTCCAGCGCGACCTTGTCACCGGGCCGGATCACGTTGTGCAGCAAGTCCTTCAGCGCACCTGTCGCCGCCACTTTGCCATCGATCGACGAGGCGGCCGCAGCCAGCCGTCGACCCTTCTCGAGGCGGCGGTTGTTCCAGGTCGTGGTCACTGCACACATCCTTCTTCAGATGCAGGTCCGCCACACCCGATTTGCCCAGACAAGGAGCACCGTTCAGTCCGCGTTGTAGAGAGTCTTGATGTTGTCGTGCAGCCGGTTGGCCAGCGCGGGAGCTTCGAAAGTATCGGTGACGACCTCGACGTAGGCGGCGCACTGCCCCTCGCCGGCCGTGGCGATGGCGGCATCGAGTTCCTCCAGCGTGGTGACCCGCACTGTGAACCAGCCTTCGCACCCGAGGGCATGGGGGAGTTCGGCGTAATTCCACGGGGCGAGATCGTTGTACACCGTCGCCGGGTCGTCGCACAGTAGACGTTCGATGAGGTAGCCGGAATTGTTGAGCACGAAAATGATTGGTTGCAGCCCCAGCCGATGAAACTGACTCACTTCTTGCGCAGTGAGTTGGTGAGACCCTTCGCCGGTGATCAGGACGACGCGCCGATCGGGTGCTGCGACGGCGGCGCCCAGCGCCGCGGGTGTCGCCCAGCCGATGGCACCCCACAGGGTCTGATTGTAGAAGCGGGCACCCGGCGGGAGCTGCGCGAACGCCAGACCCATGGAACAGGTGCCGGTTTCAGCGATAACGATGTCCCCGCGCCTGATCAAGTTCGCCCACCGTGGGTAGAGCGCATCGGCGGTGATGGGGGCGGAGCCCGATCCGGGGACGTCACCGATCTCCGCTGGTTTGACGTCGGCGACAGCGCGCGCGTTGACCTTGCGGCCGGCGAGTTCGCGCAGCAGATCGGCGAGTTCGACGTTCTGAAAGACGCGGGCTCCGACGTGGGTTTGGTGAAGTCCGATGTCGATGGTTCGGGCAGGATCGAGGCGGGCGGTGAAGGCGCCGGTGTTGAAGTCGGTCTGCATCGTTCCGATCGTCAGGACCAGGTCGGAGTTCTCCACGAACTCGCGGACAGGCTCTTCCATCAGTCGGCCGTCGTACATGCCGATGTAGCTGGGGTGGTCTTCATCGATCACCGACTTGTCGGCGAACATCGTCGCAAACGGCAGGCCCGTCGCTTCGATGAAGTCGACTGCCAGCTGGCCGATTCCGAGTCGATCGATCAGTAACCCGGGCAGTGCACACGCCTTCGGCGCGGCGTTGAGTGCGGCTACGACGGCGTCGGCCGCCGAGGTCAGCGCGTCGGGGTCACTGGCAGGTATCGGCATCGACCCCGATGAGGCGAGTATCGGTTTGTCGGCGAGGTCGGCGGGGAAGGCCATGTACACCGGACGGCGGTTGTACAGCGCTTCCGCAATGAGGCGCTCCGTCTCGGCGACGGCATTCGCGGGTGTCATGATGGCGCTCGCGCCGACGACCGTTTCGGCCATCTTGCGAAAGAGCTCGAACTCGCCGTTGCCGAGGGTGTGGTGGACCAGCGCGCGATTGTTCTGGGTGGCCATGTTCGGCATACCCGTCAGGTGGAATACCGGTAGATGCTCGGCGTAGGAGCCGGCGACGGCACTGATGGCGCTGAGTTCGCCGACACCGTATGTCGTACTGACGGCGCCCACCCCGCGGATCCGAGCGTAGCCGTCGGCGGCGTAGGCCGCGTTCAGCTCGTTGCAGCAGCCGATCCAGTTGATGTCGGGGTGCCCGACTATTGCGTCCTGCACGGGAAACGCGAAGTCGCCGGGGACACCGAAGATGTCTGAGATACCGATATCGCGAAGCCGACCGAGGACGTACTCGATGACGGTGGTTGACGTGGTCATGTGAACACCTCAGTTCAGATGGTGTGCCGGTGTGGGGTTCAGTTGGTTGAAGCCAACCAGTGCAGCCCGCAGCTCGTACCCGTGACGAACACGGGGTTGTCTGTTCGAGGTGCTCGGGGCGCTCAGCTGACGTCGAAGGTCATGTTTCTCAGCTGCCTGCGGGAGGTGACGGAGAGTTTGGTGTACACGTTCTTCAGATGCCATTCAACGGTTCTCGGGCTGATGAAGAGCTGCCCGGCAATCTCGGCGTTGGTGTAGCCGTCGCGCGTCAGGGCGGCGATCTGTGCTTCCTGCGTGGTGAGTCCGGATACCCCGCGCAGGGTGCGCGGCAGGATGGCCTCTCCGGTGGTCCTCAGCTCGCGTCCCGCGCGGTGGGCGAAGCCTTCGGCGCGCATCCTGACGAACGCGTCGTGGGCGGTCCGCAGATGATGGCGCGCGTCCGTCCGTCTCTTGGCGCGCCGTAGCCACTCCCCGTAGACGAGGTGTGTCCGAGGCAGGTAGATGGCGAAGGGGCTTCGTTCGAAGTGTGCGATGGCTGTCTGGTAGGCCGTCTCGGCCGTGGACCCGTCGTTGACCAGCGCTTCTACCCGCGCTGCCAACCCCAACGCGGTGGCGGTGCCCGACGCGTGACCTTGCTCTCGCAACTCGGCGGCGGCACTGATGGCCGCGTCGGTCTCGCCACACCGAACGGCGGCTTCGACGAGTTCATTCAAGACATTGCCGTGGACGCCGATGTCGTCGTGTTCGTTGGCGGCCGCGGCGGCGGCGAACGCCTCCGGGTACTGGCTCAACCCAAGGTGCAGTATGGCTTTCGAGTAGAGAGCACCGTCGATGTCGAACCCTTCGCCTCGCTGCTGGGCGCGGGTGATCGTGGTCTGGACGAGGTCCAGGCATTCGCCTTCCTGTCCGCGGTAGGCGGCGAGGTACGCCCACAGACAACCGGGCAGGGGCGAGCCGGTGGCCGAGCTGATCAGTCGGGATTCGTCGAGAAGCAGTCCGGCCTTGCTGAAGTTGCCAGACGTGACCTCGATGCCGGCATAGGTTTGCAGTGCCAGAGGGAGCACGGTCAAGGTTCCGTCGGCGCGCAGTTGGTTGACTTGGCGTTGGGCCAGGAAGTTGTAGTTGTCGATGTCGAAGACGTCCAGGCACACCCGGTGGGTGATGTCGTGCCACCGTGGGTCGGCCGAGCCGTCGTGCACTTCGGCGACGTACGTGTCGATGGCACGTTTGAGGATGGGCGTCGCGGCGTGATGCCCCTCGGTCAATCTCACCACCAAGCCGTCGAGAAGTAGGTCGACCGCCCGTACCGGGTGGCAAGCAGCAGGGGCTCCGGCCGCCGCCTTCGCAACGGCCGCTGGATTGTTCAGCACATCGGTGGCGCATCGTCCGACGACGATCGCCGCGGTGAGCGCTTGAAGATAGGTCTCCCGTGACAGCGACGCACTCAACGGAGCGAGGCGCGCCGCTGCGGACAGCAGCAATGCGGGGGCGGCGGTACCTCGGCTGACCGCGAAGGCGACTTTCGCTCGGACGAGTTCGGCTTGAGCCGTGAGGGTTTCGTCACTGGTCGAGTCATCGACGGTCGCCAGCAGCGGTGCGGCGGCGCGCGGCAACCCGGCATCCAGTTTCGCCTCCGCCGCGGCAAGAGCGCGACGTGCGCGCAATTCTGGGTGTTCGCTGAGTCCTGCGGCCCTGGCCAGAAATGCGGCAGCGGCGGCAGCCCCGCCCCTGCCGCGGGCTCGCTGTGCGGAGCGTTCGAGGTCCAGCGCCACGCTCTCGTCGGTGGACTCCACCGCGTGGGCCCGATGCCAGGCGCGGTAGTCGTCGGCCGACGGTCCCGAGATCACGGCTGCGAGGGCTGCGTGTGCCAGTCGGCGGTGCGCGACTGGTGCCTCGCGATAGATGGCGGACCGAATGAGCGGATGCCGAAAGCGCAGGCCGTCGCTGTCGAGAGCGACCAGGCCTTCGCCTTCGGCGACGTCAGCGGCGGCCGCCGTGATACCGAGCTGTCCCGCGGCCGCCCACAGCCACTGCGATCTCCCGGCTGGATCGGCGGCCGCGATCAGCAGCAGCATCAAGGTATCGTCGGGGAGATGACGAAGCCGTCGCCCGAAACTGCGTTCCAGCATCTGCGGGTCGGCGGCGTGGGTGAGCCCGAATCCGCCGGCCAGCTCTGCCGGAGTCAACGCGCGGTGAAGTTCGAGAAGTGCCAGTGGATTGCCCTTGGCCTCCGCGATCAGGTTTGCCTTGACGAATTCATCCATCGGCCCGGGCAGCACTGAGGCCAGCAACTGGTGTGATTCCTGGGGATCGAGTCCTGGGAGGACCATCTCCGGAAAGCCCTTCAGATCGAACCGGGGGACCGGGGTTCGGGCCGCGAAGATCATGGCAACTGGTTCGACCTGTAACCGCCGGGCAACGAAAGCCAAGGTACGCACTGAAGCCGAGTCGATCCACTGGGCGTCGTCGATCACACACAACGTCGGCATGTCACTGCTTGCGACGCCCAACAGAGTCAAGACGCTCAAACTCACCAACAGCGGGTCGGGCGCATCACCCTCTTGCTGCCCCACAGCCACCCGCAGAGCTTTCTGTTGCAGGCCGGGAATCTGGTCGAGGTAGCCCAGCAACGGTGCACACAACTGCTGCACACTTGCATACGGAAGTTCCATCTCCAGTTCGGAGCCGCACAGGTGAAGCACGCGGCAGTCCGCTGCACCGGCCACAAGCTGATCGAGGAGAGCCGTTTTGCCGATTCCCGCCTCACCGCGGACCACCAGCACGCCGCTTTGACCCGTGCGCGCAGCAGTCAGCAGAGTGGACAGGTGCTCCTGTTCACGCTGGCGCCCGATCAGCTTCGACTGCACGTCGACACCGTTCACGCACTTGATCATCCACCTACCACGCGGGGCCACAACCTGTAACAGGAGAATGCGTTACCCTGCCGCCATCGATTGGGTACGTGTTGAGAGCGGTGTCGGATGGCTGTCGATCGACCGAGGCAGGTGGGTGAGGTCGCCAAGCTGATCGGAACCTCGCCGAGCCGAATTCGGCTGTGGGAGAACGAAGGTCTGCTGAGCGTGCGGCGCACCTCGTCGGGTCACCGCGTGTACTCACGTGCCGATGTCGACCGACTGCGGGAATTGAAGAGACTCGTCGACGAAGAGGGCTGGTCGGCCGCGGCCATCAAGGCCAATCTGAACGCGCACTTTCCGGACACCGTGTCGCACGCCAACGCCATCGGCCAGCGGATTCGGCAGTTGCGACTGGATGCCGGTTGGTCGTTACGTGAACTCGCCGAGCAGTCAGGCGTGGCCGCATCGACCGTGAGCAGCCTCGAGCGCGGCCAGTCGATGCCGTCGGTGGGCTCCCTGCACAAATTGGGCCGCGCCTTCGGTATGACCCTGGCGGAACTGCTCGAGGCGCGCGAGCCTGCGGCGTCACCGATCGTGCGCAAGGACGAGCGGGTGCTGCTCCCGATGCAAACGCCCGGGCTGGCCTGGGAGAAGTTGTACACCGGGGATTCCGTCCTGGAGTCGCTCATGGTCACGGTCCAGCCCGGCGCCGGCACCGACGGGGCGCTCCAACACGACGGTGAGGAGTTCCTCTACATGATCAAGGGCTCCATCGAGTTGATCCTGGACGGCCAGGAGCGCTTCGACCTGCGGGCGGGCGACGCGATGACGTTCGACAGTATGCGCGAGCATTCGTACACCAACCACGGAGCGACGATCGCCCAAATCGTGTGGGTGAACACCCCGCCCACGATCTGACGGCCAACCCTTCCGGAGGGCCGGACCGGGCTTCGCCCCACATCACGGTTTCGAGGGCGTGACGGCTGTGTTTGTGCTGCGTAAGCACCCATCTCTGACCGCGGCGCGAGGTGTACGTGAGGCAACCCTCTGTTACGTTCATGTTACGTGACTTGCAGCGTGACCTTGGAGGCTTTACCGGTACGCCGCACAAAAATAGTGTTGCCGGCACAACCAAACAGTCCGACTGCCCGCTGGCCACCAGCGCGGCCGTCACCTGAACCACTCGCTCACGAGGCGATCTTCGAGGACTATCCGCACCACGCAAATCAGTTGAGGCAGAACCGGTTTCAAGCCATCGCCAGCAGCGGGCCTTGATGCCGCCCAAGCCAGTCCACCTGCGGTGCCGAACGTCAGGGCACTGCCAGGACTCGTTGCTGTATCTCACCGAAAGACACCTCACATGGGATCAAACGACCACACCGCTCAGGTAGAGCAAGTCACGATTTCACCAGTTCCCGAATCAGCACGGCGGGGCCGCGCACGCGGGCTGTTCCCCATCTGGTTCGGGGTGCAGATCATGCCGTTGACATTGGTCACCGGCGTGCTCGGGACCACGGTCTACGGGCTGCCGCCGATGTGGGCGATAGTCGCGATCGTCATCGGCAACCTGATCGGGGCCATCTTCGTCTCGCTGCACTCGGTACAGGGGCCACGGCTCGGCGTGCCGCAGATGGTGCAGAGCCGCGGGCAGTTCGGCCTGCGCGGCTCCCTGATGGTGCTGGCCGTCGTCGTCCTGATGTACGTGGGATTCCTCGCGTCGATCCTGATCCTGGCGGCGTCGTCACTGCAAGTCATCTTTCCCAGCCTCGGCTCGGTGGCGGCCCTGATCATCAGCGGTGCAGTGACCCTGGCGCTGGTGATCTTCGGCTACGAGATGATCCACAAAGTCAACCGCCTCCTCATGCCGCTGTTCGCGCTCGCGGCGATCCTCACGCTGGCGTACGTGGTCGCCAGCGACGCCGCCCCGACGTCGACCTCGGAGCCGGTGTTCACGGTGCACGGCTTCATGGGCATGCTCTCGGTGGCCGCGATCTGGCAGCTGGCCTACGCACCTTACGTGTCGGACTACTCCCGTTACCTGCCGAGCAGGGTGTCCTCGTCGGGTGCCTTCTGGGCCACCTACCTCGGCACCGTCGGTGGCGCCATTCCGATGATGATCGTCGGTGCGTTGCTCGGCCGGATCTCGGACGGCACTTTGAGCGGTCTGAATGCGCTGCTGCCCAGCGGAGTCGGAATCTTCGTGATGGCGATCTTCTTCCTCGGGTCCATCGACGCGTGCACCATCAACCTCTACGGGCCGGCGCTGTGCGTGGCGACCACGATCCAGACCTTCAAGAGCTCGTGGCTGCCGGGCGCCGCGGCGCGGATCGCCATTGCCACGACGGTCAGCGTGCTCTCGATCTACATCGCCGCCGCCTTCGCCGACGACTTTCTGGTCAGCTACAGCAACTTCATCCAGATCCTGCTCTACTTCCTGATCCCCTGGAGCATCATCAATCTCGTCGACTACTACCTGATCCGCAAAGCGGAGTATCACGTGGAGTCGTTCTTCCTGCCGACCGGCGGCATCTACGGCCACTACAACGCGGCAGCGGTGATCGCCTACATCGTCGGTTTCCTGGTCCAGTTGCCGTTCATGTCCGGCGCCCTGTACACCGGTTTCGCCGCGCAGTGGCTCGGGGGGATCGACATCGCATGGATTGTCGGGTCCCTGGTCACCTTCGCCGTCTACTACCAGTTGGTTCGCCGCCAGGAAGCGGCGGCCGTGGCGCCCGAAGTCGAGATGCGTTCGAAGCTGCGCCCGGCCACCGAAACCAGCTAGCAGACATTTCATTTCACCAAATTCGAGGAGAGGAATTCCAATGATCGACGCCATCGCCGGCATCGACGTCCCCGACAACGCCGTACGGCAACGGCTCATGCCGGCCGACACCTGGGACTGGCACATGCCAACGCCATTCTCCCAGGGGTGGCGAATCGGAAATCTCGTCTTCGTCGGCGGCCAATTGTCCGCTGACGCAGAGGGAAACGTCGTCGGCGACGGTGACATCGAAGTCCAGACGCGGAACGTCTTCGAGAACATCACGAAGACCCTGGCGGCAGCCGGCGCCAACTGGAGCCACGTCGTCAAGCTCAACACCTACTACTGCTTCGAGGGTGACGGCGCCGAGGTTCAACAGAACTGGACAAAGATGACCAACATCCGCATGCAGTACCTGCCGAACCCGGGACCGTGCGGCACGGCCGTGCGGGTTTCCGGCCTCATGTACGACGGCTTCCTGATCGAAGCCGAAGCCATTGCAGTGATCACCGATGGGAGCAACACCAATGCCTGAAATCATCGACGCAGAGCGCCTTCGCATCGACAAGGTCGTCGCAGCGCTCAAGGACAGCCCAGAACCCCATCTGCTGACCGGCGACCTCTACAAGCGGACACTGCGCGACGGGCGGCGGATCGTCGACAGCCGCGGCCAGGAGATCGAGGACGTCACAACACATCCCGACCTTCGCGCCGTCGAAACCACCGCATCGGTTCTCGACGCTCAGTTCGCACCTGAGTTGCGCGACATCCTCACCTACATCGGCGATGACGGCGCCCGTCGCGGAATCGGCTGGCAGGTACCGACAAAGCGCGAGCACCTCGTGGCCAAGAAGGACAGTACCGAGTTCATCACCAAGAGGACGATGGGCGTCTACGGCAGGCCCGTCGACTATGGTGCCATGATGGCGTTGGGCTTCCTGTCGACCATCGATCGCATCGAAGCGGAAAATCCCGAATTCGCGCAGAACATCCGCGATTTCGTCACCCTGTCCGCCGACCACAATCTGCTGTCGACCGATCTGATCGCAGATCCGCAGTCGGACAAAAACGTTCCGCGCAACGAGCGCCCGTCGCAGCTGCGCATCGTCAAGGAGACATCCGACGGGTTCGTGCTCAACGGCGCGAAGGTCGCCGGCAGTATGGGGTCGCTGGGGCACTTCTTCACGCTGTCGACCACACTGGGCCCCGGCCTGGGGCCCGACGCCGCGATCTGGGCTGCCATCCCGATCAACAGCCCTGGCTTGACGCTGCTGCTGCGCGAGGCGACGGCGAACATGCATTCGGCCCGCGCCGACCATCCCCTGGACCACGCCGGCGAGGAGATGGACCAGATCATCATGTTCGACAACGTCTTCATCCCGAGGGAATTCGTCTTCAGCGCGCACAACCTCGACCTGCTCACGCTGTACTACGAGAGCTGCGCGTTCTCGCTGTGGTCGGTCATGACGCGGCTGGCATTCCGCGCTGAGATCTTCGCCGGTGTGGCACAGGTGATCACCGAGATCCTGGGCACCGACAAGATACCCGGCGTGCAGTCGGCGGTCGCCGACGTCACGCTGTACGCGCAGACGCTCAAGGCCTATGCGTTGGCGACGATCCACGAATCGGTCGAGTGGAACGGCGTGCAGGTGCCCAACCCGGAACTCGTCACCGCGGGCCGGCTCTACTCGATCGAGAACTACCCGCGGATCACCTACCAGATCCAAGATCTCAGCGGGCAGGCGCTCATTGCCCGCTGGCCCGAAAAGGTCTGGGATCACCCGGAGTTCGGACCGAAGATGGATGCCTACTTCACCGGGACCGGCGTCACCGCCCGCGAGAAGAACACATTCTTCAACTTCGTGTTCGACCTGTTGTCCGGCGCCCATGCCGGTCGGGTCGCGCTGTTCGAGAACGTCAATGCCACTCCGCCGGCCTTCGTGAAGAGCCTGGTGTACAGCAAGACCGATCGCAGCGCGGCCGCCCGCCTCGTCCGCGACTATGTCGGAATCTCGTGAGGTGTGCATCATGAGTCCGACAACGTCCAACGCGACCAATCCCGCGGCGGTCACCACCGAGCAGACACCCAAGTTCGTCGACGCGATGCGGGTCCTTGCGACCGGTGTGGTGATCTTGACGGTCGAGGTCGACGGCCAGCCGTGGGGAGTGACGATCAGCTCGTGTTCATCGCTGTCAGCGGCACCGCCGCGCCTGGTGTGCTCGCTGAAGTCGAATTCCGCCGCTGCGGCCGCAATTGCGTCGGGTCGACGATTCGGCATCAACATCCTGTCGGCGGCACAGGCGGAACTGGCTGCGACGTCGGCGATGCCGGGAACCCCGAAGTTCCTCGACCCGGCACTCTTGATCCACCACAACGACCCTACGGTCAACACCCCGCAGATCGCCGATGCGCTCTACAACCTCGACTGCGTCATGGTGTCACGCGCGCAGATCGTCGAGCACGACCTCGTGGTCGGCGAAGTGCGGTGGTCACGATCGGGACCGGAGCACGACCCGCTGCTGTATTTCAATCGCACATTCCGTGCCCTCGCCCGGCAAGCCTGAAAGGAAGATGTCATGACAGTCACCACACGGGCCGAACTGGTCGCGGAAGGCCAGCAGAAGGCCCTGGAGGAATCCGCGGTACGCACGCCGCCGGCCAGTACGCCGCTGCTCGGAGCCACCTTGCTCGACCGGCGTGAGAACCTTGTCGACCTGACGAGGCCGCTGTACGAGGGCATGCCGATGTGGTTCGGGCACCAGAAGACGTTCACCCCGACCAACCAGGATCACGAACGTTTCAAGGAGCTCCACAACACCGAGATCGGCTTCTACGCACGGAATTTGATCATCAGTGAGCATGCTGGCACCCACACCGACGCCACCATCGAATACGACCCCGCCGGCCTGCCACTCGAAAAGCTGGCCCTGGAGATGTACTACGGCTCCGCGGTGTGCCTGGACCTGTCGGAGGCGCAGTTCCTCGACCCCGACCCGGACTTCCGTGGCTGGGCCACCGAAGACGTCGTCCGGCGCGCCGAAGCCAAGCTCGAGGCGGCCGGAGAGAGCATCAGGCCCGGTGACATCGTGCTGGCGTGGTTCGACTACGGTGACCGCCATTTCCCGACAGCCCAGTACATCAACCACAACCCGGGCTTCTCGTGGGACGGATTGGAGTATCTGGCGAACAAGGGCATCGTCAACATCGGAACCGATTGCAGTGCCATCGATCACAGTGCCGACAACAAGTTCAGCGGCCACATGGTCTGCAAGAAGTACGGCCTGGTGAACACCGAGCATCTGGCCAATCTCGACCAACTGGTGAACAAGCGCTTCCAGTTCTTCGGGCTGCCCCTCTACATCGAGGGGGGCACGGGTTCACCGATCCGTGCCGTCGCCGTCTTGCCCTGAGGTTCTGTCACGGTCTCGACGGGCCCGACCGGCTTTGCCCTCCGATCCGGTCGGGTCCGTCGCGCGCATCTGAAAGGCTCTGTCGGTATGCAGCTCGACCACATCATCATTGCCACCACCGACCTGACGCGGTCGGCGCGTGATCTTGCCTCGCGGACGGGACTGACCGCGATCGAAGGTGGCGTGCACGACGGGCTCGGCACCCGTAACTACATAGTGCCGCTCGGCCGCGCGTACCTGGAGCTGGTGGCCGTCCATGACCGAGAGCTCGCTCAAGCGAACGACTTCGGACGTCTGGTGCTCAGCGGACTCCGCACCGGGGATGATGCATTTGCAGGCTGGGCCGTCGAGGTTGACCCCGACGAGTTGGAAACCCGTGCCGATGAGCGCGGCCTCGACGTCGGCCGACTGACGCGGCGCGGCGTCGGTATCCGTCACATCGGGATGACTCAAGCGTTGGTATCGCCGGGGCTGCCGTTCCTGTTGGCCAGAGATGCCAACAGTGCCCACCCGGCGGAAATGGCGGCCGCCCATCGTGTCGCGCCGATGGGCGTGCCGACCGTGACGATCGGGGAGACGCAAGCTGATCTCGACACCTGGCTGATGCGAGGCACCGCGGAGCTGCCTGTGGTGTGCGCCGCGGATGGACGGGGAATTACCGCGGTCACCATCGACACCGCCGCCGGCGCGGTGACACTGACGGCCGACCACCCCATCGGCCGGGTGCGGGCATGAATCCCACGTTGCAAGAGCTGCGGCGCGAACTCCACGGCACCCCTGAAGTGGGGCTGAACCTGCCCCGAACCCAGGCCATCCTCACACGTGAGCTGCAGACGCTCGGGATGACGATCCGCACGGGGACCGCGCTGACGTCGGTGACGGCGGTCCTCACCGGAACAGCACCCGTCGACCACCCCCGGCCGGTGGTGCTCATCCGCTCCGACATGGATGCACTGCCTGTCACCGAAGCCACCGGATCACCCTTCGCGGCGGCCGGATCGGCGATGCATGCCTGCGGCCACGACCTGCACATGGCGGCGTTGGTAGGGGCGGCCCGGAGCTTGGCGTGTCGGCGAGACGAGTTGTGCGGCGACGTCGTCTTCATGTTCCAGCCGGGGGAAGAGGCGTGGGGCGGTGCCAAGCTCATGCTCGGCGAAGGTGTCCTCGACAGTACGGGTCGCCGGGTCGATGCCGCGCTGGGGCTGCACGTGCTGTCCTACGATCTACCGCTGGGCACGTTGGCATTCCGTCCGGGAGCCGTGCTGTCAGGATCGAACATCGTCACGATCCGGTTCCACGGTCGCGGCGGCCACGGCTCGGCCCCGCACCTGGCCGCCGACCCGGTGCCCGCCGCCGCCGAGTATGTGGCAACGGTTCAGATCGCGCTCAGTCGTGGGATCTCGATGTTCGAGCCGGTGACCTTGACATTCGGATTACTCACGGCCGGAACCCAACACAACGTCATCGCCGATACCGCAGAGGTCGGCGGCACCCTTCGGACCTATTCGAAGGACACCACCGACCGTGCGCTGCGCATCGTTGACGATGTCGCGCACGGCGTCGCGGCCGCACACGGTCTCCGCGCGGAGGTTGAGGTCCGGCAGGACACGATTCCCACGATGTCCGACGCCGCCGAAACCGATATCGCACAACGCATTGCGACATCGGTACTCGGCGCCGCCCACGTCCGTACCTTGAGCCAGCCGTACACCATTTCTGAGGACTTCTGCTGGGTGCTCGACCAGATCCCTGGTGTGTTCGTCATGGTCGGGGCGGGGTCCGGCGACGATCCTGATCCGCCGGCCAACCATTCACCGCGCGCGGTGTTCGACGATTCGATTCTTGATGCGATAGCACGATTCGAAGCCGAATGGGCTGTCGAGCGGCTCGCACTGCTGGCGGAGCGGGCGGTGCGGACCATGGCGCCCGCCGCCCGCTGACCGAGATGAGGCAATCACCGATGTCCATCACCGCCGTGTCCATCACCTCCGCAGCCACCGAACAGCGCGACGCCACCGACATCTCCGTGTTCGACATGTTCAGCATCGGTATCGGCCCGTCTTCGTCACACACGGTGGGTCCGATGAAGGCCGCCGCCCAAGCCGTCGCCGAAGTGCAGGCCCGCGGGCTTTTGGCGGATGTGGCCTCGGTCTCGGTCGTCCTGTACGGATCGCTCGCCGCGACGGGGATCGGGCACGGGACACCGGACGCCGTCGTCGCAGGCCTGGAAGGTCATGATCCTCGAACCTGCGATCCCGCCGAGGTACGGAATCGGTGGGCCGGTCTGAGAGCGGAACCCGTTGTCCGACTCTGCGGTACACATCCCGCGGCCCTGGGCTACGACGATGTCGAATTTCGGCCACGCGAACGCCGGCCGCTACACACCAATGCCGTCGAGGTCATTTTCCGCGACGCCGCGGGGATGGAGCTCCATCGCGATCTGGCGTACTCCATCGGCGGCGGCTTCGTGATCCGCGCCGGCGAAGCACAAAGACTTGATCCTCGCCCCGTGTGGCGGGTGTTCAACTCTGCCAATGAGCTCATGGCCATCTGTGCCACCGAGGGCGTGGACATCGCCGAAGTGGCACTGCGTAACGAGGCCGTCTGCAACGGAATGCGTCCGTATGCCACGGCCTGTGAGCGCCTGGACGCCATCGCGGCGGCGATGCGCGATTGTGTGGCCGCCGGGCTCCGCGGCAGCGGGCCGCTGCCAGGCCCGCTCCAGGTTCAGCGGCGAGCAGCGGGCATCGCCCAGCGCCTCTCCGCAGAGACTTCTGCCCGCGATCTCAGTGCGGAGTGGCTGCACGCCTTCGCCATTGCCGTCAACGAGGAGAATGCGGCCGGGAACCGGATCGTCACCGCACCCACCAACGGCGCCGCGGGCATCGTGCCGGCGGTCATGACCTATTGCGAACGATTCCTCGTCGCCACGCCGGCCGCGGTGCGCACATATCTGCTCACCGCGGGCGTCATCGGCACGCTGATCAAACGCAACGCCTCCATCTCGGGAGCCGAACTGGGCTGCCAGGGAGAAGTCGGGTCCGCCTGCGCGATGGCGGCGGCCGGGCTATGCGCCGTCCTGGGCGGGACGCCGGCGCAGATCGAGAATGCCGCCGAGATCGCCATCGAGCACCACCTCGGGCTGACCTGCGATCCCGTCGGTGGCCTGGTTCAGATTCCCTGTATCGAACGCAATGCCGTCGCATCGGTCACCGCAGTGTCGGCGGCGCGGATGGCACTACACGGCAGCGGGCGCCACCACGTCTCGCTGGACGTCGCGATCGAAACCATGCGCCAGACCGGTAACGACATGTCCGACCGCTATAAGGAGACCTCGACCGGCGGCCTGGCGGTCAACGTCGTGGAGTGTTGACTCCATGGGAGTGGGCGTGAGCCAGTACCTGCTCGAAGCTGGCAGTCCGGGATACCTTCTCGTTCAGGTCTGCTCGTCTCCGCTCATGTCGCGGGATCAGTAATTGCTGAGCAGCCGGTCGAAGACACGTACGCCGAAGTCCAGCGCGGTGGTTGGGACTCGTTCGTCCACTCCGTGAAACAGGGCGGTGAAGTCCAGTTCGTCGGGCAGCAGCATAGGGGCGAACCCATAACATTGGATACCGAGCTGCGCGAGCCACTTGGCGTCGGTGAAAGCGGTGCTCATATAGGGCAAGACGAAAGCCATCCGGTCTTCGTGACGCAGGGCGTCGCCGATCGATTCGAGGAGTGCCGAGTCGAGGGAGGCTTCGACTGCTGGGCCGCGATAGATGTCCTCGAGTCGCACTCGGTCACCGGCGAGGGCCGAAACTTCGTCGCGGAAGCGGGCCTCTGTGCCGGGTAAGAAGCGGCAGTCCAATGTGCCCGATGCGGTGCCCGGTACGACATTGGATTTGTAACCGGCCTCGAGTTGGGTGGGATTGACGGTGTTGCAAAGGCCGGCCTGCACCATCCTGCTCAGCGGACCCAGACGCTCGATCAGCTCCTCGGCGGACGCATCGGGCAGATCGAGGACAGTCCGGAGCCGATAGAACATGGCGGTCGTTGCCGCTGTCGGTGTCTGATGGCCGGTGTATTCGGCGACTCTCGCGATGGCCGAAACAAGATGCGAGACTGCATTGTTCATATTGATCATGCTGCCGTGTCCGGCTCGGCCGGTGGCCGTGATGCGTGACCACCACACACCCTTCTCCGCGGTGGCCACGAAATATGCGCGGTTTCGATCGTCGAGGGTGCGGCTGAATCCGCCGACTTCTCCGATTGCTTCGCCGCAGTCAATGAACAGATCGGGGCGACTGCGGATCACGTGGCCGGCACCGAGTTGACCGCCGGCTTCCTCGTCGGCGAAGAATGCCACCACCAAGTCTCGACGTGGCTGTGCGCCACGGTCGTGCAACGTTTGGAGCGTGTCGAGAATGATCCCGACGGTACCTTTCATGTCGACGGCCCCGCGTCCCCACAGGTAGCCGTCCGCTAGGTCCCCGCCGAAAGGATCGCGTTGCCAGTCTTTTTCGATCGCCGGTACGACGTCGAGGTGGCCATGAAGTAACAATGCGGGTAGGGAGGAATCTTGGCCTGGAATCCTTCCGACCAGACTGCATCTGCCTGGCTCGGGTTCAAACCACTGCACGGCGACACCGAGCCCCGCGAGATGATCGGCAACCAGCTCGGCGGCCGGTTTCTCGGCCCGTCCTGGATTGGAAGTGTCGATCTGAAGCAGCTTCCGGGTCAATGCCGTGACCCTCGTCGGCGTCGCCGTGCCAGTGGTGCGGATGCTCATCAGGACAGGGTGCTCTTTCCGCTGCCCACAACGGCGATGGCCTCCACCTCGATCAGAAACCCGTCATACATCAGTCCTGCCACTCGAACCGCGGTCCCGACGGGGCCGGGTGTCGGGAGATATTCGAACCGGATGCGGGTCATCTTCTCCCAGAATTCCCGTACCGCATCGCCGGTCTCGTTGCACACATAGTAGGTGTTGAGCTTGACGACGTCATCCCACGTGGCGCCGCCTTCAGTGAGCACTGCCGTGACAGCTTCGAAGACATTGCGTGTCTGTACTTCGATATCACCTTCACCTACAACATTTCCGTGTTCGTCAGCAGAGAGTTGGCCGCCTACAAAGAGGAGGTTGTCAACACGCCAGCCTTGTGAAAACGGTGTTGGAATATGCCAGTCCCACGATCCGGGTGGCATGACTCGAGTTCGCAGGGACGGCTGCTCGATCTGGGTCATAGATAGCTCCTCTTGCTGTAACGGGTTTGGGGGTCACTCTTGGAAAACGGCGACGGCGCGGATCGGCGATCCAGTGCCGTTGCGGATGAACAAGGGCAGCCCGAAGTACAGGAAGCGCTGGTTGACCACTTGATCGAGGTTGGCCAAGCCCTCGGTGTTGACGATGCCGTATTCGCCGCACACCTTGTGCCCGGAGAAGTCCGCATCATCGGCGTGGTCGATGGCCACATTGTCGACGCCGATGTTGACCACCCCACGCTCCGCCAGCCATAGCGCTGCATCCCTGTTCAGGCCCGGGTGTTTCTCCGTGTAGGCCAGATCGGGATAGGTGGAGTCTCCGTAGCCGGTGTAGAGCAGAACGTGATCACCTTTACGGACCTCTTGGCCGCTTGCCGCGAGGGCCGCTTCGAGATCGGCGGGAGTGATGTAGTCGGGGTAGTGCACCGACCGCAGATCCAGACAGATGGCCTCGCCGTAGTAGTACTCCAGCGGTGATTTGTCGATCGTGGGGCCGTTGGGGTCGTACTCGAACACCGCGTCGGTGTGGGTGCCCGCGTGTTCGCTGATGAGCAGGTTGTGCGCTTCAAACCCGAGGTGGGTGTTGTACGTGGTCTTGAACTGGTCGTGGGTCTGGTTGGTGTTGATGAAGGTTTTCTGGTGTCCGAACCACATCGGCATGCCTTCGAAGATTTCACGCGTGAGATCGACGACGCGTACGGGGCGCTGCATGATCTCCTCACCGAACTTCGGGTAGCTCCTGGCGGTGGGGGCGCTTTCAGTGGTAGTCATTGATGGACTCCAATCAGATTGTTGTAGTGGATTTTTGAAGATCAGGTCAGCTCTGCTGCCGGCGCTCCGGTGTCAAGCGCCGGATCGTATACGGCCTTCGGGGCGGCGATGGGTGTACCGGAGCCGATCGACTCTCGTAGCTTGATGAGTCGAACGGCATCGTCTTGTTCGCTGACTGAACCGGGAACCACAATGCTGCCCGGTATCGTGCGTACGAGGATCGCGTAGAGCACCCCGCCGATCACTGCGGAGGAGATGAAGCTCAGATCAACTCCGCCCGCAGCATTGGTGAGTGGGCCGACGTACAGCGTGGTGTTGACGAACATCATGCCGATCACTGTCGCGGGGATCCAGGCCAGCATTGCCGCCGGATTCCAGCCGTGCCAGAACCAGTAGGCGCCGCCGGCGATCCGCGGCTGCATGTTGAACACCTGCAGATCCTGCGTGTAGTACTTGCCTCCGGTCAGCGCGTAGCCAATCAGGTTGATCACCACCCACGGCGCGGTGACCACCAGCAGGATGATCAGGAATGCGCTGGCTGCGGCGACCAGGTTGTAGAGGAAGGCGCCGACGTAGACCAACGCGGTACCCAGTGCTCCGATGAGCAGTGTGGCGGGAACGCGCTTGAGAGACGGGATGATCGAGGACGTATCCAGGCCAGTTCCGTAGACACACAGCGCAGCCTGAGCACAGGATCCGACCAGTGCGATGACGACGATCGCTGCGGCAAACGCGGTAGGAGAGCTCTGCACGAGCCCGACCACCCAGTCGGTGACATCGGCGGGAAACGCCATGGCTGCGTAGATCGCGAAGCACAGGGCAACGGCTGTGCCGATGAACATTCCCACACCGGTCGCCATCACGATGCGTCCTGAACTCCACCTCGTGGACGAGATGTAGCGCGTGTAGTCACCGACGTAGGGCGAGTAGGAAATGGGCAGAGAAGCAGCAGTGGTGACACTGAGAAGCCACGTCGCTGCGTAGCTGCCGAGCAGAGGCTCGGCGCTGGCGGGTTGCACGGTGAACTTCGGCAACAGCACGATGACGCCCACGATGAGCAGCAGACCCATTGTGGGCACCAGGATCCGATTGGCCAACACCACATTGGCATGGCCGTAGATCGCCACAATCAGCGTGGTCGCGGCAATCAGTGCGTACGCGATGGCCAGTTCAGCGTTGCCTGCCGGCATGCCGAACAGCTTGTTGAGCCCTGCCACCAACGCCGTTCCGCCGGTCCACACCGTCAGCGCATAGAAACCGACCGCCGTGAAGATCCCGACCAGAGAACCCACGATGCGTCCGACGACACCGAAGTGTGCGCCCGAACTCACCGCACTGTTGGTGCCAGTGCGGGTGCTCAGCAGGGCAAGGGGGGCGAAGATCGCAGATCCGACCGCGAGTCCGATGATGGTGGAGGTGATCGATCCCCACCATCCGAGGCCGAAAGATACCGGAAGGAAGCCCAGAACGATTATGCCGAAACATAATTGGGTACCGAAGAACACTGTGGTGAGTTCGCGAGGTTTGGAGTGGCGTTCAGCTTCGGGGATATAGTCCACGCCGCGGGTTTCGATGCGACCAACTTCATCGATTCCTCCAGGCGGGAGGGGTGGGTCAGTTGCCATGGTGAATGTGCTTCCTATCGTGGGCTTGGAGTTGGCTCGTGGACCGCGCACTGGCCGTTGTCGATATGGGCGGAGAAGTCGTCGGGGAACAATTGGCGGGCTGAATCGACCGGCGACGTTGGCATGTCGATCAAGGAACACCGGTGTGGCATGTCGGCGACGAAGTCGTCGACGACCGCAAGCTTGCTGAGGAGTTCCTTCCCTCCACCCGACTTTCCGAGCTGTTGGATTGTCCGGTGGTAGGTCTGTGTTTTCATGCGGCAGGGCGGACACTGGCCGCATTGTTCGCGAGCGAAGAAGCCGGTGATCTCCTCACAGACTTCGACTATGCAACTGCTGGTGGCGAATACGCGGATGGCAAGGCAGCCAGGTTGAGAGCCCGCCGTGCGAATCGCCGCGTTGTCGATCAGAGTGGCTGCATCGTCGGCGGTCAGGAAGCGGCTCGACGGCCCACCCGGCTGGAAGGCTTTGAGGCAGCCTGAACCTGTCAGATCGCCCGCTCGTGCGATCAGGTCCGCGAAAGTATCTGCAGTAGGATCGATCTCGTACACGCCGGGTGTGGCAATGTCCCCGCTGATCGTCGCTAGGCGTGTCCATCTTGGTTGTACTCCGGCCCAGGCGGCGAGGATGATTCGCGGCAGGTTGGCGAGTGTCTCGCAGTTGGCGACAACGGTGGGCAGTCCGTCGACACCTTTCTCGGTCGGATAGGGTGGATGTCCGGTGGGCTTGCCGGGTCCCCCGTTGATGGCGTCGATGGCCGCCGTCGCCTCGCCGGACACATACTGTCGGCTGGCACGGAATATTCGCAACCGCGGTCCGAGGGCGTAATTGTCGCGTATGTCGTCGATGGCGGCGACCACACTGGCGTGTTCGTCCTCGGCGAGTTCGCTGACGTAGATGATGATGTCGTGGGCATCCAGCACAGCGGCGGCAATCATCGCCCCCTCCAAGATCAGGTGAGGATTGCGAGACATCAGCATGCGGTCTTTCTTGCTTCCCGGTTCATCCTCGGCTGCGTTGCACACGACAACACGTGGTCCAGGCGCGGCCAACGTCGATGCGAACTTGCGGGTGAACGGAAAGTGGGCGCCGCCGAGGCCGGTCAGGGGCGTCGCGAGTAACGCTTCCCGGGCCCGGCCCGGTTCGGCGTGCGCATAACGTAGGGCCAGATACCCGCCGCCTTCGAGGTACTCTCGCCGATCCACGTGGTGGCTTGGCAGCAGGCTTTCACTCATGGGCATGATCGCTACTCCGACAGGCTCAAGTCACCGGGTTTGAATCCCGCGTCGAGCATGTTGAAGATCTTGCGCGCCAAGAATGAGTCGCTGCGATCGATTCGGTCGACGGCATCACCACCTTCGGCGTGAGCGACAATTGCGCTGGCATCATCGGGTCCGACCTCGCTGTAGAAAGCCCGGCAGTGCTCGATGAGGAGATTGGGCCCCTGTTCGCAGGCGGCGAAGCAGATGTAGTCGTTGACCTCGATGTCTGCGCCGGTCTCATCGACCACCTCGCGGAGTCGATCGCGGACAGCCTCGGATCCGCGCATCGCGCAGTCGATGTTGACGCAGACGTGGATGATGCGGTCGTCGGAGCGGAATTCGTCAAACACGAACATCATCTCCCGGATCGTCAGCGTTCCAACTCAGTACGACTTGCTCGTCGTCCCACCGCGTGAAGTAGCCGCGGTAGGCGGAGACGACCTGGTTCAGGTCACGGCTGTCCCAGTCCCGTCCCAGATGCTCGGAGACCGCGGACGCATGGATGACCATCCGGTCAGGGACATCCAGCAGCACCATGCCGGGCATCTTCACGACCGAGGCGGCCGGAACATCCTCGACAACGGCGGCGACAATGGCGTCGCACTCTTCGCCGGCCATCATTTCGATGCCGACCACTGATCTGGCAACGTGTGCGGTCATGCTGAGAGCTCCTTTTCTTTGAGTTCGACTGCGGTGAGGTCGATTCCGACCTCGTTGAACTCTTCGGTAATCCAGTGCAGCGCCTCTGCGAGCGCATCTTCGGTGGGCACATCGTCACCGAGCAGGCGTTGGGCAGCTGCGTATGCGCGTGGGAGGAGCTCTTCAGCCCATGTGGTGATCAACGGGCGGTTCGCGTCGCCGTAGATCTCGTCGGCGCAGACCAATTTGAGAAAGGCCGCGGCACTTTCGCGGTGCCGCACCTTATCGTCCTCGATGGATCGGCATACGAACGGCGTCAGCCCGTCGCCGGCGGCGAGGCTACCGGTGGTGAGCAGCGCATGGGCGGCACTGGTCATCAGTGGTTCGACAATCAGATCGTCGAGAACAATGGTCTTGCCCCAGTCCAAGGTGGCCAGCGTCTCCTCGATCAGGCGGCGCATGGCCTGGAAACGAGACTCGTCCATCCACGGTGGGCGGGGGTCGTCGAACCCCTCGTGGTGCTGCCCGTACGCCAGGGCAAGTCGTCCGTAGAGCTGCGCGTGCCGGAGCTCATCGAACATCATGAACGAGGTGGCGCCTGCGATCCAGGAGGACAAAGCGAATCGTGTGGCGTTCTGATGTGCGACACACAGCCCCCAATCCGGGTACTGCAGTACGCCAACGACGTTGCGGAGCAGCTCAACTCGAGCGGGATCAACGTTCGCCAGTTGATTGTCGCTTTCGGCGAACTCGAATGCGGTCGCAACGCTCCGGCCGGCACGAGCTTGCCGGGTGGTGTACGTCCGGTAGTAAAGCTTGTCCGGGGTACGGTACGACTCCCAGTCGCTGCACTTGAGCTGCGTGCTGTCGTCGGACCACACTTTGTGCGACGGGCGGTCACCGTTGATGTGGAAGGGGCTGTGCCACTGCAGAAGTTGCGTCACTTCCTCGTATTCGTTGAGTCGGCGTCCTTTGGTCAAGGGTGCTTGCACGGCATCCAGGTCGAATACCGGCTTGGGAACCGGTGTCACATCAGATTTGGGTTCACCGACGGCGCGGACCCCGACGAGATCGCCGTCTGTGATCCCGAGTTCGGCTAGTGGGGTTCGTTCGTCGCCATCGTGGTCGAGCTCGATCAGGCGCCCCTGCGCGGATCGGGATCCAGTGATCGCCTCGAGCAGGTCGGCGACGGTGGGGTCGTCCCCGTCGAGGACGAACGCCTCCGGTGCTGCTTCGCCGAGGATTCGTGAATATACGAGCATGGCTTGATCTCCTTGATTTCCTGAGCTTTTGGACTTTCAGATGGTGGCGGGTACGGCCATGGCCGGGAAGTAGCCCTCGGGCGCGTACGTGCCACCCAGCGGTTTGCCGTCGGGGCTGATGTTGAGGAACTGTGCCACCCACTTGGGGTCTTTATCGGCCAGCAACAGCGGAGCGGGCTCCATGGTTCGGACATACTTGGTGGCTTCCCGCTCGAAGATCCATTGGCAGCCTTCCGAGCAGAACCAGTACCTCTGGCCGTCGTGATCGACCGGGAGGGCTACAGGATTGGCGGGATCGGGGAAGGTGCAGGGGAACTTGCAGACGTCGCATGTCATCGGCACGGTGTCGGCGTCGACGACCGCCCCAGCTGCCACGGCGCGCCAGAACGGTGCATGGCTATGCTCGAAGGCGGGGTACTTGTCCTGCAACCAAGCTAGATCCTCAGCAGTGGGCTGATGAACGTCGAACCACAACTGGTCGCGCGAGGCGTACAGTCCGCGCCAAATGCTGTGGGAGCCATGCTCGATCTCGGTGAGAGCCTGGTCGAGATGACGGGGCGGCTTCAGGCCGAATTGCGACAGTTCGGAGACGTAACCCTGGATGAAATCCTCGACGACGTAGCGGTGGAAGGCTTCTTTGTAGGAGATCGGCTTGTTTTTCGGGAAATAGTCCAGGACGGGGCCGACGACGGCCAGCAGCAGTCGGTGGCAACGCCAGAACCATTTGTCCATCCAGTCCTGGATCAATGCGAGGTTGGTGTCGTCGTTCTGCAGCATTGCCCTGGCCACTGACTGCCCCAAGGCCATGTGACGGGTCTCATCGCTTTGGATCGTCAGGTGCGCTTGTCCGAATCCGAAGTCTCCGTTCGCAACACCAGCAGCGGGGGCGGCAATGAACAGCAGGTTCGTGAAGGCGGTCTCGAACACGAGGTTGGTGCCGATGATTGCTTCGATCGGATCGGTGGTGATCAGATCCTCGAAGAATGAGCGATCTCCCTGGAAATACCAGTGCCGCTCGAAGAACGCGATGCGGTCCTTGGGCAGAAGGAATCCGCTCTCATGATGTTTGACGTAGTCCTTTGCCTGATACACCGCTTCTTCGGCGTGGCGTCGCTCGTCCATGGCCTGCACCATCGACGCGATCCGAATCGCCGGTGCTGGTGCGAAGCGCGCGACCCGGACGTGGCCGCGGTAGTTGTAGTACTCGCTATAGGTAAGAGCTGTGTTGAAGGACTTCATTGCTTCGACCCAGCGAGGGTCGACACGTCCGATGTGGCCGAACCGGGCGCCGGCGTCGCGGACGGCGTGAAATTTGTCTTCTTTCTCGGCCTGGATACGGATGTAGTCCTCGAAGAGGATCTGGAACGGGTCGTTGAACTTCTTCCAGTCCGGCATGGTGCAGGCGGTGCGCCACTCTTCGGGGACGTAGGCGTCCTCGCCGACATAGGTGGGGTCCCAGTGGAGGGAGTGGGTTAGGCGCTGGTACTGCTCGCGGGTCTTCATCGCTGCTCCGATCGGTCGTGGATGCCATGGTGGTGCTCTAACCCTCTGGTTTCTGGTGAAGGTTGTAGGACTGATGAGGCCGAGTAAAAGGTTTGTGGATTTGGTGAAGGTTAGAGCACAAATGCTACGCAGAGATGACGCCCGGTTTCAAGACCGTTTCGTGTTCCACATCACTTTTCTCAGGAACTGTGACCTGTGTTGGATGCTCGGAGCCGGCAGATTTGTCCAGTTCAGGTCGTTTTCCGAGGGATACAGGAGATGTTGGGCCCAATTCAGGAATCCACCGCGACTATCCTCACGGGTATCAGGACTCTCATGGGTTTCAGCGGGAAGTGGTTGGCATGTCGATGGGTGCGCCTCGCGCGAGTGCGTTGAATGGAGGTACGCGCCAGCGCACCGATGACCACGGCGCCGTCGGCCTTACGAACGGGCAAGTTCTCTACATTCAACAAGCGGCCCAACTGGTGGGCGCCAGCGCAGTACAGCTGCGCAAATGGGAACAGCAACACCTGATCACCCCAGCGCGGACGTCGTCGGGATACCGCACCTACACGTTGGTCGACATCGACCGCATGCGACGCATCCAGTCGCTGATGGCCGGTGGTGTGAACGCTGAAGGAGTTCGCCGAATCCTCGATCAGCCGGGAGATGCCGGCCGCAATGGTGAAGCGTCAGCGCCGGGATTGGCGCACGCACGTCATGCGGGGGGCGCGATCCGTGATCTACGCAAGGGCCGCAAACTGACGCTTCGCGATGTTGCGGCGATGACGGGCCTCAGCGCGTCATACATCAGCGCGGTCGAGCGAGGAACCGCCGTTCCGTCGATAGCTTCGCTACAGAAGCTGGGCGCGGCATTCGACACGAACGTGCTCGGTCTCATGACTGAATCGTATGAAGCGCCAAATTTGTTGGTGAGGGCGCATTCTCGTCGAGTTCTCGATAGCGACAAGGGTGTTCGGATCGAGGACTTGTCGACTGCGGGCAGCAACCTCGAACCGTTGCTCTTTACGTTCGAGCCAGGATGTGGCAGCGATGGTGCAATCTCGCACGAGGGCGAAGAGTTCTTGTTCGTGATGTCCGGGCAGCTTCACCTACGCCTGGACGGCAGCGACGACTACCTCCTTGATCCAGGCGACTCGATGTCCTTCCGAAGCGAGCGTGCCCACGAGTTCGGTAATCCATACGGACCTGGGCCAACTACGGTCCTGTGGCTCAACACCCCTCGGACATTCTGAGGCTGGTACAAGTCCAAGCCGCTACCGCACGCTGAGGAGGTGACGCACCCTTCGAGGTGTTCGTAGGCCGAGATATCCACGCGTTCAATGTGATAGCGCTACGTCTGAGCTCCGGCAACGGGTCACTGCGCGCTGAACGGACATCAGAAGGCGAGTTGTCTGCACTGTTTCAACCGGCCCGCCGCAGCGAATCGAGCCGGTGCTTCACCATGTCCGCCAAAATTCCAGCATCTCGGTGATTATCTGTGATATTCGCGATCGCGGTGATGGCGTCACTGTATCTTCGAGTTCGATGCCGGCCGGCAACAACCGGGCGGCAGCGGGTCCCAAAGGCGGCGGCTCCGATATTGCCGTCCTGATCGCCGAAGCGGCCTGATGGGCCAGGCGGTAGGCATCGTCACGGCGTGTCTGCCAATGTGTGCGTTGCTCAGGCGATTTGACGGCCTCCGTGAAGTAATCGTGGGCAGCGGTCAGTGCGACGTCGAGCCGAGCTTCCTCGGGAAATTGGCGGGAGGTGGGCCAGAGT
Source organism: uncultured Mycolicibacterium sp. (assembly GCA_945957405.1). Lineage (GTDB taxonomy): Bacteria > Actinomycetota > Actinomycetes > Mycobacteriales > Mycobacteriaceae > Mycobacterium. Next base: position 17,345 of record CAMFLL010000001.1, on the reverse strand, counting down.
AGATAGCCGAACACCACGGCGATCGTGGCACCTAGGAGCGTGTCCACCAACCGTAGTCCGGGCAGCACCGGATCTTGCTGGCCGATGGAAGAGGATAGCAACGCAGACGCGGTCACTCCGATGACACTTAGCCCGTACTGTTTTGGCGCCGAAAGGACAGCGAATCCCAACGCCAAAGCAGCGGCGGCGGCTACCGGCAATCCAGCGGGTGTCACACTCAGAACTCCCGCCGCGACAAGTGCGCCGACGATTGTCCCCATGAGCCGGTTCACGGTGCGGACAAATATCGACGCGTACTCGGGCCGGACGATCACTGCGACCGTCAGCGGTAACCAGAATGAATGCGTGGGCTCGTGCAGAGTGGCGGTCAACGCGGTCGCGACTCCCATGCACACACCGATACGGATGCCGTTGGACTGTGCATGGCGCGATGTGACCGCATGGAAGGTAGCCCAGGCGGACCACTGGGTGTGTGGAGCTGGTGGGCGCTGTGGGTTCGAGCTGAGCGCGTCCTGCAGCGCAGCCATGCCGGGGCTGGGCCGAGCGTCGTCGATCTGCACCTGCACTGGCACGTCTGCAAGGACCTGACTGCCCGCGGTTCGAATGGCATCCACCACAGCGTTGGAAACGGGGCGGCCTTCGGCATACAGAGCGGCGACCGAATAGGCCAACAACTCAGCCTTCGGATGGGGAGTTGCGGCGCGCAGGTCGGCAGAGGCAGCGGCCAGGCGTGCTCGTGCGGCCGCTGCTCCCGTGGTGCAGGTCGCTGCGCAGAGATCCGCGGCCGAGAAGTACACAGCGGCAACGATTTGGCGTTCCCGCACATTCCGCCGGAGCACCCACGGCGCCAAGGTTGCGGCCGCGACCACGACTAATCCGACAAAGTAGAGAAACGACTGCTGCCACCAGGGCAGCGCCGATCCGCCGAACTGCCCGAAGGCCAAGCCGATACTGAGCATCATGCCGAATCCGGGCGCGTTCGGCCCCACGGAACCGACCAAGCCGGAAACTGTCCCCGCCACTACGGCGGACGCGACGAGAGACGGCAGGGAGGTCGGTAGCAAGTTCCCTGCGCAGATGCCGAGCATCGCGCCGGCACCTTGAGCCAGTAGCGCAATTGCTTGGACCCGGTAGACGCCGGCCGGCACAAAGGCGACCGAACACGCTGCGCCGAGGTAGACCACTCCTACAGCGGACAGATGTCCGAACATTGCTCCGGTCACGGCGATCGCGCCAGCAGCCGCCACCGCGCGCATCGCGGCAGTCACGCCCCAAGGCTTCGGCCGTAGACGCAGAGCGTCCGACACGCTGTGCGCCAAATCTGCTAGATAACTCATTGGACGGTTTCCAGGTTCTGAATCGCGTCTTCAACATTCGCCAACACAGCGCCCGACCACATGTCGATTTTTGTCATCCCGGCCGTTTCTCAGCCACACGGTACGTTGCCGGGCAATCCATACCCAGGTAGCTACCGCACGCGCACGCTGAGGCAGGTGACACACCCTTCGAGATGCTCGTACTCCGAGATATCCACTCGTTCAACGTGATACCCGCGTTCTTCGAGCATCTCGGCGGAGCGCGGCGCCGCCGAGCTCATCAGCAGCACCTCATCGGACAGCAGGACGACGTGCGATCCCTGCTCTTCCGGTACAGCCACGAAAGACGGATAGACGCCCGTGTCGTCCACGACGGGTTCCCAGCCGATCACCGTCCCGTCCGGCAACGCGGTGACGGTGCTCTTGAGGTGCAGGGCCTTGGACAGCGGTACGCCGGTGACCGTGTAGCCGCGCGGTGACAGGATCCGCGTCAGCTCCTCGACGGCTGCTGCGTTGGTGGTACCGCTGAGGCCGACGTAAACCTGTGAACCGATTTTCAGGACGTCACCGCCGTCGATGGTGCCGCCCGTAATGGCGGTGCTCTCGATCCCCAGTTCGTCGATGACCCGTTTGACTGCGGTGATCTCGGGATTGCGCGCCGGTCGGCTCGGGTTGGTGATGACCGCGAGGTCGCCGAACATCACGACGGTGTCCTCGATGAACACACAGTCCGGCATCGCGTCGTCGGCGTCGACGACGACGGTGGGCCAGCCGTTGCGCTCGAAGGCGGCAACGTAGTCGTCCCACTGCCGATTGGCCAGTTCGACGTCGATGGGGCGCCGTTCGATGAAGGTGACCATGCCGTCGTTCAGGCTCTTGGCCGGTCGACGGACAAGCGCATAGGGGCGGTCAGGCATCGGCATCACCGCCGCTGCCATCGGCGTCGGCGGAGTCCGGCGCTGACGACAGGTGTTCGTGGACGGCCAGCAGGCGGTCGCCGTCCTGCACGAACACGATGGTTTCGCGCTCTCGCGTGGCGGTGTGCTCGCCCTCGACCGATACGACGGTGTCCACGGTGTGGGTGAAGATCGCGGTGTCGCCGTAGACCTGCACCAGGCGATCGCTGCTGGTGCAGGTCTCGACCCGCCATCCGCCCTCGAGCCATGACGCCCACAGCTGCTCGTACTCGGCGCGATCGCCCAGGCGTGCGGGTTCGGGGTAGAAGACGAAGGTCGCTTCGGGTGCGAAGCAGCCGAAGTAAGCGTCGGTATCGGTGGCGGCGAAGGCCGCAACCAAGCGGTCGGCCGCGAGGAGCACCTCAGAGCTGGTCAGCATTGACGGATTCAACACCACAGGTGGCGCTGCCGTCGAGATGCGGTGCCGAGAACGGCCTCCTCAGACCCGCGCTTCGGCACGTGGAGCGAGTTCGCTGGCCGCCCGGGCCAGGTCGGACACGGCCGTCCAGTCCCGCTGCGCGATGGCGCCGGCCGGCGTCAGCCAGCTGCCTCCGACACATCCCACGTTGGGCAGGTCCAGATACGACGAGGCGCTGGCGGGCGTGATGCCGCCGGTCGGGCAGAACCGCACCGACGGGATGGGCGAGTGAATGGCCTTCAGATAGGGGGTGCCACCGGCGACCTCGGCCGGGAAGAACTTCATCTCGCGGTAGCCCTCTTCGGCGACGGTCATGACTTCCGAGACCGTTGCGACACCAGGCAGATGGGGTAATCCGCTGTCGCGCATGGCGGCCCGTAAATCGGCTGTCGAGCCGGGGGACACCAGGAACTGTGCTCCGGCGGCCAGCGCCTGCTTGGGCTGGGTGGTGTCGACGATGGTGCCGGCGCCGAGCACGATGTCGGGCACCTCGGCCGCGATGCGTTCGATGCACTCCATCGCCGACGGGGTGCGCAGGGTCAGTTCGATGACCGGGAGTCCTCCTTCGACCAGCGCCCGCGCAATCGGTACGGCATCGCCAGGATCGTGGATGACCACGACGGGGATGACGGGAACCAGGTCGAGTAACGAGGGAAGATGTGTCATGAAACGCTCCTGAATACGGTGGCACCTTGGTCGGCTGGGCCGACCGCGGCACGCATGGTGGCGAACAGGTCGCGGCCGGTACCCACCCATTCGTCGGGGGTGGGTGCGCGGCCGGTGGGGACTCGGCCGACGAGTTCGTCGTCGTCGACGTGCAGTGTCAGGGTGCCGGTGTTGGCGTCGAGAGTGATGAGATCGCCGTCGACAACACGGGTGAGCGGGCCGCCCGCGGCAGCTTCGGGGGTGAGATGGATTGCGGCCGGGACCTTCCCAGATGCGCCGGACATGCGGCCATCGGTGACGATCGCGACCTTGAAGCCGCGGTCCTGCAGAACTCCGAGCGGGGGTGTGAGCTTGTGCAGTTCCGGCATGCCCAATCCCTGCGGGCCCTGGTAACGGACCACGGCCACGAAATCTTGTTCCAGCTGCCCGGATTGGAAGGCGTCGAGGAATTGCTCCTGGCTGTCGAACACAATCGCCGGTGCGGTCACGACGCGGTGACGCGGGTCGACCGCTGAGGTCTTGATGACGCTGATACCGAGATTGCCGTCGAGGGTCTTGAGTCCGCCGTCGGGGGCGAACGGATCATCGACGGTGCGCACAACGCTGCTGTCCATGCTGGATTGCACGCCGTCGATCCAGGTGATGCCTTCCCCGACGAGGCGCGGTTCGCTGGTGTAGCGGCGCAGGCCCGGCCCGGCCACGGTCAACACGTCGTCATGCATCAGTCCTGCGTCGAGCAGGGAGTTGATGACCAGCCCGATTCCGCCAGCCGCGTGGAAGTGGTTGACGTCCGCGGTCCCGTTCGGATAGACGCGAGCCAGCAGCGGCACGACGGCCGAGAGGTCGGCGATGTCGTTCCAGGACAGTTCGATTCCAGCAGCCCGGGCGATGGCGACCAGGTGCAGGGTGTGATTGGTCGACCCGCCGGTGGCCAGCAGGGCGACGCAACCGTTGACGATGGCCCGTTCGTCGACGACATGGCCGACCGGCGTGTACTCGTCGCCAAGGGCGGTCAACGCGGCGATTCGTGAGCCTGCCGCCGTGGTCAACGCCTGCCGGAGCGGGTTGTCGGGGTTGACCAGGCTCGACCCGGGCAGGTGCAGGCCCATTGCTTCCATCAGCAGCTGATTGGAGTTGGCGGTGCCATAGAAGGTGCAGGTGCCGCTGCTGTGATAGGACGCAGCTTCGGCCTCGAGGAGGGCGTCGCGGCCCACCTTGCCCTCGGCGTAGAGCTGGCGCACCTTGGCTTTCTCGGAGTTGGGCAGCCCGGACGTCATCGGTCCGGCCGGAACGAAGATCGCCGGCAGGTGTCCGAATCCCAACGCGCCGATCAACATTCCCGGCACGATCTTGTCGCAGACGCCGAGCAGCAGCGCGGCGTCGAACATGTCGTGCGACAACGCAATTGCGGTCGCCATGGCGATGACGTCCCGCGAGAAGAGGGACAGCTGCATGCCTTCGCGGCCCTGAGTGATGCCGTCGCACATCGCGGGCACTCCACCGGCGAACTGCGCGATGCCGCCTCCCGCGATGACCGCCTGTTTGAGCTGGGCGGGGTAACTCTCGAACGGTTTGTGCGCCGAGAGCATGTCGTTGTAGGACGACACGATCGCGACGTTGGGCTTGACCAACGCGCGCAGCGCCCCCTTGTCGCGGGTGTTGGAGGCGGCGAATCCGTGGGCCAGGTTGGCGCACGCCAGCCTGCCTCGCGCCGGTCCGCGTTCGACCGCGGCGTCGAGGCGTCGTAGGTAGGCGCTGCGCTGTTCGCTGCTACGCGCCACGATCCGGTTGGTGACTTCGGTGATGACGGGGTGCATCATGCGGCTCCTTCATGCCAGCGGCGTCCATCGCGTTCGAGCAGGATGACGGCATCGACGGGACCGTCGGTGCCGGCGGGGTACGTCCGTGGAACCCGCTTTTCGTTCTGCCAGTGATGCAGGATCGGTTCGGCCCAAGCCCAGGCGGCTTCAACCTCGTCGCGGCGCATGAACAGCGTGGGATCGCCGCGAACGACGTCCATCAGCAGCCGCTCGTAGGCGTCGGGCGAGCGACGCTGGAACGCCTGGGTGTAGTTCAGGGCCAATGAGACCGGGCGCAGGCGGATCCCACCGGGCCCCGGCTCCTTGGCGGTGAACTCCAACCGCATCTCCTCATCGGGCTGCAGGGAGATGACCAAGCGGTTGGGCTCGGTGGTGCCGTCGCTGCCAGGGAACATCGGGTGCGGAACGGGTTTGAATTGGACGACGATCTGCGAATGCCGTTGCGCCATACGCTTTCCGGTGCGCAGATAGAACGGCACACCGGCCCAGCGCCAGTTGTTGATCGCGGCCTTGACGGCCACGAACGTCTCGGTGGTGCTGTCGGGACTGTCGATTTCGTCGCGGTAGCCGGTGACCACGGCACCGTCGGCGAGTCCGGGGCCGTACTGCCCGGTGACGGTGTTGCGCTTGATGTCGTCGGTGGTCAGCGGGGCCAACGCCTGCAGTACCTTGAGTTTCTCGTCACGCACGGTCTCGCGGTCGACATAGGTGGGTGGCTCCATCGCGACCAGACACAGCACCTGCAGCAGGTGGTTCTGCAGCATGTCGCGCAGCGCACCGGAATTGTCGTAGTAGCCGCCGCGGGTTCCGACGCCGAGGGATTCGGCCACGGTGATCTGGACGTGGTCGATCCAGCTGGAGTTCCACAGTGGTTCGAGCAAAGTGTTGGCGAACCTTGTGACGAGCAGGTTCTGCACGCTCTCCTTGCCCAGGTAGTGGTCGATGCGGAAGATCTGGTTCTCGTTGAACACGGCGCCGACTGCGTCGTTGATGGCTTGCGCCGACGCGAGGTCGCGGCCGATCGGCTTCTCGAGCACCACCCGCGACGAGGTGGTGACCAGGCCGTGTTGCCCCAGCGCGGCGCAGATGCCGCCGAACAGGCTCGGGGCGCAAGCGAGGTAGAACACCCGGATCTCGTTGGGTGAGGACACCAGGATGTCGGTGACCGAGCCGAAGTCCGATGCGTCGGAGAAATCGATGCTGACGAACCGAAGGCGTTGCAGAAAGCGGGCGGTGGTGTCCGTGTCGAGTAGGTCAGCACTGACGAAGCGACCGAGCTCGGCGGCGATTTTGTCGCGGTAGCCCGGTTCGTCCAGGCCGGCCCGCGCCACGGCGATGATCCGGGTCGTCTCGGTGAGCTGACCGTCGCGATCCCGCAGGTAGAGCGCGGGCAGCAGCTTACGAACTGCCAGATCGCCCGTACCGCCGAAGATGACGAAGTCGCACGGGTCAACCGGGTTGATGGCCGACATGAGGTTCCTCCCTGTGGGTGTTCCCGTCGTTGGAGAGGACTGTAACGATTCAGATTTAACTTTTCAAGCGCAAGTTAGGTATTTGAAATACCTAATAGTGTCCCGCTACCCTCGGAACATGCCTTTCACGAGGACTTCAGTGCCGATGTCCACCGGCGATCTGTACTCACTCATCAAGGAACGCGAAGACATCACTCGCGGTGAAATCAGGCATCTGACGGGCCTGTCGCGGACGGCGGTGACGTCTCGGGTTGATGCGCTTGTCGCCCGGGGGCTGGTGATCGAACGGGAGCAGACGTCGCCGACCGGCGGGCGGCCCGCGGCCCTGCTGTCCTTCAACGCCGACGCGGGCATCGTGCTGTCTGCGGCAATCGGCCGAAGCCGCACCCGGCTTGCCGTGTGCAACCTGGCCGGCGACATCCTGGCGTCCGCCGACATCGACCAGGCGCCGGGCCTGCGTCCCGACGACCTGATGCCCGACATCGTCAAACGGCTCGACGGGCTGATCGACGACGCGGACCGTCGTCACCTGCCGATCTACGGCGTCGGTCTGAGCCTGCCCGGCCCCGTCGACCAGCAACGCGGCTGCAGCTTGAGTTATCCCGTCATGACCGGCTGGGACGGCGTCCCCCTGCCGCCGTACTTCGCCGAACTGACGGGTGCGCCGGTGCTCCTCGACAACGACGCCAATGTCATCGCGGCGGTCGAGCGGCACGGTGACCGCGCGGCACTGAAGGATCTGCTGGTGGTCAAGGCGTCAACGGGGCTCGGGGCGGGAATCATCGCCGACGGCTCCGTCTATCGAGGTGCCATGCACGCCGCCGGCGAGTTCGGGCACAACAAAACCCAGGCCGCCGAAGGTCTTGCGTGCCGATGCGGTGACACCGGTTGCCTCGAAGCGATCGCCGGCGGCTGGGCGCTGGTGCGGGCCCTGCAGGATGCCGGGGAGGACGTCGGTCATCTGCGCGATGTCGTGGAGTTGGCCAACAACGGTAATCCGGATGCGCGTCGCCTGATCCGCGACAGCGGCAGACACATCGGCGACGTTCTGGCCGCCGCGGTCAACCTGCTCAACCCGGCCGTGCTCATCGTCGCGGGGGACATGGTCGGCGCCTACGACGTGTTCGTCGCCGGACTGCGAGAAGCGTTGTACGGCAAGGCGACTGCGTTGGCAACCAGGCGGCTGCAGGTCGAACCCTCGGTGCACGGCGACCGCTCAGGTGTGATCGGCGGAGCGGTCATGGTGCTCGACCATGTGCTCAGTGCCGCGGCGATCGACTGCATGGTCGCCGGATAGGCCTGGCCGCAGTGGTCATGATGCGCCGAGTTTGACGCTATGGCTGTGCATCTGGAGCAGTCACAGCCATGGCGTCGAACTCGGTGAGTAGGCAGGCCGCCAGTCAACGACCGGCATGTGCGCCCGGAACTCGGTTCAACCGTCGCCAACATAGCCCGGTGCTTACCCGGCGGGTAGGAAAACCTATCCCATCGACAGGCTGATTCTGGTATCGCCGGCGATTACGTAGGCAGGGCGTGATCACGACCATTTGAGTCATGACCACCTACACCCGCAACACGGCCCTGACGCGGGGATTTCGGGCGAAGACGACCATTCCGGCCGGCGATCAGCCGAGCGAGCCAGGGTTCCGTGACGTGGCAGGTATCCGCCTCGCTGATCACCTCGACTCGCTTTCCCGCGACGAGATCGACGTCCTGCAACAGCACAATCTGCGCGCCACGCTGGCAGCCGCGCGCCAGTCCGTCAACGTCTGGCGGCGCTTCCCCGGGCTCGAGGCCCTGGAAATCAGCGCCACGGTGGAGGATCTTGCTTCGCTGCCCCTTCTCTGCGCCGCGGATCTGGCCGCAGGTTGCCCACCGCATTCTGATGATCTCCTCTTCGATCAGAGCCCCGGGCTCGTGCTGCGATCCAGCGGGACCGCCAGTCGGCCGAAAGTTCTGTATCACTCATGGGATTTCACCGAGCGGGTCGGACACCTGGGGGTGCGTGGGGTTCGCGCGGCCTTGCAGACGCCACCGACCCGGGTGGCCAATTGCCTGTTTCCCGGGGACTTGAACGGAGCGTTCCTGTTCGTCCAGGACATCACCCGGTCCCTGCCGGCGCTGTCATTTCCTATGGGCGAGTACACCGCACCCGCCGATGCCGCCGCCGTCATCGCGGCCCACGGGATCGACACATTGGTGGCGTCACCGGCATATGGTGCCGAGTTGTTGGCGGGAGCCGAAGACCTGCCACTGCGGAACTATCTGTTCATCGGTGAATCGCTGGGAGCCGAGCGGGAGCGCATCGTGCGCTCAGCCGCACCGGACCTCGTCGTGCGGTCACTGGCCTATTCGACGTCCGAGACCGGGCCTCTGGGCTACCAGTGCCGACACCAGACGGGCGCGGTGCACCACCTGCACGAAGACGCCAACGTGGTGGAGGTCGTCGACGAGGCCGGTAGGCCATTGCCCCCAGGAACGCCAGGCGAACTCGTCGTCACACCCCTGACGACGTCGGGGATGGCGCTGATGCGCTATCGGCTCGGTGATCGGGGCCAACTGCTGACCGGCGCCTGCGGCTGTGGCAGCGCCGCCCGATCGATCCTGCTGCTCGGCCGCATGCCGAACTCGATGACGGTCGACACGATCACCTTCTCCAGCGACCATCTCCTGGCTGCGCTGAGTGCGTTTGGCGTGTCCAGGCCTGCCGACTGTCAGTTCCAGGTCCTGTGGGAAGGCCACCGCTATCGGGTGCGTCTACTCCTCTCCGCGGCCACCCCAGACGGTTTCACGACTGACACGGTCCGAGCCGCACTGCGCGGTGCCCACGAAATCCACGAGGTCATCGTGAGCCCACGGTGCCTGGCTTTCGAGGTGCACCACGCAGGCATCGATCAGTTCGCGCGCACACAGCGGGGCAAGGTGCCGGTCCTTTACCAGCACGGAATCAGTGGTTGACGGAAGTTCCGAGAAACGGGAGATCAAATCATGAGAGAACTTGCAGACCTGGCAGCAGCTAGGGAGAAGGCCGACCAAGGCACTCTTGAGACGCTGCGCGCCGAGCTCGACCGGATCGACGCGGAATTCCTCGAAGCACTGGGCACGCGCGTCGCCGTGTGCCGAAGCATCGCCCATTACAAGCGCGAGCACGGGGTGCCGATGATGCAACCTCGCCGGATAGGTGTCGTGCAGCACCGGGCCGCCCGGTTTGCCGAGGCCAACGGTCTGGATCTGACCTTCATGAAGCAGCTGTACGACCTGATCATCGGGGAGACCTGCCGCATCGAAAATCTGATCATCTCGCCCGATACCGGAGCCGGCTTCGATGGAAGCGCAGCCTGATGCGCGTCATCCTCGTCGACAACTACGACTCATTCACCTACAACCTCTACCAGTTGATCGGCGAGGTGTGCGGGCAACCGCCGACCGTCGTCCGGAACGACACACCTTGGGCCGACCTCCGATTCGACGAGTTCGACACCGCCGTGATCTCACCCGGCCCGGGTCGACCCGAAAAAGACCGCGACTTCGGGGTGAGCGCCCGCGTGATCCGCGACAGCGGTCTACCGGTGCTTGGTGTCTGCCTTGGCCACCAGGGCCTCTGCCACCTCTTCGGCGGTGCGGTCGTCAACGCGCCCGAGCCCATGCACGGCCGCATCTCCGACGTACATCACACGGGCACTGACCTCTTCGCGGGCATCCCGTCGCCGTTCGAGGTCGTGCGCTACCACTCCCTGGCCGTCACATCGCTCCCCGACGACCTCGAGGAATTGGCGTGGACCGAGGACGGCGTCGTGATGGGTGTGCGCCACCGCCGACTTCCGTTGTGGGGTGTGCAGTTTCATCCCGAGTCGATCAGCAGCACCTACGGCCACGAGTTGTTGACCAACTTCTTCGCCCTCGCCGCGCAACGGTCGACGTCCGCCGTCGCCCCCGCGCGCACTGCCGAAGCGGAGCAACCTCGTTACGACCTGCACATACAGCATCTCGATGTCCATCCCGAGGCGCTCGCGGCCTACAGCTCCCTCTTCGCCGTTGGGGCGCAGGGCTTCTGGCTGGACAGCAGCTCGGTGGTCGACGGGTTGTCGCGCTTCTCATTCATGGGGAACGGCGACGGTCCGCTCGCCGAGCATCTCAGCTACAGCGTCGCCGACCGCGAGGTCACAGTCCGGCGGCCCGATGGGACCACAGAGCGGATCCGGCAACCGTTCTTCGATTACCTCGACGAACAGCTGCGCGTCCGGGAGGTGCCCGCACCGGAAGGCCTGCCCTTCGAGTTCAACCTTGGCTATGTCGGCTATCTGGGCTACGAGCTGAAGGCGGAGACCGGGGGCACCGACGCCCACCAGTCCGACACGCCGGATGCCGCTCTGCTCTTCGCCGACCGGGCCCTGGTCCTCGACCACGGCACCCGGACCAGTTATCTTCTCGCCCTGTCTATCTCGGGCGAACCGGCCGGGACCGCCGAGGCCAAGACCTGGCTGGCGACAACCGCCAAAGCCCTGCGCGTGCTTCCTGCCGCTCCCGTCCATCGGGCGCCGGCGTCGGCGCTGTCAGGCCCGTCCATGACCGATCCCAGTTCCGGTATGAACGTCGAGCTCCGGCACGACCGGGCCGCCTACCTCAAGCGGATCGACGAGTGCTTCGACGAGATCAACGCCGGTGAGTCCTACGAGATCTGCATGACCAACATGGTCACCGTCCACACCCAGATCGACGTGTTGCCCACCTTCGCCCGCCTGCGCCGGGTGAGCCCGGTCCCGTTCGGGGCCCTGCTCGACTTCGGCGACGTGGCCGTCCTCAGCGCATCCCCGGAGCGGTTCCTCTCGATCGACCTGCACGGGACCGTCGAGGCCAAGCCGATCAAGGGCACTCGCCCCCGAGGCAGGGACGCCGCCGAGGATCGTGCGCTGGTCGAGGAACTGCGCGGCAACCCGAAGGACCGCGCCGAGAACCTGATGATCGTCGACCTGCTCCGCAACGACCTAAACACGGTCTGCTCGGTGGGTTCGGTCCATGTACCGAAGCTGTTCGACGTCGAGACCTATGCGCCGGTGCACCAGCTCGTCTCCACGATCCGCGGCACACTCGCCCCGGGCCGTTCGGCGGTCGACTGCATCCGCGCTGCCTTCCCCGGGGGGTCGATGACTGGTGCCCCCAAGGTCCGCACGATGGAGATCATCGACCGGCTCGAGCAGGGCCCCCGTGGCGTGTATTCCGGTGCACTCGGCTGGTTTTCGCTGTCGGGCGCCAGTGACCTGTCCATCGTGATCCGAACCCTGGTGGTCGACGCCGGGAGGGTGACGTTCGGCGTCGGTGGCGCCATCGTCGCCCTCTCCGATCCGGACGGGGAGTTCGACGAGACCGTGGTCAAGTCGAGGGCGATGATGACCGCCCTGGCCGCAACCGGCCACCAGGAGGAGGAGAAGTGAGCGGCACACCGATCATCGGACGCGTCGTCGTCGCCGGTGGCTCGGGAGCGGTGGGGTCTCTTTTCGCCGAGCGACTGCAGGAATCGGGCAACGAGGTGGTCATCGTCGACCGCGCCGTCCCCGGGCCTACCCACCATGTCACCCGCTTCGTGCGGGGCGATATCAGCGATCCCGGCGCGGAGGTGGCCGACGTCGTCGGAGCAGCCGACGCCGTGCTGCTGTCCGTTCCCGAGTCGGTGGCATTGGTCGCCATCGGCCGGATGGTCGGAACGCTGCGGCCGGACGCCCTCATCGTCGACACGCTGTCGGTGAAGTCCACGGTGGTCCCCACCCTGCATGCCGCCGCCATGGTCGCCCGGCAGGCGGAAGCGCTGAGCCTCAACCCGATGTTCGCCCCTGCCCTTGGCTTCACCGGGCACGCGGTGGCTTCGGTGATCGTGCGCGACGGCCCGCGCGGGCGCGCGCTGCGCGGCCTGATCGAGCACTGGGGTGCCCGTGTGGTGAACGTGACCGCCGACCAACACGACCGGGTGGCGGCCGCCGCCCAGGCCCTCACCCACGCCGCGGTGATCGCCTTCGGGGCCGCCCTGACTGAGTTGGACGTCGACATCGCCGACCTGGACCGGTTGGGTCCGCCGCCGCACACGGCGCTGCTGTCACTGCTGGCGCGCATCGCCTCAGGTGCACCCGAGGTGTATTGGGACGTCCAGGCGGCCAACCCGTACGCCCCGGCGGCTCGCCGCGCGCTGTCGCGCGGGGTGTCGCAGTTGGAGGGTGTCGTCGAAGACGGTGACGCGAAAGCGTTCGGCGATTTGCTCGACCGCCTGTGCGGGGTGCTTGGCCCCCTGCGCGGCGCTTACCGCGAGCGCAGTGCAAAAGCGTTGCGTGCCATGACCACTGACCTCACGAAGGAGACAGTCAAATGACGGACCTGATGGACATCCGAACGTCGGCCAGGCCCAACTGGGTTTCATCCCGCGTCAGCAAGACCTCGGACTCGCTCGATCGGGCCTTCGCGGAGGGCCTGACCGGACATGTCATCACCGCGCGGGACGGCAAGCAGGTCACCCTGACCGACGGCAGCGAGGCCGTGGAATTCGTCTCGTGCTCGTACCTCGGCCTGGAGACACACCCCGATCTGATCGCGGCGGCAACCGAGGCGATGGGCCGGTTCGGGCTGCACTTCTCCACGTCGCGTAACCGCGGACGCCCGCCCTACCTCGGCGAGTTGGAGGAGCTCCTGTCTGTCATGTACGGCCGCGCCCAAGTGGCCGCTTTCACCTCGGTGAGTAACGTCCATCTGGGCTTGCTCCCGCTGCTCGGCGCCGGTGCCCTGCCCAGCTATCCCGTGGCCGATGCCGGCGTCGCGTTCCTCGTCGAGAAGACGGCGCACGCCTCTATCCAGGTGATCCGCGGTGTGCTCGAGCAGATCGGACCGACGCGGCGTTTCGACATGACCGATCCAGCGGCACTCCCCGCAGCGGTCCGCGAGGTCGCGGCCACCGGTCGGACGCCGATCGCGTTGGTCGACGGTGTCGGCTCGATGGGCGGCCTGATCGACGTGGCTTCGATGCGGGCCATCCTCGAGCCGGTCGGTGGTCATCTGTATGTGGATGACGCGCACGGGGTCTCGATCGACGGCCCACTCGGCGCCGGCTACGCGTTGGAAGCGTTGGGCGGGACACTTCCCGAGAATGTGGTGCTCGCCGGCTCGCTGTCGAAGGCCTTCGGCGGTGCAGGCGGTTTCGCGGTGGTGCCGAGCCACGAAGACATGCGAATCCTGCGAAAGTTTGCCAACCCGTTGGTATTCGGGCATTCGATCATGCTGCCCATGCTGGCGGCCAACGTCGCCGCTGGCCGGTTGCACGTCGACGGCCAGGTGGCCGCGCTGCAAAAGCGGCTCTGGCACAACGCCGCTGAGTTCGATCGGCTGACAGGCGGAACGCTTGTCAATGCCGGGCTGCACTCACCGGTCCGGGGCGCGGTATTCGACACCGAGGAAGCTGCGTTCGCAGCTGCCCGCCGATTGAAGCGGGCCGGTGTCCTGGTTCTGCCCGCCTTCTACCCCACGGTTGCCAGGGGGACCGGACTGATGCGCTTCGCCGTGTCCGCCCTGCATCAGCAGCACGACCTCGAGACGGCCGCCCGTGCCCTCGGGTTCAATTACTGAAATCCCCACTCATCCAATCATACTCACCGACCAAGGAGTCCACCGATGACCATCGCCACTCGCGCACTGCTGTCACCGAAAGAACGTTCCCGACTGGCGGCGCTGCCCGAGCTGGGCGGGGGCAACCTGCTGGCGACGGCGATGGCCGTACACCCCGACCCGCACATTCCATTCATCCGGACGGGCCGGCCGGTGATCAACGCCGCGGGAGAGGAGCAAACGGAGTTCACACTGGCCCAGCTCGATTCACTCGTCCAGAGCTGGTCGGTCTGGTACCACAACCAGGGCGTCGGCCCGCGTGATCGGGTGGCTCTCTACATGGAGGACTCGTTCGCCTACACGATCCACCTCAACGCCCTCGCCCAGTTGGGCGCCATCGCTGTGTTGATCAACAGCAAGGCGTCGCCGGCGCTTGCTCTCGGCCTGTGCGAGCGCACGACGCCGGTGGGGATCTACACCGACCGGTCCCGCCTCGCGACCATCAACGAGGGCATCGGATCGGTTGACGGTCTGCGTTGGGTCCAGCTCGCCGAGGACCTGCCCGCCCCACCTCCGGCAGCACTGCCCGCCGCCTGGCGCTTCAAACACGCTGGAGAGGACCCGGTGTCGATCATGCACTCGTCGGGGACGACGGGAATTCCGAAGGCGGTGACACAGACCCACGCGTCCAGCGTCGCCGGACCTCGCTACCGCCTGGAAAACTACATCGAGCCCGCCCACGAGCGGATGATGACCGCCCAACCGCAGTCACATCTCGGGTGCATTGTCTACACCGCCTACTCCATCCTCGCCGGCACGCCGCTGGTGGCGCTTTACGACCCGAGCGGTGAGGGATTGGCGGCAGCCGTACACCAGCACCAGCCGAAGGGCGTCATGGCATTCGCACACGCCTACACCGAGTTGGCCGCGCTTGAAACACCAAGCGGTACTCTCGATTCAGTCGACTATTGGGTCAACATGGGTGATGCCATCCACGGGACCCACATCGAGGCGATCCTGGCCAAGCGCAGCCCGGACCAGGAGCCCCCCACGTTTTACGACCGGTTCGGCACGACCGAACTCGGCTGGGGCCTGGTGGTCCAGCCCCGGACGCTGGCGTCGGAACGCTCGGACCGGCGGGTCGGCAAGCCCGATCCCGGCCTCGAGGTTGCAGTGCTGCGGCCGGACGGCAGTAAGGCGCCTGTGGGCGAGGTGGGTTTCTTCGGGGCCAAGGGCCCGTCCATCACCGCCGGGTACTGGGGCGACTCGGACACCACCTATCGCTCGAAGCTGGGCGGTTATTGGCTCACCGGCGACTTTGTGTACCAGGACGTCGACGGCAACTACTTCGTGGTGGACCGGACAAAGGACTCCATCGCGACTGCTGAGGGCACAGGCTACTCGGTGCTCATGGAGGAGGTGCTGCTCAGTGAGATCAGCACCATCGACGATTGCGCGGTGGTCGCAGGCCGCCACGGCGACGAAATCGTCCCGGTCGCTGTCATCGTCACCGACGAGTCGCCGACCGAGGCCGGGCGGCTGCTCGCAGAGGCCAACGACATTCTGGCGAAGGCGGGCCATCCCCGCATCGCAGTCCTGGACGTCGCCGTCACCGCGGAAGACTTCCCCGTCGGCGTGACGGGCAAGGTGCTCAAACGCGAACTGCGGGACAGGTACCGCGATCTGGCCAGCCCATCGACGGCCTCGTGCCCCCGCAACCGTGCCATCGCCCCGTTCATGACCAACCAGGCCGCCGGCGAAGTGGCGTGATGATGGGCAACTGGCTGTCGACCCTGGTACCCGAGCCCGGCGCACGTCGCCGCCTGGGCTTGGGCACCGGGATCTACAACATCGGCACCGGCATGTTCATGACGTCCTCGGTCTTGTATTTCACAGAGGGGCTTGGCCTTTCGGTCACCGAGGTCGGCCTGTGGCTGGCCGTCGCAGGATTGATCGGCCTCTTCGCCGGGGTCCCGATGGGCCACCTGGCCGACCGCCGCGGCCCACGCGGTGTCGCGGCACTGAGCCTGGTCGTGCTGGCGGCGGCGATGGTGGGCTACGTCTTCATCACCCACATCTGGATGTTCGTCGTGGTGACCATCGTGGAGATGCTGGCGACGGCAGCGTCGAGGGCGTCGCGCGGCGGGCTCATCCGTCGCGTCGGCGGCGAGGGCGCGGCGGCATACCGCTCGCAATTGCGGGCCATCGAGAACGCCGGCGTCGGCATCGGCGCCGCCGTCGGCGCTCTGGCGCTGACACTGCACACCCTGGCGGCTTATCACGTGCTGTTCCTCGCCAACGCCGCGACCTTCCTGATCGGGGCGTGGGTGTGCGCCAGGCTCCCGTACTTCGCGCCGCTGCCCGCCCCGCCTGGTGCGCGGCCCGGTGTGGCGCTGCGGGACAAACCGTTCATCGCCTACACGATCCTCAACGGGGTGATGAGCCTGCAGTACGCGGTCATCACCTTCGCCCTGCCGCTGTGGATCGCCACGGCGACCAACGCGCCTCGCTGGATGGTCGGCGCGGTGTTGATCGTCAATACGGTAGGCGTCGTCTTGCTGCAGGTCTGGGTCGGCCGGAAGGTCACGACCGTCCGCCAGGGCGCCGCTGCCATGCGCGTCGCCGGGTTTGTCTTCCTGGTCGCCTGCGGAGCCGTGACGGTGTCTTCCGGCCTGCCGGGGTGGGCCTCCGCCGCGGTCCTGTTGGCGGCGGTGGCCGTCCATTCGGTAGGCGAGATGTGCCACGCGGCAGCCGTATTCGCACTGAGTTTCGAACTGGCGCCGGCGCACGCGCAGAGCGAGTACGTGGGTCTGCAGGACATGGGCCTGGGCGCCGCGTTTGCGGTGGCACCCGCGGTGCTCGGGTTCCTGTGCCTGGGCATCGGGCAGGTCGGCTGGCTGCTGCTCGGCGGGCTGCTCACCGCAGCAGGGCTGGCGACGGTGCCGGTCGTCAGGTGGGCGATCCGAACCCGGCCCTTCCCTCTCACGTCGGAAGCGGTGCCCGTAGCGGGCACCGAACCTCCCACCGTGGTGCTGCCCATCGCGCCGTTCGCGGTGCGCCCACCGGCCCGCTTGCTGCAGCAGACGACGGTGCAGATCCAGCGAACGCTCGAACAC